>NZ_JACHDL010000003.1:0-390755 GCF_014201055.1 Paraburkholderia sp. CI2
AGCGATCCATCCTGTTGATTTTCGCGGGCGTGTTTCGCTGTTGATCCTTCCCGGATCAACACTGCGCGACAGCGCAGTTGCTGCCCGCGACCGATTCCAGCAAACTATTGCATCGACCGGTTGAATCCGCCATTCAAAAGCGGCCGTTCCGGCTCGCTCAAAGGGGCGAGGCCCGGCTTGGGCCGAGTGTGGCGAGGATGACATTGGTGAGTTCGAGCATCGCCGAATGATATTCCGCGGGCAGGGGCACGTCGTCCATCAGTGACATGGTTTCTTCAATGCCCTGCCGGAATGCTCTGGCAATCCCGGCGCGCTGTAACGCCGTCAGGTGGGGCAAGGCGGCATCACGAAACTTGCCCAGCACCATCGCCCGCGCCCCAAGCGCGCTCATTGCCTTCGTGTTGGCGGTCACGAGCTTGGCCATCTGTTCAAGTGCGTCGTTGGTTTGGTTCAATTTTCAGTTCCGCTCAGAATGACTGCCAGTCTGCAGCACCGGTGCCGGCCGCAACCACTGCAGGCCTGTCCGGGGTAACCAGGGGCGCCGTCTCTAGCCTTGTCAACGTGGCGGGACGGGACGTGCGGGCTTTCGGTGCAGGCCGCTGCGGTTCGCTCCCCGCGGCAATCACCCGTGACGGGGAAGTGCCCCGGTTGTCGACCTTGAAGACGGCCACCGCGTCACGCAATCCCTGGGCCTGCTGGGCCAGCGACTGTGCTGCCGCCGAGGCTTGCTCGACCAGCGCCGCATTCTGCTGGGTCACCTCGTCCATCTGGGTGACGGCCGTGTTGACCTGTCCGATGCCGATGCTCTGCTCTTGCGATGCTGCAGCGATCTCGCTCATGATGTCGGTCACGCGCTTCACCGACTGGACAATTTCGTTGATCGTGCTGCCGGCTTCCTCGACCAGCTTCGAGCCGGCGTCAACCCGGGTCACCGACTCGCCAATCAGGTCCTTGATCTCTTTGGCCGCCGTGGCGCTGCGCTGGGCGAGCGTGCGGACCTCGCCCGCCACGACCGCGAAGCCGCGACCCTGTTCACCAGCGCGGGCCGCCTCGACCGCGGCATTGAGCGCGAGGATGTTGGTCTGGAACGCGATGCCTTCAATCACGCTGATGATCTCGGCCACCCTGGCTGAGCTATCGGAGATTCCGTGCATCGTCTCGACCACGCGTCCGATCACTTCCCCGCCGTGTTGCGCGACGCCCGAAGCCGTACTGGCCAGCGTGGTCGCCTGCCTCGCGTTGTCGGCGTTCTGGCGCACCGTCGAGGTCAGTTCCTCCATGGACGAGGCGGTTTCCTCCAGCGACGCGGCCTGCTCTTCGGTCCGTTGCGACAGGTCCAGGTTGCCGGCCGAGATTTCCTGCGCGGCGGTGTCGATCGACCGGGAGCCGTCCCGCACGACACTGATGGTCTGCACCAGCTTGCCTTGCATCGCCTGCAGGCCGCTCATCAGCTGCCCCATCTCGTCGCGCGTGCGGACCTCGACCTGCGTCGTCAGGTCGCCGTCGGCAATCGCCCTGAAATGGCCCAGTGCCTGGGCAAGGGGCGTGCCGATTGCCCGCTGCAGCGACCGCCAGGCCAGTGCCGCCGCACCGAGCGCCATCAGCATACCGGCGAGGGCTACCCAGACGAACGCGTGGAAGCGGGCCCGCGCAGCCTCAAACGTCGCGCGGGCAGCCGTGACCTGGGTCTGGCCAAGTGCGTCCATGCCGTTGGTCACATCGGTGAACAGGGATGGTGGTTGGTGCAAGGTAAGGTCGGAGAGCTTCGCCACATCGTGAGCGGCAATCGCGCTGAACATCGGCTCGAAGCCATCCGCGAGGAGCTTTTCAAGCTTCGAATTCACGTCAGCCGCGCGGCTCGCCTCCTCGGGTCCGGAGAACGGCAGCGCACGATACGCGTCCCACGCCTGCTTCGACGCGGCGAGCAGATCCCGCGCGTCCTGCGCTTGTTGCGGTACGACGGAACCGGTCGGATCCAGTGCGATGCAGAACGTCCAGATGCGCGCTCTCGCTAGTGAAACGCTCGCCCGACCGAGCGCCTCCGAAGAGGCCAGGTTGTTGGAATAAAGCTCTTGCACATCGTTGTTGGCCATCGACACGCCGACGATCCCCATGACGCCGCCGAGGATCAGCAGCACGGCGAGAAAAGCCATTACCAGCGCTAGGCGGGCACGGATACTTAGATTCTTGAACATGGATAAATTAAATGGGAAGCCGATGACGAGGCGTGCGCAAGGCGCAAGACGAAGGAAGCGGGCAGCGCAAGCGCCAACACACGGTTGATAAACAAATCACACATGATGTTTGTATACGGCATTAAGCCGTCAAACTTGATGCCGAACTGCTAACCGCCATTCCGTTCAAGCGTTTTTGTGCGGATAGAAGCCTAGCGACGTTGCAGACGCGGAAACGCTCTGTTGGGTGAAAGGTGATTGTAATGAGATGGTAAGCAGATAAACTGCTTCAACGACTTAGCACAGGCTTCCGCCCCGGCGGTCGTTGTTTCGCTAACCAGTCTTTTCTTTCTGTTTCTGACGCTCAAAATTGGAGATTTCATCATGGCTAAAGCACTCATCCCCGTTCTCGCGCTCGTGTCGGTCCTCGCTCTGCCCACGGTTGCGTCCGCTCACAACAACGGTCCCCTGACGCGCGAGCAGGTGCGCGCGGAACTCGTCCAGCTGCAGAAAGCGGGCTACGACCGCAACCACAGTGACGCGCACTACCCGGCAAACATCCAGGCAGCGCTGGCGAGCGTGGCGGCCCAGCAGCAGGCGTCCAGTGGCTACGGTGGCGTGAAATCGGGTTCGGCCGCTTCGGGGCGACCGACCCAGTGGGCCTCCGATCATTCGATCTACAAAGGAAGTTGATTGGCGATCAGCCGGGTGGCCGGGCGCTTTCAACCGCCCGGCCCGGTGACACACGGCGAGCGGCATCGTCGCGGCTTGCGGGTTCGCCGATGCGGCCCGTTACCGGCAGGAACAGCGCGAGCGGTTCATCGGTAAGCGGCACGAAGCCGTACTTTTTGTAGAAGCTGGCGGCTTCATCGTTGATGGCGTCGACCAACGCACTGAACGCCGAGGGTGTCAGCGGTGCTAACGACTACATCGAACGCATGCGCCAGAAATTGGGCGAGCAGCACAGGGAACGAATTGCCCGAAGGCGTCATAGATCAGCATGGCAATCGAAGTCTAAGCCGCCTAACACGGCGCTTGAAAAATAAACTGCCTCGACTTAGGAATCGTTTTTCGAGGTCCCTTGGCCGAATGGCGGGTCGCGTCTCATCAAGAGACGTTCGTCATGCGTTTGCAGAGGACCGCTTGCGGCCCAACCCGGAAATTCGGGTTCCGGCCGAGAGTAACGGAGCGCGCCAGCGCCACCAATTCGGGATTCCGCCGAGTGCGAGCAGGCCTGCGGAGTGGCCGCTCGCCCCCGCTCCAACCAGAGGTTCGACACGTAGCCATTATTCGACTAGGCTTATCAGAAGCCCCATGCTGCACAAACGCGTTGAAAACCCGCCAGGAAAGATTCGATTCAAACACCTGATTGCAGGCTATCTCACGATAAGCTACCGACCCATGGACGACATCTCTCCGCAGGCCTTCGTCGATGCCGCGATCGCCTATCAGAAGACTGCCGCGGTGAAAGCCGCCGTCGAGCTCGATCTGTTCACCGCGATAGCGGACGAGCACGGCGACGTTAAGCGTATAGCCGAGCGGGTAAAGGCCGCCGAGCGCGGTGTGCGCATACTCTGCGACTTTCTGACCGTGCACGGGTTTCTGCAGAAGGAAACGGGACAGTACCGATTGACGCCGTCGACCACCGCATTCCTGACGACTTCCTCGCCGGCCTGGATGGGGAGCATCGTGGATTTCCTGGCGGCTCCTGAAATGACGGCACTGTGGCTGGACGACCCCGCCGCGTTCGTTCGCAACGGAGGAGCCGTGGGGCTGGGCAACATCGCGCCGGAGCATCCCGTCTGGGTGAAGTTCGCGCGTGCGATGGCACCGTTCGTGACACAAACCGCACAGAGCATCGCGCAACACGTGAGTGCGCGGCCTCAGGCATTGAAGCGCGTGCTGGACATTGCAGCCGGGCATGGGCTGTTCGGAATCGCGATCGCCGAAGCGATCCCCGGCGCGGAAATCGTGGCGACCGACTGGCAACCGGTTCTCGAGGTCGCGACGGAGAACGCCGCAGCGGCCGGTGTCAGTTCGCGTTACCGCACGGTCGCCGGCAGTGCGTTCGAAGTCGATTGGGGTACGAATTTCGATCTGGCGCTGGTCACGAACTTCCTGCACCACTTCGATCCGCCAACCTGCGTGGAATTACTCTCCAAAGTCCGCAGGAGCCTCAGTCCCGCAGGGCGAGCGCTCGCGGTGGAATTTGTTCCCGACGAGGATCGCGTGTCGCCGCCGTTCGCAGCCGCGTTTTCCTTTATGATGCTTGCGTCCACGCCGCAAGGCGACGCGTACACCGCGCGCGAACTCGAGCAAATGGGCCGCGAAGCCGGCTTTTCCAACGTAACGGTGACGCCGCTGCCACCTTCGCCGCAAGCCCTCGTTGCATTCGAGTAGCGCACACCCCGCGCGCTCCAGGCACCGCATTTCGTCATGGAGACGGCGTTCAGACGATGTCGATGTTGAAGGTTGCGCTGCCGGCCGACCTGACGGTCGACGCCGAGCTGGAGCTCGGCACGGGCGTGGGCGGCTATCTTTCGCCGTCGCGGCCGCCCGACGACGTACGCGTCTTGCTGGCGTACAAAACCTGGTCGGTCTTGCTCATCCTGCGGGTCGATGCCGCTCGCAGCCTCGTCGATACCGGAGAACTCTCACTTGCAGTGATCGCCAGAGAGACCGGATTTGGCGATACCGAAAGAATGCGCAGAGCATTCGTCAGGACTCGGCCACCCCCCTCATTGCTTCACGGGATTTTCAGGAAGGGTTCCGCACCTTGTCCACGGCTCAGTCCCTGCACATGGTTGCGGCGCGATTGGTAGTAAACGTGTACACGGCGATCCGTCAGCGGGCCGCGCATAATCGTTGCCTGCCTGAAGGCCGTACGTTTCAGCGGATATCGAAGTATGGATGCCGAAAGCAGGCGCGTCCGGCGACGCCAAGCACATCACTTGCGGGCTGGATGGTCGCCACCGCGAGACCCGCTCCTGCGAATGCGCACGCGGCGGACACCAGCGCGACGGCGCGCAGCGCGTCAGTGATGGCGTCGGCTTCCGCCTGCGCCACGGGTGTCTGCGGCGCCGTATGAGCATCGCCGGCTGCCGCCCCGGTTTGCGCGTCCGGCTCCAGCAACCGCCCGGTCTGGCGTGCGCCCTGAGGAACGTGCAGTTCGTCGAGCCGCGCCGACAGTTCCGCGTGGTGTGACCACACGAACACGATGCCGAGCACCGCGATCGCCAGCAGGCTGGCTACGCGTGCAACCGCGTTGTTGATGCCGGATGCGACGCCTGCGCGGTCGGCCGGCACCGACTCCATCACTGTCGTCGTGAGTGGCACGACCGTGATGGTCATGCCGAGTCCGAGCACGGCAAGCGCAGGGGAATCCGGCCCACTAGCTACCGCGCACGAAAGGCAGCGCGAGCATCACGAACCCGATTCCGGCGACGCCCGGGGCAGCGCTCAACAGCGCCCGTGAACCGAAGCGGCTCGTCAGGTTGCCGGTGAAGCGCGACAACGAGCCGATGATGACCGGCACTGGCAGCAGCGCCGCGCCCGCTTCGGTTGCGGTGTAGCCATGTGCGCGGATCAGCGTGAACGGCAGGAAGAACAGTACGCCGCCCAGACCGAAGTGGAGCAGCAACGTCACGAGGCTGGCGCTGGTGAAATCGCGCGAGCGGAACACGTCGAGCGGCATCATGGGGTGACGGCTGTTCGCTTCGATCATCACGAATGCGGCCAGCACAAACACGCCGACGCCGATCGCGCACAGTACGAGCGGATGCCCGAAGCCATGCGCCAACGCCTGGGTCAGGCCATCGGTGAGAGCGGCGAGCCCCGCTGCCGCGCTCAGCGCGCCGGGCCAGTCCGACTGTTGAGGCGCATCGAGCTTGTGGCTGTTCGGCACCGACAAAATCGCGAGCGCAATCGTCACCGCTGCAAGCGGGACGTTGAGGAAGAAGATCGCGCGCCACGACAGCGAAGACCGCGCACATCGTCGCTGCGCAAGCGAGCCCGTGCGAGACATCGGGGTCTTCACGCTGGCGTCGGCCGCTTGCGGGCTTGCGCCGAACGCGGGTTCGCTGATCGCCGCCCGCGCGGTGCAGGGCATTGGCGCGGCGCTCTTCGTGCCCAGCAGTCTGGCGATCATCGGCGCCGTATTCGAAGGGTGAAAAAAGCGCCCTCAAAAGATCTCCCGCCTCCTGCCCAGCGGGCGCCAAGGGCTTTTATGCGGGGCTGACAGGCAAGGGGCCGAGATCGCTCGATGCGTCATCATCGCTGTGGCGCAGCATGATTCAATTGACCGTCGCCAACGAAGCGGCATATCTTGAGCATTGCCGACGCTATGCTCTCGACCACCTGGGCCAACAGGTCAGATAGCGAGGTATCGGTTGCATGTCCGCGGCAGGTTCGATCTCATCGCTGCACGCGCGATAACCCGCGAGAAGTCAGGCGCCTGCATCGAACAACAGGACAGACCAGGCCCATCTTTTGCGGTCTGCGCGCGCACGTCGTTCTTGATTAGGGTGGAAGATCATCATGTCGAGACAGCCCGGTTGGTCAGTCGTCATCGGTGCCATCACACTTGTGTTTCTCGCGCTCACTTCGCTTTACCTCGTGATCGGCGGAGCATGGCTGATTGCCGTAGGCGGGTCGTGGTACTACCTGATCACGGGCCTGCTGCTCGCAGTAGTGACGTGGTTGCTTTACCGGCGCAAGCCCGCTGCGCTCGTTCTCTATGCGCTCGTGATGATTGCGACGGCGGTCTGGGCACTGTGGGAGTCCGGCACGGACTTCTGGGCATTGGCTCCGCGCTCCGGGGTGCTGGTCATTTTCGGCGTGTGGCTACTGCTGCTCGTGAGCTGGCGGATGGAGGGCGCACGCGGGCTCGGCATTGGTTCGCTCGTCGTTGCATTGGCTGTCTGGGCGGGCGTGCTCATCTACGCGAACTTCAACGACCCGCAAACGGTCAACGGGAGCTTCAGTGCGGCATCGGCGGCCCCCGCAGAGACCGGTGATAGCGCCGCCGACTGGCCGGCCTACGCGCGCACCCAGGCCGGTACCCGCTATTCCCCGCTGACTCAAATCACGCCTGCAAACGTCAAGGACTTACAGGTCGCGTGGACCTTCCGGACCGGGGATAGCAAAGGCCCCAACGACCCCGTCGAGATTACGGACGAAGTCACGCCGATCAAGATCGGCGAGACCTTGTTTCTATGCTCGCCGCATCAGATCCTATGGGCGTTGGATGCGCGGACCGGCAAGTTGAAATGGAAATTCGATCCGCAACTGAAGGCCGATCCGTCGTTCCAGCACGTGACCTGCCGTGGTGTGTCTTACGTCGATCTTTCCGCGGCAGGTCCCGCGCCGAGGGCTGATCAGCCCTCGGGCGCATCGGCCGCTGCGCCGGATCAGCAGGCAGCATCGGCCGCGGCGCCCGCTGCGACTGCCGCGACCGCCGGGGCCTGCATGCGCCGCATCTATCTGCCCGTCAACGATGGCCACCTGTATGCGCTCGACGCGGAGACAGGGGCGCTGTGCAAAACCTTTGCCAACGGCGGCGATCTCGATCTCCAGCACAACCAGCCGGTGACGACCCCCGGCATGTATGAGCCGACCTCGCCGTCGGTCATCACGAACGACGTGATCGTCGTCGCGGGCGCGGTCGAGGACAACTATTCGACGCGCGAGCCGTCGGGCGTGATCCGCGGCTTCGATGTGCGTTCCGGCGAACTGCTGTGGGTGTTCGACCCGGGCGCGAAGGACCCGAATCAGAATCCTCCCGCCGGCGGTCACTACACGCTCACGTCCCCGAACTCGTGGGCGCCCGCTGCATACGATCCCAAGCTGGACATCGTCTATCTGCCGATGGGCGTGACCACGCCGGACATCTGGGGCGGCAACCGGACGGCGGAGCAGGAGCGTTTCGCGAGTGGCCTGCTCGCGCTGCACGCGTCGACGGGCAAGCTCGCGTGGTTCTATCAGACGGTCCACCACGACCTGTGGGACATGGACCTGCCATCGCAGCCCACGCTCGCGGACATTACCGACGTCAAGGGCAATACCGTGCCTGTCGTGTATGCGCCGGCCAAAACCGGCAACCTGTTCGTGCTCGACCGGCGCACGGGCGTGCCGGTGGTGCCGGCTCCGGAGCGTCCGGTGCCGCAGGGTGCGGCGCCCGGCGACCATGTTTCGCCTACCCAGCCGTTCTCCGGACTGACATTCCGGCCATCGAAGGATCTCACCGATGCCGACATGTGGGGCGCCACGATGTACGACCAGCTGGTATGCCGGATCATGTTCCACAAGCTGCGCTATGAAGGCACCTTCACACCTCCGTCGGTGCAGGGGACGCTGGTTTTTCCCGGCAATCTCGGCATGTTCGAGTGGGGCGGCATGGCGGTCGACACAGATCGCCAGATTGCGGTCGCCAATCCGATTGCGCTGCCGTTCGTTTCGCGGCTGATTCCGCGTGGCCCGGGCAATCCGATTCAGCCGGTACCGGGCGCGAAAGGTTCGGGGACGGAGACCGGAATTCAGCCGCAATACGGCGTTCCGTTCGGCGTGACACTGAATGCGTTCATGTCGCCGGTCGGTCTTCCTTGCAAGCAACCTGCCTGGGGCTTCATTTCGGCGATCGATCTGAAGACCAACCATATCGTATGGAAGAAGCGGATCGGAACGGTGCGGGACAGCTCGCCGATTCCGTTGCCGTTCAAGATGGGGATGCCGATGCTCGGCGGCCCGATCATCACGGCGGGCGGCGTGGCGTTCATCGGCGCGACGGCCGACAACTACATTCGCGGCTTCGACGTGAACAACGGCAGGCAGCTCTGGCAGGCGCGTCTGCCCGCCGGCGGGCAGGCAACGCCGATGAGCTATTCGGTCAACGGACGTCAGTTCGTGGTGATTGCGGCAGGCGGTCACGGCTCATTCGGTACGAAGCTCGGCGACTACGTGATTGCCTATGCGTTGCCGCAATAGCAAAGCGGTGAAGCAGGGTGGACGTGCGTGGACAGGACTGCCACGTCCACGCACGGCAATGCGGTCATCTGTTTGTCACTGACTTGCGGCGGACGGCGAACTGCTCGCCGCCGAATCCGAGTTGGCTGTTCCACCCGCCTTATCGGCGGGCTTGCAGCCCGCGCACATCGCGGCGATAGCTATCGTGATCGCGCTCGCGAGTAGCCGGCGGTAGAGGATGGGTTTCATGACATCTCCTGTGGTTGGGTGGCATCCGATCAATACTTGCGACGCAATCGGACAGCACTCGTCGGGCTATCCTGCAGAGCTATGCATCTCCTGTTCCCGCTACCTTGAATTCACGTCAGTGCGAGAATCTGTCGGTCACTCCGCGTACTGAGAAACCCAATATGGGCTCCGACCTTGCCGGATAAAACCCCCCCGAATCATGCGACGCCTCGCGAGAACCGTTGCACGGCATCGCCGATACGAATCGGTTGTGCAGGATGGGGACTGTCGGCCAAGGTAGCGGCGCGGTTTCCTGCGCACGGAAGCCATCTCGAGCGGTATGCCCGGATCTTTTCTGCGGTTGAAATCAATTCGTCGTTCTATCGTTCGCACCAGCCGAAGACGTATGCTCGGTGGGCTGCAAGCGTGCCCGATGCATTCCGGTTCTCTGTCAAGGTTCCACGGAGGATTTCGCACGAGCTCAGGTTGCGCGACGCGGATGCCACCGTTAAAGAATTCGTGCGTGAGGTCACGCCGTTGGGTGAAAAACTGGGGTGCCTGTTGCTTCAGTTGCCGCCCCGCCTGGCGTTGGATACGGTCCCGGCGCGAGATTTTTTTTCGCTGCTGCGCGGCCTCACGGCAGCGCATATCGTCTGCGAACCGCGCCACGCAACGTGGTTTACCGAGGAGGGCGCGCAAACGCTGAAAAATGCGGGGATCGCTTGCGTGCGCGCGCATCCGTCGCCGATCGCCGGCGTCGAACCGGTCGGTGATCCGGGTACGCTGTACATCCGTTTGCATGGCTCGCCGGAGATCTATTATTCGGCATACGACGAGCCGTTCATCGAAGCGGTGGCTGCGCGGATTTTGGACGCTCGAAACTCTAACTCCGAGGTCTGGTGTATTTTCGACAATACCGCGCGCGGTGAGGCGGTACCTAATGCTCTGACACTGATGGAAAAATTAGAGAAGACCCCTTGCTGAGATAAGCCTTTCGAAGAGATCGTGACAAGCGCGTGTCTTTGCGCACGAATAGCAATCTGTATCGGTAGCAGTCGATCGCGAGCGAACTATGGGTCGGGTCGTGGATAGAGGGCGATCCGCGATGGTCGTGGAGTCCGCCTAGCTGACCGTGAAGCCGCCGTCCGCGGCGATGATCTGCCCGGTGACATAGCTTGCGGCAGGGCTTGCGAGAAAGAATACGCTCTGTGCAATTTCGATCGGGGCGGCCATTCGTCCCATCGGAATCCGTCCTGCGCCTACGATCGGCCCTCGAATCTTGAACGTCGCGCTGATGTTCTTGCCGCCCTCGCTGGCCATGCCGCCTGGAAGGATTGAATTGACGCGGATTCCGTCGGCCGCGAACTCGCTGGCCAGTGATCGCGTGATGCTGTCCACGCCGGCCTTGGCGGCGTCGTAATGGGCGTTGACGCCCCACAGCGTGGGTCGAAGCGCGCCAACGGAGGAGATGTTGACGATCGAGCCGCCGCCGTTCGCCTTCATGCGCGTGATAGCCTCTCGGCAACACAGGAACGTGCCCCGCAGCGTGACGTCTTGCATCTGGTCCCATTGTTCGACGGACATTTCAAAGAATTCGGCCTTCGAACGATGCGCCGCGTTGTTGATCAGAATGTCGACACCGCCAAACTTCGTATCGACGGCTGCGAATAGTGCCTTGACGGATGCTTCGTCGGCCACGTCGACTTTGCATGGCATCGCAATGCCGCCGTCCGCATCGATATCCGACGCTGTTGCAGACGCCGCATCGGGGTTCAAGTCGGCAATCACGACCTTGGCGCCGGCCTCGGCGAGCAGTCGCGCAGTCTCGCGACCGAGACCTTGCGCAGAGCCGGTAACAACGGCGGTCTTGCCCGTGAGATTGAACCTCTGCGCGAGGTGCGCGCCGATCTGGGTTTCACTAAACATGGAATGCTCCGTTTCGAGTGTCGATGAAGGTCGCGCTGTTCGGTTCGCTTCAGTCTTGCCGCTCTGGCCCAATCGTTTGTAGTTCATCGGAATTCACCAGACAGTGAAGATGATTGGGTGCGGACGTCTTCAGCTAAGCAGAAATCCGCCGTCGAGCGTAATCGATTGGCCCGTCATGTAGCGGCCTGACGGCCCTGCGAGGTACAGCACCGCGGCGGCAATATCGGCGGGATCGCCCCATCCAAGCGGCAGACGTCGCTCCACATCCGTACCGGGTCCCGTGAGCTTTCCTGTTTTCAGGCGAGCCTGCATATCCGGATGAAACTGAACCTTGCCGGGCACTGCACCGGGAAGCACGCAGTTGACGAGAATCTGGTCGCGGGCATAGTCCAGCGCTGCGGAGCGCACTAAACCCGCTACGCCTGCTCGCGCGGCACCGTAGGCGCCATTACCATTCAGTACGGCATGCGTGGCTCCCATGGTAGTCACGTTCACGATGCGTCCACCCCGGCCTGCGGCGAGCATGTGCCTGAGCGCTTCTCGCATGCAAAAGAACACAGACTTCAGGTCGATCGCCATCACTTCGTCCCAGGCGGCTTCGGAGAACTCCGTAAGCGGCCCGTTATTGGTCATGGCCGCGCAATTGACCACGATGTCCGGGCTACCCCAGGCTGCGCTGACCTGATTGAACAACGCAATCACGGAGGCTTCACGTTCCACGTCTGCCTCGATAGCGATTGCTTCGCCGCCCGCCGAAACGATCTTGTCGACGACCGATTGCATGTGCGCTGCGCTGTGATCGGCGACTACGACCCGTGCGCCAGCCTCGGCCAGCACAGGGGCGATATCGATGCTGGAATTGCATCCCTTGTCAGTCACGACAGCGATTTTTCCGCTGATGCCGAATAGCCGCTCAAGCAAGGATGTGGTCATCGAGTTATCTCCAGGGGGCTGCGTGTCGTTTTTTACGAATTCTAGCGACAACGTCCGACGCGCAATGGTTACCGTGGGGAACAATTAGAGTGAGCTGGTTTCACCAATCCCGCGCTCTAACGAACGGCAGGAATGAAGCGACTCAGCGCGGTGCTAGCGGGCCTCGTCGAAACGGTGAGCGAAAATACGCACATCGTTCCAAAAACGCAACGATAATACCAGCCGGGATTTCCCTCGTTGCGGGTCTTCAGACGTGCCGCACAACATGCGCGTGGAGAACGTCGGTCCGGCAATGATGATGTCGGCACGAACGCACATACAACCTCACAGGAAGGCGCCAAGATGAATGTTGCGAAAAGAAGCCCCGCCCGGATGGAATCGCACCGACCGCAGCCAGGTACCGGCACGCTTCCTTTGCAGGTTGAGGACATCACCTCTTCGTGGCTGACGTCGGCGCTCGCGCGCAGCCATGAAGGGGTAGCCGTCGAATCACTGGCCATCGACGAGGTGATGTACGGCACGGCTACCAAAGTCAGGGTGCGTCTTGCTTACAACGCAACAGGGCGCGAGCTTCGCTTGCCGGAGTCTCTGATCGTCAAGGGCGGTTTCGTACCCGAGTACCGGAACTTGAACGCCTACATATACGAATACGAGGCGAAGTTCTTCAAGGAAGTCCATCCCTGCTTGCGTGCAAATGTGCCTGCCTGCTTCTATGCAGAGACCGACAGTCGAAGCGGGCAGTCGATCGTGATCCTCGAGGATCTACGTTCACGGGAAGTGGAATTCTGTCGCGTGCAGCGGACGCTGACGTTTGCGCAGGCGGCGGCAAACCTGGACGCGCAAGCGCGGTGGCACGCGCAGTTCTGGCAATCGCCTGCGCTCGAAAGCGATGGCGAACTGGCGTGGCTCGCGTCGCAAGACCCGCTGCCCGATGGCGAGTCCGGCACCTATCACTGGGGCCAGTTGAAACCCGAGGTGTTCGCCAGCTATACACAGTTGCCGCGCGGGGCCGCCGTGCCAAAGCGGTTTCACGATCGTGACTGGATGGAGCGGGCGCTCCTCGATCTGCGCGCTTTCGACCGCATCGGGCCGATGACGTTTCTCCATGGCGATGTTCACCTCGGAAACCTGTATTTCGACCGCGACGGCACGCCCGGCTTTCTCGACTGGCAGTCATATCGACGCGGACCGTGGGCTCATGACGTCACGTACTTCCTGATATCGGCTCTGGATATCGCGGATCGGCCGAGATGGGAGCGCGCGTTGCTCGAATACTATCTTGAGCGGCTCTCCTTTCACGGCGTCAACAACCCGCCGTCATTTGAAAGCGCGCTAGATGCCTACCGGCGCCACATCGTCTATGGGCTGTTCTTCTGGCTCGTGAATCCGGTGGAGTGGCAGGTCGAAGTCAACAATTGTGCAGTTGCGCCTCGGTTCGCGATGGCGGCACTCGATCACGAGATTCATGACCTCATGGGCCGATAACCCACCAGGCGCTGAGCGACACGCACTTGACGTCGCCATCTCCGCAGGAGTACAGTTTTGAGATCGATATTCAAAAATGTGAATGCCGGGAATAATGTAGGAGGCAAAGCATGTCGGAAATGGTCGCTCGACGCAGCACAACTGGCCCAGCGTGTATGCGTGGGCAGGGGCTTGCTAACAACCGTTAGGCGCACAGTGCCCGCCATCGTCAAACGCCACAGCGGATAACCGATGACGCATTGCAAGCCGCATCGCTTCGCCGACGTCGAGTATCGTGTAGAAGACGAAATCGCTATCGTCACGATGAGCCATCCGCCAGTCAACGGATTAGGTCTGGGAATCCGTCGCGGACTCGTTGCTGCGTTTGAAGCGGCCCGGTGCGACGCGCGGGTTCGCGCGATCGTACTCAATGGCAGTGGACGCGGCTTTTCCGCGGGAGGTGATATTCGCGAGTTCGGCACTTCCGCTGCCACAGCTTGGCCAGCATTGTCGCTGCACGTTCATCCGGTGATCGAGGCGAGCGACAAGCCGGTTGTAGCCGCTATCCACGGGTTTGCCATTGGCGGTGGTCTGGAAACCGCGTTGGTGTGCCACTACCGTGTGGTCGCGGACAATGCGCAGATCGGTCTGCCCGAATGCAAGCTCGGCGTGATCCCTTTGTCCGGCACGCAGCGCTTGCCGCGTGTGCTGGGCTTCGCGAAGTCGATCGAATTCATTCTTGGTGCTCAAATCGTGCGCGCGGGAACCTTCCGGGGCAGCGCGTTATTTGACCGGATCGTCGATGGCGATGGGCATGAAATGTCGCGCCTTGCGATCGAGCTTGCGCGTGAGAAGATAGGCGGTACATCGTTGCCATTGATTCGCCGGTTGCCATTGCCTGATGGCGATCCGGTTTCCATTGTCGCTAAAGCGCGCTCACGCCTCAGCTGTAGCGATGCAATAGAAAGCCAGTGTCTGGATGCCATCGCCGCCGCAGCCGAGTCACCCGATTTCGATGCCGGCATGGCCGCAGCGCGTGCGATCTACGATCGGCTCGTTTCGTCCGATCAGGTGTCAATGCAACGAGATCGGTTTTTCAAGTCGCGCCGGGACGGCTCCGCTCGATAAGCACCCGCTGATTTGCTACTACGCGGAAAGTTGCTCGCGCAGATCGCCTTTTCGCACCTTTCCCGAAGGCGTGCGCGGCAGTTCTGCAACGATGCAAAGTTGCTCGGGCGTCTTTTGCTTCGCCACGCCCGCGCCGGCAAAGTGGGTCTGGACTGCGATCAGGTCGAGCGACATGCGTTCGTGCAAGACGACGACCGCACAGACTCTTTCTCCATATCGTGCGTCTGGCTGCGCCACGACGGCGACATCGCGCACGGCCGGGTGAGTGGCAAGAACTCGCTCTACTTCGAGCGACGATATATTTTCTCCTCCGCGAATGACGATGTCCTTCTTTCGGTCCATGATGGTCAGGCAGCCGTTTGCGTCGAGACGGCCGATATCGCCGGTCCGGAACCATCCGTCGTGAGTGAACGCGACCGCATTGAGCGCCGGGTCGGTGTAGCCGACAAACAGCTCCGGTCCCTTGATCAGAATCTCGCCGTTGCGTCCGGCAGGCAGGTCGCAGTCCAACTCGTCGACAACGCGCACCTGCGAGCCGGGTTGAATGCGACCGTCCGTGCAGGCCCGGATATCAAAAGGCGAATCGGCCCAGCCGACACTCACTGTCGAATGCTCGGTCAGCCCGTATGCGCGGGTTCCCGCGAAGCCGGCCCGATCGGCCATGGCGACGTGCTCCGGCGTGACACCCGTGCCGCCGAGACCGTAAGAAGCGAGGGACGCCAGGCTGCGCCCGTCGCGGCGGGCGGCTTCGAGGAGCCCCTGGAGATGAAACGGTGTGCCGCCCGAGAGGCGCACGCGATACTCATCGACCAGTCGCGCGGCAAGCGAGGCGTCCCATCGGTCCATGAACACCATCTCGGTGCCTGTAATGAATGGACGCAACAGGAAATTGAAGCCTGCAATATGGCCAGCAGGGAAGGGCGTGAGATACGGACCAGGCCCGTCGATGAACGGAATCTGCCACTCTGCGCCTACTGTGCGATGAGAGTGCTGCACGCCTTTGGGCGAAGCTGTCGTTCCTGACGTGTACAGCAGCAGGCAGATGTCTTCCGACGTTGGCGGGTCAGCAGGGCGTTGTTCATGCGTTGTCGCGGCGAGTCGTTGCAGCGCGCCAAACGTGATGCCGTTCGAGGGCGCCCGATTGCCAACGACGATCACGCGCTCGAGGTCGGGCGTGTCGCCGAGCGCGGCGACACGCTCCAGGTAGTCGGTTCGGGACCAGAAATCGGGCACGCACAGAACGCGGGCGCGGGATTGCCGAAGGATGAAGCCGACTTCGGCGGGACCGTAGATGTGTACGATCGGCACGAGTACCGCACCGATCTCCAGTGCAGCCAGATACAGAAGCGCAGTCTCGCGCTGAGTGGGAAGCTGTATCGCGATCACATCGCCTCGACGCAGACCGAGGGCTGTGAGTGCCTTGCCAATCTCTTTCGCGTCGTGCAGCAGGGACTCGGTGGTGCAAGTGTAGGCACCGGCCTGGGTATGAAAATGGAGTGGCGTCGCACCGTGCTTTTCGACGGCGCGCGCAATCAGGGCCGCAAGAGGCAAACCGCTCGACCACGGCGCAGTTTTCGATTCGCCCGGATTGGAATTCATGCTAGCAAGGCTCGCAAGAGGCTCACCAGCGCGAGTGGCTGGTCAAGCATCATGTGATGGCCTGCGCGTGGCATCGTGATGGGACCGTTCGCGCCGGGAATCGCAGCTACGATGCGGCGCGCGCGATCGGCGCTGACCACGCTGCTGCACTCGGCGTGCACGTAGCTGACGGGAACCGCGATGCGGGTCAGCAGGTCTTCTTCGCCTTCGACCGGCTGGAGATTCCGCAACTTCGGGTCGAAGCGCCATACCCAGCCGTCGGCGGTTTGACGAAGTGATGTCCGCGCGAGATGCTCGAGCAGCCACGGCTCGCAATCTTGTTCCGGGATGAGTCGAAAGCGACTGAGTGCAGTACGCCAGTCCGGATAGGGGCGGGGCGGCGGGCGTCGTTCCACTGCAGGCAAGGTTTCGCCGCGTAGCATGAAATACGAATCGAGCACGACTGCATGCGAGAGACGATCGGGAAAGGTCGCGCACGCCTGGAGCAGACGCGATCCGCCGAAACTGTGGCCCACCGAGACGCACGGTCCAGAGCCGATTGCATCCACGACAGCGACGAGGTCGCGCACGAAAACGTCGGCGCTGTATTCCTGCCTGTAGGCGCTCTCGCCCATGCCGCGGAAATCCAGAGCAAAGACGCGAAAGCGATCGGTGAAGAAGGGCGCAATGAAGTCCCACCAGTGCGTGTGCCCGAGAAAACCGTGTGCGAAGACAAGTGGCGGCTTACCGGTGTCTGCGGCGTTCCACGAGACATAATGGACAGTCACCCCGCCGCCTTCGGTGAAGTGAGATCGACGCGGCTGGGCCATGGCGTGGTCGAACCATGAGGGGACACGATCGTTCATTGCGGATTTTCCATTACCTGAGGCTTGCACACGCGGTCCATCGACCAGCTATGCGAGTACGATGTGCTGTCGATTCGCATCGATCCAGTCCACCATCGGGGTGAGCTGGACACCACGTTCGGAAAGCGAATCGATATCGACGCGGTACCCGACCGCGTTGATCCATTCCTGTGCATTCACCCATCCAGGTGCGAGACCCTTTGCTCGGGCTTCATCCGGTGACACGTGCGAAACGTTGATCTGTGCGCCCAGAACGTTGCCGAGGCGATTCGCAACTTCAGACATCGTGAGTCTTTCCGACGCCAGCGGCACGGTCTCACCGTGCCAGCGTTGCGGATCGTTTAGCGCGCTGGCCGCGAGCGCGCCCACGTCGTCGGCGGCAATCCAGTCGAGTCGTGCGTCGGGTAGCAATGCGCTGAGCAGCAAGCCTTCGCGCAGGTGCGGAAACATCGCACCCGCTTTCGGCTCAGCGAGATTGTCCATCATGAATGCCGGTTGCAAGACCGTCCACGATTCGAAACCCGCGGCGCGAACGGCCTCTTCCACGTCCCATTTGTCCGTCCAGTATTTTCGGTTCCAACGTTGCTCGCTCCAGCCAGGAAACGTCTCATGATTGCCGGCCTGCGCCACGGAGGTGTGAACGAACTGCGGGACCTCCGCGTTGCGCGCTGCGTTGACGAGCGCAAAACCCTGGCGGCGTTCCCTGTCGCTGCGATCAAAATCAGGCAGGAGAACGGAGAAGACGGAACCGACGCCCTCCATCGCTTTTGCGAGCAAGTCGCGGTCGTCCAGATCTCCCCGTAGCGCCTGCGCATCCATGTCGACGAGTGCCCGCGCAGCCGGCGAGTCTGGATTGCGTGTCAGGAAGCGTACCTTGCGTCCAGCCGCAAGAAGATGGCGAGCCGCGGCGCCTCCTTGTGCGCCAGTGGCGCCGATGACGAGTACCGCGGCGGATGAATCGATCATGACTTGTCCCGAGGTCGAACCTTAGACGTTGGCCAGGCGTGTCACGCCTGGGCGGCTTGCGCGCGATGCCGCTAACCCTGTGACAGCCATTGCAGGCTCGCGGCCTGGTTGCTCACAAGCATTCGTTCCGATATTAGCACGATGTTCATAAATCAACGAGCAAAGGATGCCAGTGATCGATGCCTCAGAGCTGCCACGCCAGAGAGCAAGGCGAATGGCGCGAGGCGCAAAGACGAAGCTTCGTCTTTGCGCCTGACACGACGATCAATGCTGCGGGCGCAGCGTTTGAACGAGGCCGCCTTCATGTGCAACGATCACCTCGGACCCCGGCTGATAAACCCCGGCAATTTCGTCTCCGCGCAGGCGGTTGCCCTGGAGGCCGCGCAGATAACTCGTGTCGTCGAGTCGCAACAGATGTTCACCATGCGCGTCGCGCACAACGATCTGGTCCGATGCGATCGACGTCAGCGTGCCCACATAGGGCAGGCGGGGCTCAAACGGGAAACTTCCGCCGTGCGGCAGGATGCGCGTGTCGAGTGACAGACGAAAACGGTCCGAATGATTGCTGAGACCAGAGTGCGGCGTGCGTCGGCTCATCAACAGGACGTCGCCCAAGCGGTAGTTCGTGCGGCGCCATGCGTCTTCTGGCACGCTCGCGAGATCGATGGGAACGATTTTGTCGCCGTCCTTCCTGTGCAGGCACGGAAGCTTATGCAATCCTTCCGCGACGGCCAGTCCGCCGACTCGCGCATCGATATCGCTGAGCGGAATCCAGCAAATGATGAAATCGAGGCGGTCGCTGTAGATCGCATCTTCATGAATGAAGTCGAACCGTGTGCGGCTTTTGTCGATAGCGGGCGGCGACGTGCGGTATTCGGTGAAAGGTACCCAATAAAGCGGTACGCCGAACAGCCGCTGAAAGAATGCACGAACTGCGGGGTCTTCCATCACGGTGCGTGCCGCACCCTGCTCGTTCATCGCCTTCACGGGAAAAAAGCTGAAATTTTCGCGGTCTTTGCCAGTCCATCGCACGTCTCGGTCGTTGCGGTCCACGAAGCCGTTGCTGTCGAGGTGATCAACAAGCAGACCGCGCATGCGCTCCAGCGGCTCGTGGTCGAGAACGTCGCGAAAGAACAGGTAGCCGTCGTCGTTCCAGCGTTCTTGCAACTCGGCGTGATTGCCGAGCAGGCCATTGGAAACGTTGAATTCGCGCATCGTCGGCACGATATCCACGCTTGGTGTGCTCATAAATTGTCTCCTTTGGTCGCGGGGGCGCTCTGATGTCGGCTCACAGCAATCCGCGTTCTTCCGAAGTGCGGGTCGTGGTGTCGATGCCAAGTTCCCGCAGTGTCTCCAGAACGGCCGTGGTAGCGGAGGCGACGGCGGGGAACCCGGCATACGGAAGCGCCTGAATCAGCACCCCTTCGAGTTCGCGTGCGCTCAGACCATTGCGCACGGCAATGCGGACGTGGTTCTTCAGTTCGAGCGTCTGCCGGCTGGCGATGAGAATGCCCAGCGTGACGAGGCTGCGCTGCTTGCGCTCGAGTTTGTCGTCGCCCCAGACATCCGCGAACGCGTAGTTGATGGCAAGGCGTGAAATGTCGGATCCGAAGCCGGTGGACTCGCTTGCGGCACGTAAGCCGGCTGCCTTGTCTTCACCCATGATTTCGCCGAATACCTTTAAGCCATAGGCGAGTTTTTCTTCGAGGCTCTTCACTTGTGTCTCCTGTTTAACCGCGGCGGCGCGGCTATTGATAGCGGATGCGACTCACCCGAGCCGCCTTGGTCATTGTTCGTATTGTAGAACGACATTCTAAAATGTATGTTGAACGGTGCTGGACGTCAAGATAGTGCGCACCCGATATGACCAGGGTTCGTCCGTAGTGCACCGCAACGGGACAAAGGCGATATGCTGGGGACACCCGATATCAAAGCCATATCACGTCATGGAATTGCGGCATCTCAGACACTTCGTTGCGGTTGCGGAGACCCAGCACTTTGGCCGCGCGGCTGCGCGCCTGGGCATGGCGCAGCCGCCGCTCAGCCAGTCGATCATGCGGCTGGAGGAGCAGCTCGGTATCAAGCTGCTCGAACGTACACCGCGAGGCGTTTCGCTCACAGCCGCCGGAGCCGCGTTGCTCGCGGAAGCGAAGCCACTGATCGCGCAAGCGGAGCTGGCCGAGCGGCGCGTGCGGCAAGCCGCCGACGAACTGGCGAGCCTGAGCGTAGCGTTCGTGCCGATGTGTGCGCTGCGAATCATGCCGCTAGCCATTCAGGGGCTTCGCAAGCAATGGCCGGGCGTTGACGTCCGGTTGATCGAGCGCGGCAGTGCTTTGACCGTCGCCAGCGTGAAAAACGGCAGCATCGACCTGGGCGTGGTAGTCACCAGCTCGGCGGACGTCTCCGGTTTGGAAAGCGTGGTCATCGAGCGTCTGCGTGTGGTGGCCGCGGTTCCGGCGAAGTGGCCCGTGGCGGCGCAGCCTTCAATTCGTATCGCGGATCTCGCGCGATACCCGCTCATCATGTTCCCTCAGCAGATGTCGCAGCCGCTGTTCGCTGCGTTCGAGACAGCGCGCCGCGAGGCGGGGCTGTCGCCGCGGGTGACCCAGCAAGCGCGCCATCCATACACGATGCTCAACCTCGTGTCTCATGAACTGGGCATCGGTCTGATGCTGGACTCGGCGCGATACCTGCCCGTGGAGGGTGTCGCCTTCGTCGACATCGAGGATGTTCCGGCTTCAGGCGAAACTGAGGTGTCGCTGGTGTGGGCCGATAGACCTCACAAGCCCTACCACCGTTCGATGCTCGACATCATGCGCGATATCGCGTCGCCGGCGGCGGGGTGATACGCGCCGCACTGCTCGACAGCTTCGTCCATGCTGCTCCTTTCGTCATCCGCTTCTCGTTCATCTTGACACTCCAAAGTGGTGTGTTTATCTTTGCGAATGACGTTCAGAAAACAACCCGCTCGCGCGGCGAGCCAAAGGAGGAGCAATGAGCACGAATGTGGCGAGTCTTTTCAATCTCGATCAGAAAGTGGCGGTGGTAACAGGGGCGGGCTCAGGCATCGGCCGCGAGACGGCTTTGCTGCTGGCGTCGGCCGGCGCGGCGGTGGTCGCGGCGGACCTGAATGAGGAAGCGGCGCAGCAGACGGCCAGACAAATCGAAAGTGCGTCTGGCAAGGCTATCGCGATCAAGGTGGACATCGGCGATGAATCGTCGATTCTTGCGATGTACGAAACGGTGCAGGCGAAGCTTGGGCGCCTCGACATTCTCGTGAACAACGCGGGCATCTATCCGAAGACGCAATTCGTCGAAACGTCGGCAGAAAAGTGGGACAAGGTGCTCGGCATCAACCTGCGCGGCACCTTCCTCTGCATGCGCGAAGCGATCAAGCGAATGCAAGGTGCCAAAAACGGCGGTTCCATTATCAATATTTCGTCGGTGGCTTCGCTGCAGCCGGTGATTTTCGACAACGGTGACTACGGCGCGTCGAAGGCGGGTGTCAACAACCTCACCAAGGTGGCAGCGCTCGAATTCGCAGCAGACGGAATTCGCGTGAACGCAGTGCTGCCCGGCGGCGTGGCAACCGAGGGCGCGGCCGCATCGACGAAGGTTCATCAGGCTCACGGGCCGATCACCCAACCTGGTCGCATGCCGCTGGGCCGCATCGGCGTCGCCTCCGATATCGCCAGGGCAGTGTTGTTTTTCGCGTCGCCGGCATCGGACTATGTCACCGGTCAGCTTCTCGCTGTCGACGGCGGCTTCCAGGTCTCCTGATTACTCGTCTGCGTGTCATGTTCGAATCGCCAAGCTGCGTCGAGAACGCGGCTTGGCGCTGCAATTCCCTTTCCCCCATTGATTGCCGACCCGTTCGCACACACGTCCATGTGCGCAGCGGGCGCTCGCGCATGCGCGTCGGTCTGTGCCTTGTCGGGTAGTGAAAACACCGACGCCATTAATTGAACGACTTGTTGCATAACCATATTCCATGGCCTAGGATATCCATCAAGAGGCGCCATGCAAGCGCCCGAGAGGCATAAGCCTGATCGGAGACATGCGATGTACTTTCTCGACAGCGATTTTCGTGGTCCTCTTGCGGACTATACGTACGACTATCGTCGCCAGCGCGCTGAAAAGGGCGCTCCGTCGTCGGACGAATCGGCTCGCGCAAAACAATCGAATTGGGCGGCGCGCGTGTTGGGCGCGGTGGCGCTTCGTGCTCTGGGCAAGCTGCGGACGGAGGGCCGGGCGCGATGAAAACGCTGACTCGCGAGAGCGCTCGGGAAGCGCGTAGAGTATGGCTCCCACTCATTCTCCTGTCGATTTCGGCGGCGGCGGTCTGGCTGCTGCAACGTGATCTGCGCATGGAAGAGCTAGGCCGGTCCGCACTCTTCGACGTCGTGATGATGTTTGCCGTGCTCGGGGCGACGGCATTGGCGGGCATCATCGGATGTGCGATTGCGAGCCGTGCGCGAGCGCAGGAAGCCGATTTGTCGACAGGCGAGGATTGTTGCTTCATTGGCGCCGTGATCGGTGCGGTCGTCTTTTTTGTCGCCATGACTATCTAACGGTAGAAGCCATGAATGAAGAACTGAGCGCACGCGTCGAAGCACTGTTGGATAAGCAGGACATACTCGAATGCGTGCACCGCTATTGCCGCGGGGTCGATCGCATGGACCGGAAGTTGACGCTGTCGGCGTACCATCCGGACGCGATCGACGACCACGGCGCATTCGTCGGAGATGCAGAGGAATTCGTCGACTGGGCCTTTGCGTACCATACCGAGCATCAGTTGTCGCACCACCATATGGTGTTCAATCACAGCGTCGAATTGCAGGGCGACGAGGCGCACGGGGAGACGTACTGGCTTTTTTTCGGAGAAAATCGCGTCAAGCCAGACACGCTAGCGGTGGGGCGCTATATCGACCGCTTCGAAAAGCGTGATGGCGTATGGGCGATTGCCGCCCGCGTCTGCATTTCCGAAGCGATCAACGAACTGACCCCTGCGGAAGTGCCCACTGCGTGGCGCGAAATCCTGATGGGCAATGGCGTCAGTGCACGAAATCGTGAAGACGTCTCTTACGAACGGCCTTTAAAGACGCGCCAACCCAGCGAGGTTTAAGGCCAGACGCAAGCCTGCAACGACGCTCGCCACGGATACCAGCATCGATTTGCCATGAAAGCCAACGTCGGCAGGAAGCCGACGTTGGCTTTCAGCTATTGGGTAATGGCGCAATCGTGCTGTGACCGACAATCGACAGAAACTCGCGGCGAGTGGAAGGATCGTCACGGAATGCGCCCAGCATTCGGCTCGTCACCAGCGATGCGCCGGGCTTTTGCACGCCTCGCGTACTCATGCACTGATGCGCAGCTTCGAGAATGACAGCGACTCCCTTCGGCTGGAGCACGGTGTTCAGCGCATCGGCGATCTGAACGGTCATCTTCTCCTGAATCTGTAGGCGCTTGGCATAGACATCGACGAGGCGGGCGAGTTTGGAGATGCCGACCACGCGATGCTCGGGCAAGTAGGCAACGTGCGCACGTCCGATGATGGGCACCATATGGTGTTCGCAGTAGCTCTCGAAACGGATGTCCTTTAGCACCACCATCTCGTCGTAGCCATCCACTTCGGAAAACGTGGTGGCGAGAATCTGCATCGGATCGGAGTCATAGCCCGAGAAGAACTCGCGGTATGCGCGCGCCACCCGTGCGGGTGTTTGAATGAGACCTTCCCTTTCGGGATCGTCACCGGCCCATCGGATCAGCGTGCGCACGGCCTGTTCCGCCTCGTCCTGCGTGGGGCGAATCGACACTTCCTCAGCGCCAATCTGATTGTCTCGTTTGTTCATCAACTCTCCTGATCATTCATGCCTCGTGCAATCGCATCGGCGTCCGCGAGTGCGGCACACGAGTGTCGGCGATGTGGAGGAAGTGTATATAATTGCACGGTGTTCGTAAATACAAACTACCGGCGCATCTTGCACGCGGCGTTCGACCATTGCCGGTCGAAAGATCAGGTTGCACTTACACAGGGATCAGCACATGAAAACGCGCATTACAGAGCTGCTTGGGATTCGATACCCCATTGTTCAAGGGG
Organism: Paraburkholderia sp. CI2; assembly: GCF_014201055.1. Lineage (NCBI taxonomy): Bacteria > Pseudomonadati > Pseudomonadota > Betaproteobacteria > Burkholderiales > Burkholderiaceae > Paraburkholderia > Paraburkholderia sp. CI2. The sequence goes on from NZ_JACHDL010000003.1 coordinate 24,324, forward strand.
GCATGATGTGGGTGGGTCGCGCTGAACTTGCCGCCGCCGTCTCGAACGCCGGTGCGCTCGGCACCATCACCGCTCTGACGCAGCCCACGCCCGAGGCGCTGCGCAACGAGATCGCTCGGGTTCGCTCAATGACGGATCAGCCGTTCGCCGTCAACCTGACCATTCTGCCGACGATCAAGCCAGTGCCGTACGACGAGTACGTGCAAGCGGTCGTGGAGAACGGTGTGAAGATCGTCGAGACGGCGGGACGCAATCCCGAGCCATATATGCCCGCATTCAAGGCTGCGGGAATCAAGGTCATCCACAAGTGCACGTCGGTGCGTCACGCGCTGAAAGCGGAGGCGTTGGGCTGCGACGCCGTGAGCGTGGACGGATTCGAGTGCGCCGGACATCCGGGCGAGGACGACGTGCCCAATCTGATCCTGTTGCCGGCCGCGGCCGCGAAACTGCATATTCCGATGCTTGCGTCAGGCGGCATTGCCGATGCGCGCGGCATGGTTGCCGCGCTCGCGCTCGGCGCGGATGGAATCAATATGGGTACGCGCTTCATGGCAACGCGGGAGGCACCGATTCACGAGAACGTCAAGCGCAGGCTCGTAGAGCATGACGAGCGCAATACGGCGTTGATCTTCCGCACGCTGAAGAACACGTCGCGTATCTTCAGGAATTCGGTAGCGGAGCAGGTGTTGGAAATCGAGCAAAAAGAGGGGGTGACGTTTGCGGATCTCAAGCCGCTGGTGAGCGGTGAGCGCGGTAAGCGAGTGTACGAGACGGGTGACACCGAAGACGGAACGTTTCCGGCTGGCCTCGCAATCGGGCTTATCGAGGACATTCCCACCTGCGCGGAACTCGTGAGTCGGATGGTCGGCGAGGCGCGCGCACTCATTCATGGCCGGCTGGCCGCGCTTGTAGAAGAGAGCTGAGTCCGCAACAAGACGACCGTCGAACAAGGCTGCCCGCGCCCCCGGTTTTAGCGGGCGTGGCAGCCGATGCATGCATGACGATCGCAATCAGGCCTGCGAAGTCGGACGACCTTGTTCGTCGAGTCGTTCGAGATGCGCAAGCAGCGACCGGGATGCCGCTGGCCAGAGCCTTTCGGGAACATCGGTATAAGCAAGACGCAGCCAGTCGTCGATCGAACCGGTCGGCAGTGCCTTTACCGCGCCGGCGATCTTTGCTTCCCGGGCGAGACGGTGTGCCTTGAGGCGGGCGATCTGGTCATGCGGTCGGTCCAGCACGTACCCATGGGCGGGCAGAATAAAGTCGATGTCACGTTCGGTGCAGATCGCGTTCAACCGGTCGAGTGACGTAAGGTACGCCGTCATGTTGCCGTCGGGAGGATCGATGATGGTCGTGCTGCCATTCAGAATGTGATCGCCGCTGAATAGCAGTCCGTCTTCCAGAAGGACCAGGCACACGTGGTTGCTTGCGTGCCCCGGTGTCGAGACGACCAGCAATCGATGCGTCTCGCCGTCATGCGCAAGTGTCAGCACATCGCCATCGAGCAATTCGCGGTCCGGAACGAAGTGATGGCTTGCCCTGTCGGCGGGCCCGGCCGACCGACCGAGGACTGGTGGCTTGTGCGGACACATGGACTGCAGTGGCCTCGCCCCGGGCGCGTGATCCACGTGGGAGTGCGTGCAGACGATCATTCGAATAGCGCCGCCCGTAGCTGCGAAGATGCGTTGAAGATGCGCCTGGTCGTCCGGCCCCGGATCGATCACGATGAAGCCGGTCGCCATCGTGCCGACGATGTAGCTATTCGTGCCTGGGCCCGTCATCAAGCCGCTGTTGCTGGCGGTCAACCGCATCACGTTTCTCAGAAGCGGGGTCGTTGTTCGGGGCGTACCACGTTTGTCCCTCTGGTTGAATGGATAACGCTGTGCGAAGCCCTAAATGCGCTCGAAGATGGCCGCGATGCCTTGACCTCCGCCGATGCACATTGTCACGAGCGCATAGCGCCCACCGCAACGATGCAACTCGTGAATGGCCTTGACCGCAATGACGGCGCCGGTTGCGCCGATCGGATGGCCGAGCGCGATGCCCGATCCGTTCGGGTTGACCTTAGCGCTGTCGAGTTCCAACTCCTTCGCCACGGCGCAAGCTTGAGCGGCAAACGCCTCGTTCGCTTCGATCACATCGAGATTTGCGACGGTCAAACCCGCGCGCTGCAGCGCCTTGCGTGTCGCAGGGACCGGGCCGATGCCCATGTATTGCGGATCGACGCCCGCGTGAGCCCAGCAAACGAGTCGCGCAAGCGGACGAAGGCCCCGTTGTTCGGCGCTGCGACGGGCCATCAGCAGGACTGCAGCCGCGCCGTCGTTGAGACCCGACGCATTGCCGGCCGTCACCGTACCGTCTTTCTGGAACGCCGGGCGCAATTTGGCGAGATCGGCGATGGTCGTGCCCGACCGCACATGCTCATCGGTGTCAAAAACGGCTTCGCCCTTTTTCGTGCGCAGTGCTACGGGCACGATCTGCTCGCGGAAGTTGCCGTCATGAATAGCTTGCGCAGCGCGCCGGTGCGATTCGACGGCGAGCAGGTCCTGGTCGTCGCGCGAAATGCCGTACTTCTTTGCGACGTTCTCTGCGGTTACGCCCATATGGCAAGCGCTGAACGGATCGGTCAACGCACCGACCATCATGTCGATCAGGCGGATGTCGCCCATGCGCGAACCCCAACGCGCGCCGCTCGCAACGTATGCTGCGCGCGACATGCTTTCTGCACCAGCGCCGATCGCAATTTCCGTGTCGCCGTGCGCGATGGCTTGCGCAGCGGAGATGATTGCCTGAAGGCCGGAGCCGCATAGCCTGTTGAGCGTCAGCGCCGGTGCGTCCGCGCTGACGCCGCCTTCCATCGCAGCGACGCGCGCGAGATACATGTCGCGAGGCTCGGTATGGATCACGTTGCCGAACACCACTTGACCCACCTCTTCACCCGGCAGATGCGAACGCTCGAGCAGCGCGCGAACGACCGTTGCGCCTAGCGTCGTGGGCGGAATGCTCGATAGCGCGCCACCGAAGTCTCCAATAGCGGTGCGAACGGCAGCGGTGACGACAACCTCTTCCGACATGATGGCTCCTTGGTTCCGGCAATCGGTTACGATCCGGTGTCATGTTTAACAATACGAATAGCGTTCAGAACGTAGCGTATTTCTTGTTTTCTGTCCACGTTGTTGTGCGATGCGCAAGGCTGCGATCGTGCCGGACATTTGCGCGCGTCTTGTGGGTGACAACGGATAGACGTGGCTGGGATTTCGCGTTATTCTGGTTCAGCAAGATGATCGACGTTCAATTATTGGTTGCTCTTGGCCCGCAACATTTCCAGGTATCGGAAGGCGATGCGAGCGCTCGCGGGACATGACTTGCCAGATAACAACAGGACGACTCAGATGGATGCAGGTACGGCTTCGCACGATGCGCTGATGGATGTGCCGTTTCGCCCGATTCGCGTCGGCAGCATGGATGCCATCGTCGAGCGAAGGCCAGACGGAAGCGTGGTGTATGAACTGAAGGAACCGCTCCAGGCGTATCCCGTCCGCTTGACGGAGCGGCTCGAACACTGGGCGAGCGTCACGCCCGAGCGCGCGTTGCTTGCGCGGCGGACCCCGGACGGCAAGTCATGGGAGTCTCTGACCTACCGGCAGGCGTTCGACGGTGCGCGTGCGCTGGGGCAGGCGCTGCTCGATCGAGGATTGTCGCCGTCTCGTCCGTTGATGATTCTTTCCGATCGAAGCTTTGAACACGCGCTCTTCGCGCTCGCCGCATTGCACGTCGGGATTCCCTATATCCCGGTGACGCCCGCGTATTCGCTGTTATCGCAGGACTTTTCGAAGCTCAGGCAACTCGCGGCCGTATGCACGCCCGGCCTCGTCTTCGCGGAGGACGGCGCGCAGTATGGCCGCGCATTGCGTGAGGTGTTCGGCGACGTGGAATGTGTCGTCGTCGGTCCGTTGCCGGAGGGTCGTGGCGGTTCGCGCGTCGCGCAGTGGCTGAAGACGCCGGTTACAGCCGACGTCGACAAGGCGTTCAAGGCAGTCGGCCCGGATACGGTGGGCAAGATCATGTTTACTTCGGGAACGACAGGCGCACCGAAAGGCGTGATCTATTCGCAGCGCATGTTGTGCAGCAATCGACAGCAAGTCGCCCAGGTGTTCGCGTTTCTTCAGGACGGGCCATCGGATCTCGTCGACTGGCTGCCCTGGCATCACACTTTTGGCGGCACGCATAACTTCGGCATGGTGCTGTACGGCGGGGGGACTTACTACCTGGACCCAGGCAAGCCAACGCCGGAGGAAATTGGCCCGACGGTGCAGGCATTGCGTGAAATCGCGCCGGCGGTCTACCTCAATACGCCGCAAGGGTTGGCCTCGCTCATTCCGCATCTGCAGGCGGACAAGGCACTGCGCGAGAAATTCTTTAGCAAACTCGCGCTCATCTACTACGGCGGCGCAAGTCTGCCGAAATACATCTGGGCTCAACTCGACGAGCTCGCGGTGCGTACCATCGGCCAGCGTGTGCTCATCATGTCGGGCATCGGCAGCACGGAAGCAGGCCCAACGCCGCTATCGGCGGCCTGGGATCCGCGACGGGAAGCGATTGCGGGGTTGCCCGTGCCCGGCGTCAAAGTGAAGGTGGCGCCGGTCGGCGCGAAGCTGGAAATCCGTTTCCTCGGCGACTGTGTGACGCCCGGCTATTGGAAAGATCCCGAGCGCACCGCCGCCGCGTTCGACGAGGAAGGCTATTTCCGCTCCGGTGACGCAGCAACGTTCATCGACCCGCAGCGCCTCGAACTGGGACTGCGCTTCGACGGACGCATTGCGGAAAATTTCAAGCTGTCCTCGGGCACTTGGGTCAACGTCGCCGAGTTGCGACTGTATGCGCTGAACGTGTTGGGCCCGTATGCGCGGGATATCGTGATTGCCGGGCACGACCGCGACTACCTGAGCGCGCTCGTCTTCCCTGACATCGAAGCGTGCCGTGCGCTTTGCGACGACCTTCACGATCCGATGCCGGGCGCCGACCAGATCATCAACAGCCGCGGCGTGCGCGCGTTCTTCCAGACCGGACTCGACCAGCTCGCCGCGCGTCCTGGCGGCAGCTCTACGCGCATTGCGCGCATCGTGCTCGAAAGCGAGCAGCCGACGCTCGATAACGGCGAATTGAGTGCAAAGAGCGCAATCAGCCAACGCAATGTGCTCGAGCGACGGCGCGCTGTCGTGGACGAGCTTTATTGCGTGCCGCCCACGCCGCGCACATTGGTCGGCAACGCTGGCGCAGCAGCGGGCGCAGATCGAGGCGCGCGCCGCGGTTCAACGTACTGAAAACGCCGGAAGTTAAACCATGGATTTTCGCGTAGATCCCGCGGACATCGCGTTCCGCAAAGAAGTTCGTGCGTTTCTCAACGAGCATTTGCCGGCCGACCTGGCCTTTCGCGGGCAGCAGGGCTTTCTGGCAGGTGACGACGATTCACAGCGCTGGACTCGCATCTTGCACGAAACGCACGGCTGGTCAGTGCCGCATTGGCCGGTTGCTGACGGCGGCACGGGGTGGACCGCGATGCAGCGTTACATCTTCGAGGAAGAATGCTATCTGGCAGGCGCACCGATACAGAATCAGGCGGGCGTGTCGCTCGTCGGACCCGTGATTTGCGAGTTTGGCAACGAAGAGCAGAAGCGGCGCTTTCTTCCTCCTATCCGGCGTGGTGAAGTGTTCTGGGTACAGGGTTTTTCAGAGCCGGGCTCGGGTTCCGATCTTGCATCGCTACGTACGACGGCGGTTCTCGATGGAGACCACTACATCGTCAATGGACAGAAGATCTGGACCAGCTTCGGCGCCTACGGTCAATGGAATTTCGTGCTGGTCCGCACGGATAGCGAAGCGAAGCCACAAAAGGGCATTTCCTTCCTGCTGCTCGACATGTCGTCGCCGGGCGTTACCGTACGGCCGATCGCGTCGCTCGATGGCTGCCATCATCTGGCGGAAGTCTTCTACGACAACGTGCGCGTGCCCGCTGAAAACCTTATCGGCGAGGTCAACAAGGGGTGGGGATACACCAAGTTTCTGCTCTTTAACGAGCGGGCGTTTCTTGGCGCTGAAGCGCCTGCCCTCAAGCGCTATCTGCGCAAGATCCGGCACTACGCCTCGCGCGAACGGATGGCCGGCAAGCCATTGATCCAGGATCCGACGTTTGCGGCACGTTTGGCGCAGCACGAATTGGAGGTTCGCGCTATCGACATGGCGGTGCAGAAAATCCTGCATCAAGGGATAGACGAGCGCAGCGGCGGTATGGCGATCGGATCCATGCTCAAAGTGCGCGGATCTGAACTCCATCAGAAGCTCACGGAGATGCTGCTCGAGGTGATCGGCGATTATGGCGCCGTGTTCTATCCCGATCCGAATGAAGAGCGAGAGCTGCGCGAGGCCCAGTTCATCGGACCTGAATACGCGCCAGGCCTGGCGGCAGAGGTCTTCTATCGGCGGGCTTGCTCGATCTATGGCGGGACGGCCGAAATTCAGCGAAACATCATCGCCAAAGCACTGTTCGATCTTTGACGCCGTATCGAGTCACGAACGGTCTTCGATCCCCGAGACGTGGGATCGCATCAATTGCCGGCATAAAGAGGGTGCAGCATGGACTTCGAGTTGAGCGACGAACAGCGGATGTTGCAGGAAAGCGCGCAACGCTTCTTGCAAAAGAGCTATACGTTCGAACATCGTCGCAATCTTGCTTCGCAAGGAGGCGGATTTTCGCGCGAGACGTGGCGTACCTTCGGCGAAATGGGTTGGCTCGGTGTCGCGGTGCCGGATGAATTGGGCGGGCTCGGTTTCTCGTCAGTCGAAAGCGCCATCGTGGCCGAGCAGATCGGGCGCGCGCTGGTGCTGGAGCCATACGTGATGTGTGGTGTGTTTCCTGCGTCGCTTGTCACGCGCTGCGGGCGAGACGGGCAGCGCGAGGCGATACTTGGCGAGATCGTTTCGGGCGAGACTGTCTATGCAGTCGCGCAAAGTGAACGTGAAGCGCGGGGTCAGGTGCATTACGTGACGGCCACCGCGAAGAAGACCGAGGACGGGTCGTGGCGGCTGGACGGCTATAAGACGCTCGTGGTTGGAGCGCCCGTTGCAGACCGTCTGCTCGTCGTCGCTCGCGCGGCGGGTGCAGCCGATGCTACGGACGGCATCGGGGTTTTCGTCGTCGATCCGAAGCAGGCAGGCGTGACGCTGAAGACTTGCGCGTTGCTCGACGGCACGCCATCTGCCGACTTGCTGCTCGATGGTGTGATCGTCGCAGAATCGAATGTTCTGGGTGAGGCTGGGCGAGCGTTCGAAGGACTGCAGGCCGCCGTTGACGAAGCGGTCGTTGCGATCTGTGCCGAACTGGTGGGGGATATGGAAGACGCTATCGAGCTCGCGTCGGAGTACTTGAAAACGCGCAAGCAGTTCGGGGTGGCGATTGGCAGCTTCCAGGCGCTGCAACACCGGATGGCCGACATGGCGATCGAAGCGATGCAGGCGCGCGCAACACTGCACCGTGCGTTGCTCGCTATCAGCGAGGACAGGGAGAACCGGAGCGTCGAAATCTCGGGCTGCAAGGCACAGACCACTCGTGGCGCGAAGTTCGTCACGCAACAGGGTATCCAGTTGCACGGTGGCTACGGCATCACGGATGAATACAAGGTGGGCCATCACTATCGCCGTCATCTGGTGCTCGACGCATTGTTCGGCAACGCGGACTATCACCTGAATCGCTACGCCCGCCAGATTCAGCACGAGGCAATGGTCGCGGCGGCGTGAACCCTTTCGAGGCATTGCCATGAACGCAAAAGCAACCGATCTGCTCGGCGTGCAGAGTGACGGAACGGTTCTCATGTTGACACTGAACCGGCCCGCGGCCCGCAACGCACTGAACCTCGCATTGACCGAAGCGCTGATCGACGCAATGCATCGTTTCGAAGCGGACCAAAGCCTGCGCGTCCTGATCGTGACGGGCGCCGATCCGGCCTTTTGTGCTGGGCTCGACCTGAATGATTTTTCCGCGCCCGATGCGCCGCGCACGCGGGTCGCGGACATGATCGATATGTGGCCGCGCCTCACCAAGCCGGTAATCGCGGCGGTCAACGGCGCTGCCGTTACAGGCGGGCTGGAACTTGCAATGGGGTGCGATTTCATCATCGCGTCCGAACGTGCGCGTTTTGCCGACACGCACACGAAAATCGGCGCGCTCGCGGGGGGCGGCATGACCGCGAGGTTGCCGTATATCGTGGGTCCGCGGTGGGCGAAGCAGTTCAGCTTGACGAGCGATCCGATTGACGCGGCCACCGCGTTGCGCATCGCCCTCGTGAACGAGGTGGTCAGCCACGATCAACTGATGGAGCGGGCAGCGTCACTAGCGAAGACGATTGCGAGCCGCCGACCCGAGCTCGTCGCGACGGTCAAGCGCGTGATCGATCAGGGTGCGCTAGCTTCGCTGGAAGAGGCGTTGCGGATCGAGAAGGCGGCATTGGCGCAAAGAAAGCAAAGCGGCGGCATGGCGTGGCAGGTGGGGAAATAATCGCTTGCCTGAGCGACGCGCGCGACGCGAGGGCTTTCATCGACAAGCCTCCATTTTTGTGGAGTACGTATGCCCTCATCGCTTTTTGACCTCACGGACAAGGTCGCAATCGTCACCGGATCGAGTCGCGGCATTGGCTATGCCAGTGCGCTCGGCATGGCGGAACATGGCGCCAAAGTCGTCGTTTCCGGCCGTAACGCCGACGCCTGCGAAACTGCCGCGCAAGCCATCAACGAAAAGATCGGAACTCGGGTGGCCTTGCCGTTTGCCTGCAACATAGGCCGTAAAGCGGAATTGCAAGGTCTCGTGGCTGCGGCGAACGGCGAGTGGGGCAGGGTCGACATCGTGATGGCCAATGCCGCGATTCATCCGTGGATAGGCTCGGCACTCGATCTGCAAGACGAAACGTTCAACAAGTTCATGCAGGTCAACGTCCAGAGCAATATCTGGCTCGCGCAGATGACTGTGCCCGGCATGATCGAGCGTGGCTATGGGCGCTTTATTTCGGTGGCATCCGTGGTTGGCCTGTTCGGCGATGCCGTGACGGGAACCTACGGGCTCACCAAAGCCGCCGACATGCAGCTCGTGAGAAACCTCGCAATGGAATTCGCCGCAAAGGGCGTCACCGCCAATTGCATCGCGCCCGGCACCTTCAAGACCGAGATGGCGCGATCGCAATGGGAGGACGAGGCGATGGTCGAATGGTACCGTGGTCGCAATCCATCACAGCGCTTCGGCGAGGTCGACGAGATCGCTGGGCTAGCCGTGATGCTCGCATCGCGTTCGGGCGGCTATATCAACGGCCAGACGATCGCAGTGGATGGCGGCCACACGATCTCGTTTCGCTGACCTGCAGGAGGGTTGAGGCGGACAGGCAAGTGCAGCGCGGCCGCTACTCCAGCCACGTCCTGATCCCCGCGATGTAGTCGGCCATTTGCCTGCGAGCCTGCTCTTTATCGCGGGCAATGATCGCGCGCGCGATCTCGCGATGGTATTCCTTGATCCTCGCCACGACGCGGTCGCGGTCCGTTCGGCTGCGCCGATGAAACGTGGAATGCGCATCGGCAAGTTGCAGGACGATGCCGTCGAAGAGACACAGTGCGGGATCGCCGCAAAGTTCAGCGAGCAGGAAATGAAATCGCAGCAACTCATCGGCGCCGGCACGGCCGTCGAGTTGCGCCTCGGCCTGAACCTGGTCGTGCACGCGTCGCTCACCTTCATGGTCGAGCCGTTCGATGACGAGATCCAGGACGGCCAGTTCGAGCGTGCGGCGCGTCGCGAGAATATCGCGCGGCGCGATGCCCGCATACTCCAGATAGACGCTGACTGCCTGCATCGTCGCGCTCAGGTCCGGCTGGGCGACGATCACGCCGCCTCCGGTGCCGCGCTGCACCCTCACGATGCAGTGGTGCTCGAGCAAGCGGATCGCTCCGCGCAACGCAGCGCGACTTACTCCATGGACCTTCATCAATTCCTGCTCGGAGCCGAGCGGTAGTCCTGCCGGCCATCCCAGATCGATGATGTGCTTCAGCAGCGCCATGAAGAGCGTCTGCGCGCGCGTGATCGGTGCGCCGATCGCATTGCGCTTGCGGCGCGACTCGGCAGTTTGGGGCAGCGCAGGCGTCATCGCGGCCAGCATCGAGAGCCACTGCTGGCGCGGGGCTTGGCCAGGATGCATGTTGTCGCGCAGCTTTTCGCGGCGTTGCGCGGCGAACTGGCTGAAGAGGGCGACGTCGGCTGCCGGGACGACCAGTGTCAGGCTCACCATGCCTTCGGCCTTCTTGCGGGTGCGATAAGCGGCGACGCGTTCGGCAGACGACTTTGGCATGTCCGGGTTCAGTATTAAATGCGAACGTCGTTCAATATATCGCACATGATCGTTACGTGTAACGAAGCTTTCGTGCGCGCAGGCAGCGCGGGTTTCCGGACCGGAGAGAAAACCGGTAAATCAATACGTTAGCTCCTGTGCCCCTGTGCTGATCGCGCGCCGGGCGTGCTCGTGGGCAGACGAGCGGATCGACCGGTTTTCAGCCACGCGCGAGGATACCTATAGTGAGCCGCTCCAACCACTTCACCATCGTGACGGGTGTAACGACCATGAGCGACACCAAACTATCCATGCCGCGCCGCGGCGACTTTGGCTGGCAGCCTCTTGTCAGCGCCTTCGAGCCCACCATCGAGGACATGCTGTCCAACCGCGCCTACTTCGGCATGCCGCCCGAAGCGCTCTACCTGTGGGGAACGCTGCGCGACGAGGATGGCGAGATCTATTGCCCGATGCGGAGGATTCCCGCTGGCCTGCGGACCGACGCGAAGGACACGCGGCGGCGTTTCTACCTGTGCACGACGCTCGGCCACGACGACGGCATGCATATGCATCCGGTAGGCAAGGAATCGGTGCCGAACGATGGATTCGCAAGAACGCTCGAAGAGGAGCGCATCCACTGGCGAAGCCATCCGCAGGCGCCCGGCAATCGCTTTCACGTCACCTGGACGCCCGAGGATTGCAGCTGGTACGAAGAGAACGGCATGGATATCAAGGGCAAGCTCGTCAAGCCCGGCATGCACTGGTATCTGCCGGGCCGCGACGCGGGCATGTACTACGTCGCGAACATCTTCGAGATGGAAGGGACGATACTTGGAAAGAAGGTGCGCGGCATGATCGGCTTCGATCCGATCCATATGTACGAGGGCGGCGAGATCTACAAGACGAAAGATGCGCTGGTGCAGGAGAAGCTGGAACTCGTCTGGTACACGTGGGCGACGCGTTATAAGGACGGCAGCATCGACTTCGGGCACTTCACGCTAGGTAACGACATGTTCGGCTTCGCGATTCTCGGCAACGAGAAGGGCGAGGTGCGCTTTACCTATGACGTGACGGGCACCATCGATTTCGGCGCGAATGGGTATTGGCAGGAAGGCATCCGTTACTCAGCGTTCGGCGAAGAGTGGGAGTTCATGCCCGATCCGCGCGGGCGTCTGGTCGGTCTCGGGACGCTCAAGAATCCGCAGGTGGACGGCCGCTGGCGGCGCGTGGGCGATGCGCGCGAGCCTGACGTGTGGTTCGCATGGGGCGAAGCCGCCCCGGAGCATGGCAGCCGCCCCATCAACCGGCTCCCGGGGCTTGGCACGCGTGTCGGCGTGAACTTCCGCAAATACTGAACTTCGGCGCGCGTATGCGCAAAGGGCGACGCCGAAGCTGAGCGTCGCCCTGCCGGCATTTCCGCCGGTCACTTCACGTACTTGCGAAACTCCGGCTTGCGCTTTTCGCGGAACGCATTGCCGCCTTCCTTCGATTCGTCGGTGTCGTAGTACATCGCAAGCGCCTGCATCGCGAACGCGCCGATGCCGCGGATGTTCTCGGTATCGATATTGAACGAGCGCTTTGCGAGCGCAATAGCGGTGGGGCTCATCTGCAGAATCTCGTCGCACCACTTCTTCGTTTCGGCGTCGAGTTGTTCCGCGGGCACGACGGCGTTGATGAGACCCCAGTCGAGCGCCTGTTTCGCGCTGTATTTGCGGCACAGGTACCAGATTTCGCGCGCGCGCTTCTCGCCGACGATGCGCGCGAGGTAGGCGGTGCCGAAGCCCGGATCGACCGACCCGACCTTCGGGCCGACCTGACCGAAGACCGCGGTCTCGGCAGCGATGGCGAGATCGCAGAGCGTCACCAGCACGTTGCCGCCGCCGATTGCATAGCCGTTCACGCGTGCGATCACGGGCTTCGGAATGTCGCGGATGATGCTTTGCAGTTCCTCGATCGGCAGACCGACGGTGCCGCGCCCGTTGTAGCCGTCGCCGGACTGGTCGCCGCCGGTGCAGAACGCCTTGTCGCCGGCGCCCGTGAGCACCACGACGCCGATATCCTTGTTCCATCCCGCGAGGCCGAAGGCCTTGATGAGCTCCTCAACGGTGTTGGCGCTGAATGCGTTGTACACCTTCGGGCGATTGATGGTGATCGTCGCGACCCCGTCCGCCTCCTGATAGCCGATGTCCTTGAATTCCATGTCGTATTCCAATGTTGTTGATTGATTGCGTTCGCGCTGCCGTTTATCCGGCCATCGTCAGACCGCCCGACACGCTGATGACCTGACCGCTGATGAACGCGGCGTCGTCACTCGCTAGAAAGGCCACCACCCCCGGGATGTCGCCAGGTTCGCCCATGCGGCCGAACGGCACGGCCTTCACGAGGGCGGCCTTGATGCGCTCGCCTTTCTCGCCCTGCGCGAGGTTGTCGAGAAGCGGGGTCGCGGTCGGGCCGGGGCAAACGACGTTGACGGGAATCATCTGGCGGGCCATTTCGCGTGCCATCGTCTTCGTGAAGGCGATGAGGCCGCCTTTGCAGAACGAGTACACCGCTTCCATCGAGGAGCCCACGCGTCCCGCATCCGACGAGATGTTGACGACGCGGCCACGGCCGCGTTCGGCCATCCGTCGCAGCACGGCATGGTGCATGTTCAGCGGTCCGTACAGATTGATTGCCACCACCTTGTCCCAGAACGGTTTCTCGGTTTGCAGGAAGAACGCACCCATGTCCCAGCCGGCGTTGTTCACGAGAACCTCGATCGGTCCCAGTTCTTCCTCGACTCTCGCCACCGCAGCATGCACACCTTCGTGATCCGTGATGTCGACGCGGTAGGCTCGCGCCTTGCCGCCCGCCGCCTCGATTTCCGCCGCGACACGCACGGCGCCTTCTTCGTTCAGGTCGAACAGCGCGACGGTCGAACCTTCGTCGCCGAATCGTCTGCTGATGGCGGTTCCGATCCCACCTGCCGCGCCAGTGACGACGACGACCTTCTCCTTGAGCCCCTTCATTGATTCCCTCCGTGATGTGCGAGGCGCTGTCGCGCCAGTTAATCCTTGCTCAGCGCTTCCGATACGGCTTCGCCCCTTCCTGTGGCCCGGGCGAGGAGCGCGCTCGCTTCGTCCGCGCTATATCCCGCTTCGACCAGAACCTGGATGCTGTGCTCGCCGAGATTCGGCGGCAGATAGCGAACGTTGCCGGGCGACTCGGAGAAGTGCACCGGTATCGAGGTCATGACCATGTCGCCTTCGGTCGGGTGCTCGAAGCGCTGGAAGAACCCGGTCTCCTTGATGTACGCGTCGTGCATCAGGTCTTTCAGGTCGCGCACGGGACCGTGCGGCACGTCTGCCGAGGCGAAGATCGCATTCCATTCCGCAGTCGTCTTGTTGCGGATGGCGTCGCCGACGATGCGATACAGCTCGCTGATGTTGCGCATACGCTCGGCCATGTGGTGAAAGCGCGGGTCGTCGAGCAGATGCGCTGCATCGATTGCGCACAGCACGCGGCGCCATTGCTCGTTATTCACGGCGAGCAGGCAGATATGCCCGTCTTTTGTCGCGTAGGGCCGGCGGTGCGGCGAGAACATGCGCGGATAGCCCAGGCCGGTTCCGTCATTGGAGCCCAGCGCACCTTCCCAAAGATGCTCGAAAAGATTGAATTGCAGCATCGTTTCGAACATCGGCACATGGACGAGCTGGCCGACACCGGTCCGCTCGCGGTGATAGAGCGCCATGCCGATCGACGACGCCAGCACGTAGCCGCAGAACTTGTCGACGATCACGGTGGGGAAGTACCGCGGCGAGCCGTCCGCGTCGCGGTTCATCGCGGCAATGCCGGTTTCGCCCTGAATCACGTCGTCGAAAGCGGGGCGGTCCTTGTAGGGTCCGTCGATTCGATAGCCGGCACCCGACGCGTACACGATGCGTGGGTTGCGCGCCCGCACGGTTTCATAGTCGATGCCGAGGCGCTCGGCGGCACTCGGGCGCATGCTGTGCACGATGACGTCGGCGGTCTCGACGAGCTTGAGCAGCGCTTCGCGGCATTCGGCCTGCTTCAGGTTCAGGATCACGCTGCGCTTGTTGCGGTTCATGATCGTATAGAACACGGCCATGTCGGGGTTGCGGCCAGGGCCATTCTTGCGGTTCTGGTCGCCTTCGGGCGGTTCGATCTTGATGACGTCCGCGCCCATGTCGCCGAGTAGCTGCGTGGCGACCGGACCGAGCACGTTGATGGTCAGGTCGATCACGCGGACACCGGCTAACGGGCCGGTCGCCGGTTCGAGGGGTTGTTGGGGATTTTCCATGCTCAGGCCTTGTATCCCTTGCCTTTAACGAGTCTGAGCGGCGTGTACACCATCACTTCCGTGCCGTCCTGCCTGATCACGCGGTTGCGGGTGCGCACCAGCCCAAGTCCGGGGCGCCCCTTGCTAGGCCTGCATTCGATCACCTCGCATTCCACGTGAATCGTGTCGCCCACATAGGTCGGGCCTTTGATGTCGAGTTCCATGTTGAGGAACGCGAAGCCGACGCCCTGCATGGTGGCCTGCGTGAGCAGCCCTTCCATCAGCGTGAAGACCAGCGCGCCCGGCGCGACGCGCCCCTTGATGGCCGACTGCTCGCGAAGAAACTCGGTGTTGGTGAACAGAACTTCCAGCATGCCGGTCACCGAAACAAAATTCACGACATCCGTTTCGGTCACCGTGCGGCCCACGGTCTTGAACTTGCGTCCAACGGGCAGGTCCTCCCAGTGAATTCCCAGACCAACCGTTTCGATTTCTTCCATTGCCTGTCCTCTGTCGTTGTCGGCTCGGCTGTTAGCTGAGCTGTCGTTGTCAGTTCTTCTTGATGCGGCCCAGCACGCTGTCCGCGACGATGTTGCGTTGGATCTGGTTGGTCCCTTCGATGATCTGCACCACCTTCGCGTCGCGGAAATAACGGTTGATCGGGTACTCGTTGGAGATGCCTGCGGCGCCGAATAGCTGCACGGCATCGGTCGCGACCTTCATGGCGACATCCGACGCGAACATCTTCGCCATCGCCGCCATTGGGGCGAGTTCACGGCCGCTAACGCCCGCATCGACGAGCGACGCCGTGCGATAGACGAGTTGGCGCGCGGCCTCGGTCTGGGTGACCATGTCAGCGATCATCCAGCGCACACCCTGAAAGCTGCTGATGCTCTGGCCGAATGCAACGCGGTCCTGAATGAATTTGACGGTGTGATCGATCGCGCCCTGCGCGATGCCAACCGCGCGCGCGGCCACGATGGGACGGCTCGTGTTGAGCGCCTCCATTGCCACCTTGAACCCCTGGCCGCCTTCCGGCCCGAGACGGTCTTCCGCGCGGATGAAGGCATCGTCGAAATAAAGGGGGCACGACGCCACGCCGCGCGCGCCCATCTTGTCTTCTTCGTTGCCGATCGTCAGGCCCGGCGTGTTGCGATCGACGATGAAAAGATTGATCCCCAGCGCCTGTCCTTCCTCGTCGAGCGTCCTGGCGGCGACGAGAATGAAGTCGGCGATATGCGAATTCGTGCACCAGATCTTTGAGCCGTTGAGCACATAGCCGCCGTTCTTGCGGCGCGCTGTCGTGCGAATGCCCGAAACGTCGGAGCCGCTTTGCGCTTCGGTAATGGAGAGAGCACCGCGTAAGTCACCGGAGGCGAGCCCCGGCAGAAGGCGGGCCTTCTGCTCTTCCGTGCCGCCTTCAAGAATGGCTCCGAACGGTGTCCATTGCACGACCAGCAGATAGCCCGTGTTGTAGCAAACCCGCCCGAACTCCTCGACGGCGATGCACGCCGACATCAAACTCCCGGCGCCGCCGTACGCTTCAGGAAACGGCAACGTGAAGAGGCCAAGCTCCTTGAGCAGTGCGTACATGTCGTGCGGATACCCGGCCGTACGGTCGATCTCGTCGGCCCGCGGCGCCACGCGCTCCCGTGCGACGCGACGGATGAGGTCGCGGATCTGAAGCTGGTCGTCTGTTAGTTCGTATGTCACTTCGAGCTCTCTTGCCAACGGTTTTTTCGGGCCGGCCCCCGGATTCGTCTCCGGAGTGGGGATCCGTCGCCCCCGCCGGCCACTTCCTGATCACATTCGAAGTCTTCACGTTTATGAACAATGTTCGATAAAGTAAACGAAGGGCCAGGTGATCGTCAAGCGCTGAAACCGGCTCCCGCGGGTTTGTCCGAGGTGCGTCGGGAATTTGGTCGGGATGTAGTTTCAGCCTTGCGCGGCGGGGCACGGCAGGGCTTTCCCGCCGTTGACAGCGCGCTCCCAGTGCGTTTAAGATTTGGAACAGTGTTCGGTTATTGGTTCCATTTTGGCCCGACAGAGCGGCTCGATTCGGCGTGAGCCCATGGCAAAACGATTTGAAGGAGCGGGGAATGGACTCTCTTTGTCCTGAAGTCGATTATCAGAAATTCCTGGCCGAGGGCCGCTTGATGATCCAGCGCAGCCGCGGCAGCGGCCGCTATGTCTTCTACCCGCGGGTGGCTGAGCCGGTTACCGGGATGCGCGATCTGGAGTGGGTCGAAGCCTGCGGGAAGGGCACGGTTTATTCCACTACCGTGGTGCGCCAGAAATCGCCCACGCCCAGCTACAACGTCGCAGTGATCGATCTGGAAGAAGGTGTGCGCATGCTGAGTTGTGTGGAGGGCATCGAGCCGGAGGCCGTGCGCATTGGCATGCCGGTGCAGGCGAAGATCGTGTACCGAGGGGATGCGGCATTGCTTGTGTTCGAACCAGCCTGACGCCCGCTAACCCGCAGCCGGCCGTCATCAGCCGGTCACACCGATGAAAGGTAGATCGAATGGAATTCAACTTGCGCGGGCGTACCGCACTGGTGGCAGGCGCCACCTATGGGATGGGGGAAGCACCTGGCTTGTCGTCGCTGGACCTTGCTGCGCGTGCGTCCGTTGACGCGCTCGTCCAGGTGGGACTTACGCCTGGCGATGTAGACGGCCTTTTCGTGTGCACGCCGGACGACATGCTGTCGGGTCTCACGTTTGCCGAATACCTCGGTATTAACCCGAAGTTCACCGACAACAACCGAAGCGGCGGATCGGCGTTCGAAATCTACGCGCACACGGCGGCCATGGCGTTGTGTACGGGACAGATCGAGGTTGCCTTGATTGCATATGGGAGCAATCAGCGCAGCGCGGCGGGCAAGCTCGTGCAGTCGTCGCGTCCTTCGCCGTGGGAGAGCCCGTATAAGCCGATGAATCCGGTGTCGTCGTATGCGCTTGCGGCGGCGCGTCATATGCATCAATACGGCACGAAGCGTGAGCATCTGGCCGAGGTGGCCGTCGCCGCGCGCAAGTGGGCGCAACTGAATCCGGATGCGTATATGCGCACGCCCATGTCGATCGACGACGTGATGGGCGCGCGCCTCGTGTCGGATCCGCTTTCCGTGCGCGATTGCTGCCTCGTGACGGATGGCGCGGCAGCGATCGTCATGGTGCGCGCCGATCGAGCGCGTGATCTCACCGACAAGCCGGTGTATCTGCTCGGCGCGGCTTCGGCCACTTCGCACCGCGAAATCGCGAGCATGCCGGATCTCACGGTGACTGCCGCAGCGGAATCGGGCAGGCGTGCGTATCAAATGGCGGGCGTGAAGGCGAACGATATCGACGTCGCGATGCTGTACGACGCCTTCACGATCAACACCATTCTGTTTCTCGAAGACCTCGGCTTTTGCCCTAAAGGCGAAGGCGGCCGCTTCGTTTCGGACGGCGGCATCGCGCCGGGCGGCCGGCTCGCGGTCAATACGAACGGCGGCGGTTTGTCGTGCGTTCACCCCGGCATGTATGGGCTGTTCCTGATGGAAGAATCGATGCGGCAATTGACGGGCCGCGCTGGTGAGCGCCAGATACCCGGTGCGAAACTGGCGATCGCGCACGGTAACGGTGGTGTGCTCTCGAGCCAGGCCACGGTGATTCTCGGGACGCAGGAAACCCTGTAAAGACACGCTGTAAGACACGCCGCCCGCCAGGGTCACTGTCAACAGCTTTGCATGGGATCGGAGTAAGCGCTAAAGCGCCAACCCCGATCGACAGGAGACGGACAGATGAGCGAAGAGACCAGCAGCGATGCAGCAGAGATCGTACAGGTCCGGCAAGACGGTGCAATCGCGATCGTCACATTGAACTATCCCCAACGGCGAAACGCGTTTTCGCTAAAGATGCGCGAGACGTTGTACGCGCAGCTTTATCGCCTGATGCATCATGAGGAAGCCTGCCGTGCGATCGTACTGACCGGCGCGGGCAATACGTTTTGCGCGGGTGGGGACATCTCGGAGATGCAGACGCGCAAGGTGCTCGAATATCGACAGCGCAATGAACTGCCGCTCGATATATTCAGACTGATGGTGGAAGGCCCGAAAGCGATCGTCGCCGCCGTCGAAGGGTTTGCGTTTGGCGCTGGTCTGTCGCTCGCCGCCGCTTGCGATTATGTCGTCACATCATCAGCCGCGCGCTATGCGAGCGCGTTCGTCAAGGTCGGGCTGCTGCCCGATACGGGGCTCTATTGGTCGTTGTCGCAGCGCGTGGGCGGCGGCCTTGCACGCGAGCTCATGCTGAGTGCCCGGGAGTTCAACGGCGTCGAAGCGGGCGAGACCGGTTTTGCCAATCAGGTCGTCGAGCCTGGCGAGGCGCTGAACGCGGCCTCGAAGGTGGCGCAACAGTACGCGGAACTGCCCACGGTGGCCACCGCGCACCTGAAGGCCGCGCTCGCCACGGGCATCCGTACGCTCGACGACGCCATCGAAGCGGAAGTCAACCTGCAGCCCATCCTGCGCCGCAGCCGCGAACACCAGGAGGCCGTGAGCGCCTTCATGGAAAAGCGCAAGCCGGTGTTCGTGGCCGACTGAAGGAAGCCAACATGAGCGAAAAAGAAACGGCAGAAAACGATACGACGTCGCTGATCGAGGTGACCCGCGAGGGACCGGTCGCGATCGTGACGCTAAACAATCCCCGACGCCGCAACGCGATGGGACGTCAGATGCGTCAGTTGTTGCTCGACACGATGCATCGGCTGATGGTCGACGATCCGGACTCGCGGGCAATCGTCCTGACGGGCGCGGGCGAGCACTTTTGCGCCGGCGCCGACATCTCCGAGATGACGACGCGCACGATCCTGCAAAGCCGCGAGATTCTGGCGGAGTCGTGCGTGGTAGTGCGTGAAATGCAGGCGGGACCCAAGCCGGTCGTGGCAGCCGTGGAAGGCGTAGCCTTCGGCGCCGGGCTGTCGCTCGCGGTCGCGACCGACTATGTCGTGGCTGCGTCGAATGCACGCTTTTGCGCGGCGTTTCTGCGCGTCGGCCTGATTCCGGACACCGGTATTCTGTGGACGCTTCCGAAGCGCATCGGCATGGCTCGCGCGAGGGAGATGCTCTCGCTCGCCACTGAAATCGACGGCGACAAGGCCGGCACGATTCACCTTGCCAACGAAGTCGTCGGGCCGGGTACTGCGCGCGCAAGGGCAATCGAAGTTGCGCGCGGTCTTGCCGACTTGCCGCCGCTCGGCGTGGCGCTGCTGAAGGACGCGCTGACCAACGCGGCGACGACCATGGAAGGCGCGCTGCGAGCCGAGATCGACTATCAGCCCATCCTGCGTCAGTCGAAAGACCATCAGGCTGCCTGTAAGGCGTTTATGGAAAAGACCGAACCGGTCTTCACAGGTGAGTGAGCGCGGGGAGCAACGCGATGAGTATCGAGCAGAAGGAAAATGCCGCGGGCGCCGACGAGATCGTGCAGGTGCGCCGTCAAGGCGACGTGAGCATTGTCACGATGAACTATCCCGAGCGCCGCAACGCGTTCTCCATGAGGATGCGCGTTGCGCTGACCGAGGTCTTGCACCGGCTAATGCACGACGATCCGCAAACGCGCGCCATTGTGCTGACAGGCGCGGGCGGCCATTTTTGCGCGGGCGGCGACCTGTCCGAAATGCACGCGACCACTCTACAGTTGCTGGCGCTTCGTGAGCGTATCGCGGTGGGCGTGCGTCTGTTCAAGCTGATTTATACGGGCACGAAGCCGGTCGTCGCGGCGGTGGAGGGCACGTGCTATGGAGCGGGGCTGTCGCTGGCGGCTGCATGCGATGTCGTGGTCGGTGCCGATACCGCGAAGTACTCATGTGCGTTCGGCAAGGTCGGACTGCTTCCCGACACTGGAATTCTATGGACGCTGCCGCAAAAGGTCGGCGGCAGCAAGGCGCGTGAGTTGATGCTGAAAGGCGATGTCATCGACGCGGCCACGGCGCGCCGCATCGGCCTGGTCAGCGAGGTGGTCGCGAGCGGCGGCGCGCTCGATGCGGCGATCGAGGCCGCGGCGCGCTTCGCGAGCTATCCGCCAGTGACGCTGGCGCTCCTGAAGGCGAGCCTCGTCAACGCGGGCAATTCGATCGAAGACGCATGCCGCCTCGAAACTGACCTCAATCCGCTGACCCGTCAAACGAGCGACCACGCGGAGGCGGTGACGGCCTTCATGGAAAAACGCAAGCCGGTTTTCACGGGTGCCTGACGCCGCCATTCTCCGTTGCTGTCCCTACTGGAAGTTCAACGCATATGTTTACGCCTGACCTGCTGAAGAACAAACGAATCCTCATCACCGGGGGAGGCACCGGCCTTGGTAAGAGTATCGGCCTGCGCTACCTCGAACTGGGCGCCGATCTCGTCATCTGCGGTCGCCGCAAGGAAGTGCTGGATGCGACGGCCTACGAGTTTCGCGGCGTCGTGCCTGGCGCGCGTGTCACGACGGTGCAGGCGGACGTGCGCAGCGCCGAGTCCGTCGAGTCGATGATGGAGACCATCTGGCGCGATGGTCCGCTCGACGTATTGCTGAACAACGCGGCGGCCAACTTCATCGCGCGCACGGAAAGCCTGTCGGCGCGCGCGGTGGATGCGGTGCTCGACATCGTGCTGCACGGCAGCTTCTATTGCACGATCGCGGCGGGCAAGCGCTGGATCGACGCGGGTCACCCGGGCAACGTGATCAGTACCGTATCGACGCCCACGATGACCGGCTCGGCCTTTACCGTGCCGTCCGCGGCCGCGAAGGCGGGTATTCTCGCCATGACCCGCAGCCTCGCGGTCGAGTGGGGCCCGAAGGGCATTCGCCTGAACGCGGTGGCGCCCGGACTGTTCCCGACGCCGGGCGCATGGGAGCAGTTGTACCCGCCGGGCTCGCAGGTCGAGCCGCAGGAGCGCTCGGTGCCGCTGAGGCGCTTCGGCGATCACGCGGAACTTGCCAATCTTTACGCGTATCTGGCGTCCAATGGCTCCGGCTACATCACCGGCGACATGATCGTGATCGACGGCGGCCGCTGGATGCAGGGGGTGGGCGGCCCGACCTTCCGCGCGATGCAGGACTGGACCGACGAGCAATGGGACGCCATGCGCGCCCACGCTCGCAAGGGTTGAACCATGGGTCCGCTTGCAGGAGTTCGAATCATCGAGCTGGCCGGCATCGGCCCGGGGCCCATGGCGGCGATGCTGCTCGCCGATCTGGGTGCGACGGTGTTGCGCATCGAACGTCGCCGGCCGGTCAAGCTCGGTATCGAGCGTCCGCTGCGCTACAACCTGTTGCTGCGCAACCGAAAGACGATTGCGCTCGACCTGAAAGACCCGGAGGCCGTCGAACTCGTGCTCACGCTGGCGGAGCGCGCCGATGCCCTGATAGAAGGTTTCCGACCCGGCGTGACCGAGCGACTCGGGCTGGGTCCGCAGGCCTGCCTCGAACGCAATCCGAAGCTCGCTTACGGGCGCATCACGGGATGGGGCCAGGAAGGTCCGCTCGCGCAGTACGCCGGGCATGACCTGAACTACATCGCGATCACCGGCGTCCTCAACGCAATTGGCCGCCGCGATCAGCCGCCGTCGATACCGCTGAATCTGATCGGCGACTATGCGGGCGGTTCGCTGTACCTTGCAATGGGGCTCCTGTCGGCGATCCTGCATGCGCGCAACGGCGGCGCGGGACAGATCGTGGATGCCGCGATCGTCGACGGTACGGCCAACCTTGCTACCACGTTCTTCGGCATGCAGGCTGCCGGCATCTGGCGCGACGGGCGCGGGACGAATATCACGGATTCGGGATCGCACTTCTACGACGTTTATGAATGCGCGGACGGCAAGTGGATTACGGTCGGCCCCATCGAGGACAAGTTCTATCTCGAACTCCTCCGCCTGCTCGACATCGATCCGCAAACCCTGGGTACGCAGCTCGACGCCAGCAACTGGCCCGCCGCGCGCGCACTGTTCGCGCTGAAATTCAAGCGACGCACACGCGAGCAATGGACCACCTTGCTCGAACACACGGACGCGTGCTTCGCACCGGTTCTGTCGTGGACCGAGGCACCCGGGCATGCGCATCTGAAGGCGCGCGGCACGTTCATCGAAGTGGACGGCATCGTGCAGCCCGCGCCGGCGCCGCGCTTCTCCGCCACGGTGCCCGCGAAGCCGACGGCGCCCGAGGCACCCGACGCGACCACGATCGACGCCGCGCTGGCGGCATGGCTCGAACCGGGCCGCATTGGCGAGTTGAAAGAAGCGGGAACGCTGGCCTGAGGCGCGCCCGACAGGCGACCCATAAAGACGAAACGAGACACTCATGGATCTGCGATATACCGACGAAGAGCTGGCGTTCCGCAATGAGGTCAGAGCCTTCTTCAAGGAAGCGCTGCCGGCCGACATCCGACGCAAAGCTACCTTGGGGCAGCGCTATTCGGCGGCCGACCTGCGCCGCTGGCAACGCATGCTCTACGAGCGCGGCTGGGCGACGCCAGCGTGGGACAAGGCGTGGGGCGGGACGGGCTGGAGCGCGGTGCAGCAATACATCTTCAAGGAAGAGCTGCACATGGCCCCGGCGCCCGAGACGCTGTCATTCAACGTGAACATGATCGGTCCGGTTTTGATCGCGTTCGGCAGCGAGGAGCAGAAGCGCCATTTCCTGCCTCGCATCGCGAGCCTCGAATACTGGTTCTGCCAGGGATTCTCCGAGCCCGGCGCCGGTTCGGACCTGGCCGCGCTGCGGACCCAGGCGGTGCGCGACGGGGACCACTATGTCATCAACGGCCAGAAGCTCTGGACTTCGACGGCGCATCACGCGGACTGGATGTTCTGTCTCGTACGCACGGATTCGAGCGGCAAGAAACAGCAGGGCATCACGTACCTGCTGATCGACATGAAGACACCGGGCCTGACCGTGCGCCCGATCGTCACGATCGACGGCCACCATGAAACCAACGAGGTGTTCTTCGACAACGTGCGCGTGCCGGTTGCGAACCGAATTGGCGAAGAGAACAAGGGTTGGGATTACGCGAAGTATCTCCTTGGCAACGAACGCAGCGGCATTGCGCGCGTGGGCGTTTCGAAGATGCGCGTGCGTCACGCGAAGGATCTTGCGAAGCGCGTGCCCTGCGGCGACGGTGTGCTATGGGACGACCCGCGTTTTCGCGAACGTGTCGCGGCAGTCGAGGTGGAACTGAAGGCCCTGGAGATGACGCAGATGCGCGTGATCGCCGAGAGCAGCGCGCAGCAGAGCCATGTGCCCGACCCGAAGACTTCGATCCTGAAGATCAAGGGTTCGGAGCTGCAGCAACTCGCAGCTGAATTGCTCCTCGAGGTGGCAGGGCCGGATGCTTTACCGCTCGATCTCGACTTCCTGCGTGGGCTTGCCGATCCGGTTCGCGAACCCGAATGGGCGCTCACCGTTGCGCCGAATCACTACTTCGCGCGTCATGTCTCGATCGTGGGCGGCTCCAACGAGATTCAGAAGAATATTCTCGCCAAGTCCGTACTCGGACTTTGAGCGACGGGCGAACTGCGGAGAAGCATCAGATATGGACTTTGATTTCACCGATGAGCAACGCATGCTCAAGGACAGCGTCGACCGGCTCGTCAAAGACGAGTATGGGTTCGAGCAGCGCGCGAAGTATCTCGCTGAGCCGGACGGTTTCAGCCGCGAGCTTTGGGCGCGTTACGCCGACATGGGTCTGTTGGGCCTTTCGTTTGACGAGGAATACGGCGGCAGCCACTGCGGCCCTGTCGAAACGATGATCGTGATGGATGCGTTGGGCCGCGCTCTCGCGGTCGAACCGTATCTCGCGACGGTCGTGCTGGGCGGCGGCTTGGTGCGGCTTGGCGGCAACGCGGCGCAACGCGCGGCGATTCTGCCGCGGATTGCGCAGGGCGAGTTGCAGATGGCGTTCGCGCACAACGAGGCGCAGGCGCGGTACGACCTCGCGGACGTTGCGACCACCGCACGACGCGAAGCCGCCGGCTGGGTGCTCGACGGCGCCAAGCGCGTTGTGCTTCACGGCGGCAGCGCCGACGTTCTCGTGGTGTCGGCGCGCGTGTCCGGTGGTAGGCGCGAGCGTGACGGCATCGGGCTGTTCGTGGTCAGGGGCGACGCAGAGGGCGTGACGCGCCACCCGTATCCGACGCAAGACCGACTGCGTGCGGCAGACATTCAGTTGTCCGGCGTGCGCGTTCCAGATAGCGACGTTCTGGGCACCGCGGGCGCCGCGTTGCCGCTGATAGACACGGTCGTTGCGCACGCGATTGCGGCAGTGAGCGCGGAAGCCGTAGGTGCAATGGCAGCTGCGCACGAAGAAACCGTGGAGTATCTGAAGGTCCGCAAGCAGTTCGGGGTGCCTATCGGATCATTCCAGGCGCTCCAGCATCGTGCAATCGACATGCTCGTCATGGTGGAGCAGGCGCGCAGCATGGCGCTCTTCGCGACCATGATGAGCGAGGAGCCGGACGCGGCGGAACGCGATCGCAGTATGTCGGCGGCGAAAGTGCAGATCGGGCGCTCGGGCCGCTTCGTCGGTCAACAAGGCGTGCAATTGCACGGCGGCATCGGGATGACCGAGGAGTGCAAGATCGGTCACTACCTGAGACGCCTGAGCGTGATCGATATCCAGTTCGGTTCGACCGAACATCATCTGACCCAGCTCGCCAATGCAGGCGGACTGATCGATGCAGCAGCGTGAGCCGCGCGTCCAGCCAAGCAAACGGAAACCATTCATGAGCCGAATTTCCCCGCCCGATCAATATCAGGAACTGCGCGACGCCTTGCGAGACCTCTCGAAGGCGTACCCCGACGAGTACTGGCGCCGCATCGATCACGAGCGCGTCTATCCCGAGGCGTTTGTGGACGCGCTGACGAAGGCCGGCTGGATGGCCGCGCTGATCCCTCAGGAGTATGGCGGTTCAGGTCTCGGGTTGACCGAGGCGTCCGTGATCATGGAGGAGATCAACCGCAACGGCGGCAACTCCGGCTTTTGTCATGGCCAGATGTACAACATGAATACGCTGCTCAGAAACGGCTCGGAGGCGCAAAAGCGCAAATACCTGCCGAAGATCGCGAGCGGAGAATTGCGTCTGCAATCGATGGCTGTGACCGAACCGACCACCGGAACGGACACGACGAAGCTGAAGACCACTGCTGTAAAAAGAGACGACCGGTACGTGGTGAACGGCCAGAAGGTATGGATTTCGCGCGTGCAGCATTCGGACATGATGATCCTGCTCGCACGCACCACGCCGTTGTCGGACGTGAAGAAGAAGTCGGATGGGCTGTCGTGCTTTCTCGTGGACCTGCACCAGGCTATCGGCAATGGCCTGACCGTGCGGCCGATTCCGAACATGGTCAATCACGAGACGAACGAGCTGTTCTTCGACAATCTGGAGATTCCTGAAGAGAACCTGATTGGCGAGGAAGGCAAGGGCTTCAGGTACATCCTCGACGGACTCAACGCCGAGCGCGCACTGATCGCGGCCGAGTGCATCGGCGACGGCTACTGGTTCGTCGAGCGCGCGTCGAAGTACGCCAGCGAGCGTATCGTGTTCGACCGGCCCATCGGTATGAACCAGGGCATCCAGTTCCCGATCGCCGAGGCCTACATCGACGTGCGCGCGGCGGATCTGATGCGCTACAAGGCCTGCGAACTGTTCGACAACCATCAACCGTGCGGCGCGGAAGCGAACATGGCGAAGCATCTCGCGGCCACGGCTTCGTGGAAAGCCGCCAATGCCTGTCTGCAGACCCATGGCGGCTTCGGTTTCGCCTGCGAATACGATGTCGAGCGCAAGTTCCGCGAAACCCGGCTCTATCAGGTGGCGCCGATTTCGACGAACCTGATTCTGTCCTACGTCGCCGAGCACGTGCTCGACCTGCCGCGTTCATTCTGAGCTTTGGAGGGATCTGATGCGCTTCGAGACCATTCTGTACGACGTCAAGGACCGGGTAGCGACGATCACGCTGAACCGTCCGGAACACATGAACACCTGGAACGACCAGGTGGCGACCGAAGTGTACGAGGCGATGCAAGCGGCGGGCGCGGACCATGGCGTGCGCGTGATCGTTTTCACCGGCGCGGGCAAGGCGTTTTGCGCGGGCGGCGATATTCACAGCTTCGGCGGTGATCCCGCCGCGCTCATGACGAAGCTCCCGCGTCCGTTCGACATGCGCAAGCGCGCCGACTGGCAAACGCGCTGCTCTTACTACCCGGCCATTCCGAAGCCGGTGATCGCGATGCTCAACGGCGCTACCGTCGGCATTGGCCTGATCCATGCCCTTTTCTGCGACATCCGCTTTGCGTCCGAAGACGCGACCATCACGACGGCATTCGCGCGCCGCGGCCTGAGCGCGGAATACGGCATGGCCTGGATACTCGCGCGTCACGTCGGCCAGGCACACGCGCTCGACCTGCTGCTTTCGGGACGCAAGATCAAGGGGCGCGAAGCCGAACGTATGGGACTCGTGAATCGGGCAATTCCGGCGGACAAGCTGGTCGAGGAGACCTATGCGTACGCGCGTGAAATGGCGGAGTACTGCTCGCCGCGCTCGATGCGCATCATGAAGGAGCAGGTCTGGGAGGTGCCGTTCCAGACGCCCCACGAGGCGGTGATACACGCCGGGTTGGACATGCCGATCGCCAACCAGTGCGATGACTACAAGGAAGGCATGGCGAGCTTTCTCGAGAAGCGCAAGCCCAACTTCACGGACTACTGAGCACACATAGGACTACCACCTCATGCTGAACTACGAAGTCGTCAAGAACTGGCCGATCGAAGATGTCACGCAGACATATAGCGAGCGAGACGTGATGCTGTATTCGCTGGGTCTCGGGTTGGGCGCAGACCCGCTGGACGCAGAACAGCTGCGCTACGTCTATGAAAAGGACCTGCAAGCGATGCCGACTTGCGCGGCCGCGTTCGCTTGGCCGAAATCGTGGATGCGCGATTCGCGCACGGGCATCGACTACCTGAAGCTCGTGCACGGTGAGCAGGACGTTCGCTTCATGCGCCCGATGCCGGTTGCAGCGACCATCGTCAGCAAGACGCGGGTGAGCCGCATCTCGGACAAGGGCGCGGGCAAGGGCGCGATCGTCGAACTCAAGCGTGACATCATCGACGCCTCGACGGGCGAACAACTTGCCGAAGTCCGGCAGGTGTCCTTTCTGCGCGGCGACGGAGGGTTCAGCGCCGGGTCGGGCGCGAGCGACGCGCCGCCCGAAGCGCTTCCGGCTGTGCCGGAGCGCGCGCCGGACGCGGAATACGTCTTTTCGACCGGCGCGCATGCAGCGTTGATCTACCGCCTTTCGGGCGACGCCAACCCCCTGCACGCGGACCCGGAGGTGGCGTCGAAAGCCGGATTCAACCGGCCCATTCTTCACGGCCTCGCGACCTATGGCATGGCGGGTTACGCCGCGATTCGCACCTTCGCGGGCAACGACGCAAAGCGTCTGAAGCGACTCGCCTTGCGCCTGACCGCGCCGGTGTACCCCGGCGAAGAAGTGCGCTTCCAGTTCTGGCGGGACAGTGACACGCGTCTGCATCTGCGGGCGCGCGTCGACGCACGCGATGTGGTGGTGCTGAACAACGGAATCGTGGAAATTGCCTGAAACCGCGCCCGGCAGCGCCGACGTGCTTTGCCGGGCCGCGACTGGAGCCTGAAATGAAACGACCCCCATGCTCACTGTTGTTCGCGGCCCCCCGGGGGGGCTTCAGCCTCCCTTGGGGGCGGCCCGGCGGGAGGCTGAAATGGACCTGAAAGAGAGTCCCGCCGACAAGGAATTTCGCGCCACGGTGCGCGAATTCGTAGCGACTCATTTGCCCGACGACATTCGTGAACGGGTGCTGAACTTCCGCCATGTGCCGCGCGAAGACTACGTGCGCTGGCAACGCATTCTGGCCGGGAAGGGATGGGGCGCACCTGCGTGGCCCGCGCAATTCGGCGGCGCTGCCTGGAATGCCGCGCAGCGCAACATTTTCGACGAGGAATGCTTTACCGCCGGCGCGCCGCGCCAGATGCCGTTTGGCCTTTCGATGGTTGGACCTGTCATCCAGAAGTTCGGCACCGACGCGCAGCGCGAACGGTTCCTGCCGCGCATCATCTCGATGGAGGACTGGTGGTGTCAGGGTTACTCCGAGCCGGGTGCGGGTTCCGATCTGGCGTCGCTCAAGACGCGTGCGGACCGCGTCGAGCGCGACGGTCAACTGTTCTACGTCGTCAACGGCCAGAAGATCTGGACCTCGTTTGCCCAATGGGCGAACTGGATTTTCTGCCTGGTCCGCACGGATGGCAGCGGCCGCCCACAGGAAGGCATCTCGTTCCTGCTGATCGATATGTCGACGCCCGGCATGACGGTCAGACCCATCCGCACGCTTGACGGCGGCCACGACGTCAACGAAGTGTTCTTCGACAATGTGGCAGTGCCAGTGAGCAATCTCGTCGGTGAGGAGCATCGCGGCTGGTCGATCGCCAAGTATCTGCTCGGCCACGAGCGGACCAACATCGCCGGCCTCGGCAACTGCAAGCGTTTCATGCGACGTCTGAAGGAGATTGCCAGCACCGAGCGTAAGCACGGCAAGCCTCTCATCGAGGACGTTCGCTTTCGCGATCGCATCGCCAGGGTGGAAATCGATTTGATCGCGCACGAATGGTCGCTGCTGCGCGTCGTCTCAGCCGAAACTGCAGGACGTCCCATCGGACCGGAGGCTTCGGTGCTGAAAATCCGCGGTTCGGAGATTCAGCAGGAGCTTACGGAGCTGATCATGGAATGCGCAGGCCCCTATGCGGTGCCTTTTGTAAGCGAAGCGCTGGAGGCGGACTGGCGCGGCGAAACCGCGAACGGCGAGCTGCTCAACGCGCTGGCCGCGCACTACCTGGACTGGCGCAAGATTTCGATCTACGGCGGTTCGACTGAAGTGCAGAAAAACATCATCGCCAAGCAGGCGCTCGGCATCTGAGGACACGCCATGGACTTCACGCTGGTTGAAGAGGAACAGATGCTGGCCGACGTGGTCGGCCGTTTCGTCGAAAAGGAATACGACTTCGAGGCGAGGCGCCGTCTCGCCGCTACTCCCGAGGGCTGGTCGGCTGCGCACTGGACGACGCTGGCCGAAATGGGCGTGTTGGCGCTGAACGTGCCGCAGGATCATGGCGGCCTTGGCACGGGGCCGGTCGAGACCATGCTCGTGATGGAGGCCTTCGGCCGTGGGCTCGTACTGGAGCCGTTTGTTTCGACGGCCGTAATCGGCGCGAAGCTGATCGGGCGCGCGGGACACGAGGCGCGCAAGGCGGAGTGGCTGGCTGGTATCGCGGACGGCAGCCTGAAGACCGCGCTGGCGACGCTTGAACCGGGCGCGCGTTTCGATTTGTGGGATGTTGCGATGAGGGCCGAGCCAACGCGTGACGGGTTCATCCTGAATGGACGCAAAGGCGTTGTACTTCACGGCGACAGCGCGGACATTCTGCTGGTTTCGGCGCGTACCGCAGGCGAGCAGATCGACAAGCACGGCATCACGCTGTTCGCCGTCGATGCGCGAACGCAAGGCGTCAGCGTCAAAGGATTTCCGGCACTCGACGGGCAGCGTGTCGCCGAGGTGGTGCTGGACGACGTGCGCGTCGATGCAAGTGCTGTCATCGGCGTCGTCGATCAGGGCTATCCGTTGCTCGAGTGGACCGTCGATCAAGGTATTTTCGCGCTCTGTGCGGAAGCGGTGGGCGCGATGTCGCGGCTGAGCGATCTGACCTTTGAATACCTGCGCACGCGAAAGCAGTTTGGTTCGCCGATCGGCAAATTCCAGGCGCTGCAGCATCGCGCCGCCGATATTTTGACCGCCGTAGAGCAGGCGAAATCGATGGTCTACTTTGCGGCGGCGAAACTTGGCGATGACGACGAGCTGGAAGCCCATCGTGCTGTGACTGCCGCAAAGGCGCTGATTGGCCGTAGTGCACGCTTCGTGGCGCAGCAAGCGGTACAACTGCACGGCGGGATGGGCATGACGGACGAACTGGCGGTGGGGTGGTACGTGAAGCGGCTCACCTGCATCGACATGACTTGGGGAAACACCGAACACCATATCGAGCTGTACGGCGCGTTCCTGTAATTGCAGTTAATCAGACGACAAGAATGGTCCCGACCGCACATGCCGGTCGATTTGAAGAAAGGAGACAACTGATGTCAGTAGCTGCTCATGGCGCGACTCCGGAGCTGGCGCCAATTCCCGCGCACGTATTGCCTGAACGAGTGTTCGACATCGATATCTACAATCCGCCGGGTGCCGAAGACGACTACCATCTCTCGCTCAAGCAGTTGCACGCCGAAGGCATTCCCGACATTCTCTGGACACCCCGCAACGGCGGACACTGGATCGCGACGCGCGGCGATGACATCTATCACATCCTCAAGGACTATGAGAATTTC
This sequence comes from Paraburkholderia sp. CI2, assembly GCF_014201055.1. Lineage (NCBI taxonomy): Bacteria > Pseudomonadati > Pseudomonadota > Betaproteobacteria > Burkholderiales > Burkholderiaceae > Paraburkholderia > Paraburkholderia sp. CI2. Next base: position 55,392 of record NZ_JACHDL010000003.1, read on the forward strand.
TCGTCGAAGCAGCTGACAGTGCCGCTCGTCGAGCATCAACCGTTGCCGCCGATCTTCTTCGATCCTCCGCAGCACACCGCCTATCGCGCGCTGATCGCGCCCGCGTTCATGCCGCAGGCAATCGGCAAGCTCGAGGAGAAGGCGCGCGAAATGGCGATCGAATTGATCGACGGCTTTTATCTTAAGGGCGAGGTGGAATTCGTAGCGGGGTTTGCGCAGCATCTTCCGATCGGCATTTTCATGAACATGGTGGCGCTGCCCGCCGAGGATCGCGAGTACTTGCTCGGCCTCGCTGACAAGATGGTCCGCCCGGTCGATGCCAACGAGAAGCTCAAGGCGCTCGGTGCGATTTTTCAGTACCTGGGGGGGAAGATTGCGGAACGCCGCGCGAACCCGGGTGACGATCTCATCAGCAAGATTGTCCATTCGAAGATCGACGGGCGCGCGCTCACCGACGAAGAAGTGCGGGGGCTCTGTGGTCTCGTGCTGATTGGCGGCCTCGACACGGTTGCCTCGGCAATGGGCTTTATCGCGCGATTCCTCGCCGGGAGCCCGGCCCACCGCAAGCAGCTCATCGACAACCCCGAACTGACGCAGAAGGCCGTGGACGAGCTTCTGCGGCGCTTCCCGGTGGTCAATCAAGGGCGGCGGATCACACACGATTTCGAGTACAAGGGCGTGCAGATGAAGGCGGGTGACATGATCATCATGCCGACGACACTGCACGGTCTGGACGAGAGGAAGTTCGACGCTCCGCTGAGCGTCGATTTCGCTCGGCCTACGCCGATTCATTCGACGTTCGGCAATGGCGCGCATCGTTGTCCCGGCTCGTTCCTTGCGCGCGTGGAGTTGAAGGTTTTCCTTCAGGAATGGCTTAAGCGGATTCCCGATTTCCAGATCAAGCCTGGCGAGAAAGCGGGTGTCCACGGAGGTGTGAACGGCACGCTATACCACTTGCCTCTTGTCTGGGACGTGGTCCGCTGAGGATCGGTCACAATGGCCTGAGCAGGCCATTGCGACCATGTGCGTCTGTAGAAGGGGATCCGCGGTTCGGTGCGCCCGTCACATGGCGCGCCGACCGCTCCATCCGGGCGCGATTCTGGCACAAGCAGCTGCCTTGCAGTTTTATGGAGATGCCTTGCTCAACGCTCGCCAGACGACCTTCATGGCGTGACGGAACGAGTCCGCATTAAATGTGTCCGCGCCGGACCGGCGAAGAAAGACGACCAGACCGTGCAGATGTGAAAGGAGTAGGGCGCCGCGCAACGTGCATTCTCCCGAGGGCAAGGTTGGGTTGATCTGCGCGATCAGTTCCGCCAGGAGACCCTGAAAATCCGCAGTAGATTTCGCCATCAGGGCATGCAGAAAGGGCTCATGCTCTGCGAGGCTCCAGCATTCCAGCACAAAGGCGCTAACGCGGTTTCCGCCGCTCGCCGTCAGTACGGAGAACGCCTCGTCGACGATGACATCCAGTCGTGCTTCCGGTGACCGGGATTTGTCTTGGGCGATCGTCCGATAGTGCTCGAAATAGCGATCCGTGTATGCCTCGATCGTGGCCCGCAATAGTTCTTCGCGGGTGCTGAAGTAGTGCTGCAAGGTCCTCAGTCGAATCCCTGCCTCGCTGGCAATTCGGCGTTGAGTGAAACCAGCGTTACCTTCGGATGCGAAGACCTCGATCGCCACTTCGATGATGGCGGGCACGCGGGTCGTTCTGTTCCCGCGCCGTCTGGGCCCGTCTGCTGCCGTGTTGCCGAGGTCTGCCGATGAGATGGTCAGGTCTTTCATCTGTTGTGCTCTCCTTGGCGTCTGCTGTCCTCGCGCTTGTTGCCAGTCCGGGATGTGTATCTGCGGGCTATACCCCGCCTGATACGAACGGCGTTCGATCCTGATCGCGCAGCGCCGGCATTGACCTGATGATAGTCGGATGACGAATAAATATGCGTCTTCTGACTAATTAGCTTTTAGATAAAGCCTGATCCAGTCACTCGCGGCATCACATATCCTACCCGAATAAAGGGTAGATTTGTCCATACCAGCATTTCCCCTGGTGTCATCTGGGCTTGATAATGGGTCGGCTGACTACTACTATTTAGTCAATCGACACATTACGCCGGAAACCGACCATTCCCATGTGTCGCAAGCCGAAGCAGCAGATCCGCAGGGTTTGGGGTTGGCCGGTTAGAGTCGCCAATTTGCGTTCGTGGTTGTGATGTCAGCAGCGCGTACAGGGCGGTAGAAGGAGCTGGACATGAAGGTTGGGGAAGGTTCTTTGCGTTCGCTGATCGACAAGTGGATTGCGCCCACTGCAACCACCTCGGTGCACATCACCCGATGTACTTTCGCAAATTCAGGCCAGACGAGGTGTGTACTTGCGCGGTCGTCCGCCGCGGCGAACTCCTTCGCGATATTCTTCTTTCGACACGACGACGGGGCATGGCGCGTGTTCCCGCCTCCTCCTCGCAAACCAGAAAGGCACTTCTACGCAGGAACGGGATAAGGGATTCGTCTGATCGCGGTCCATGAACAGCCTATATAAAAGGACTGCAAAGGAAACTGATCCGATCGCACAAGCGTTTTCGGCTGCTTCTGCGATTCGTCCTGACTTTCGCGCTTGAATGGAAAGACGGAAGGCCGGCTCATCGTGGCCTGTACTGCGTACCGGACTAGAATCGAAGAATCCGGGCTGCGCCCGGCCTGCCCATCGATTCATCATCGGCTCGGACGGTTTTCCGAAAGCCATCCATGGTTTGCATCGACAATCTGCGCAGTCGAATCGGACACCTCGCAAATGCAAGCGTCGCCACTGTCTCGTCAGCGTCACGCGCTCTGCACGCATTGGGCACCACTGCGACCCTGGTCATGCGCGGACCGCTTCGAGTTGATCACCAAACTCAAATCCACGTTTACCCCGCGTTTTGAACGTCGTTCGGAAAATTGCATCACTTAGGGGTGAGCGAGCGTTGACAGTCGAGTTTCGAGCGTTTATCTTTCCGAACAGCATTCGCATTCTGGTGACGCTGTGGGAGGTATCCGAGGCGCGATGCTGACGAGGTAGGGAGGCCGGTTTCGCTTCATTGCAAAAGTCTGCGGCAGTCCAACGGCCTGGGCCTTTTCTGCGGCAGCGCGACAAAGACAAGAGGAGACGCATGAAACAGAAGAGTCTAAAGCCAAGTGCGATCAGCCTTGGCGTGCACGCGACCTGCATCGCTGCAGCGTGCGGGTTGTGGAGCGCGAATGCCAACGCCTTCCACTTCGATGTGCCGAACCCGGACATCGACATGGAATGGGACAACACGGTGCGTGCGGACTACGGCATCCGGCTTCAGAACCCGAGCCACTTCTACACGAACAGCCCGACCTACGACGAAGGCGATCTATCGACGCCGAAGTTCAGCACGATCCAGTCGATGCTGAACCTCTACAGCGAATTCGATTTCAAGTACAAGGACACGTCCGGCTTCCGCATCAGTATGGACGCATGGTACGACCCGACGTTCAAGAATCACAATACGAGCAATCCTGCATTTCCTCCGAACTATCCGAACAACGAGTACACCAGCTACATCAAGAAGTACTACCAGGGGCCGAGCGCCGAGCTGCGTGATGCGTTCGTGTTCCACACTTTTGACCTCGGTGGTCACTCTGTCAACGTCAAGCTCGGCCGGACGGCAGTCACCTGGGGGCAGTCGGCGTTTGCTACGCTGGGTGGCGCGAACTCGGTGGCCATCGGTCAGCAGCCGCTCGACCTGATGAAACTGACGCAGAGCCCGAGCGCTTCGCTCAAGGAAATCGTGTTGCCGACGGCTCAGGCCGACGTGACGACGAACATTACCGACACGTTCTCTCTCGGCGCGCAGTACACGTTCGAATGGAATCACGATCGGCTGCCTGAAGGCGGCACATATTTCGGCGGTGCCGATCCTATTCTTTACGGCCCTCCGATCGCCAGCTACCAAAACATTCCGGGGCTGGGCACATTCGCGATTCCGCGCATCGCGCCGACGAAAGGCCAGATCGGCGATATCGGCATCGACGGCAAGTGGCGTGTCGATTCGATCGCAACGACCTATGAATTTACGTACCGCCACTTCGCCATGAAGATGCCGTGGGCGGCGGTGCTACTCCCGGGTGCCGGACCCGAACTCTTCCCGGGCACCAACCTTCCCGGTGTTACGGCGAAGTACGGCAACGACGTGAACCTGATCGGCGCTGGCTTCAACAGTGCGATCGGCAGCGCGGCAGTGGCAGGCGAGCTGTCGTATCGCTGGAACATGCCACTCAACGCCGTCAACACGACGACGGTCAACGATGCGCCGACAGGTCGCACGCTGCACGGTCTGCTGAACGTCACGCAGTCGTTCGGCAAGACGCCCATGTGGGACAACATGTTCCTGCAGGCGGAATTCGCGTTCAACCAGCTGCTGAGCGTGCAATCGAATGCGCGGAACTTTGCCAATTCCAGCTATGACACCACGGGCCAATGTTCGGCATCGGGCAACTCCGCGTTTAACAACTGCTCGACGCGCTTCTGGGCCGGGATCGGCATTGGTGCGAGCCCGCAGTGGTATCAGGTATTCCCTGGGGTTGATTTGACGATGCCGCTGTTCGTTAATCTGAATCTGAAGGGCTACTCATCTGTCATCGCGCCGGCGGCCGAAGCACAGGGGCAGAACACCTTCGTGGTCGGGCTTGATTTCACGATCTACAACAAGCATGAGGTGGACATTACCTACACCTACTACATGAACAAGAAGGGGTACTCAACGGCGGGAGCCGCGACGGCGCTCGGTGCACCGTACAGCGACAAGTCGTGGATCGGCATCACCTATCAGACAACGTTTTGATGACGGAGGCACGTGTGAAAAGATTCCCAAAGCTTTTTAAGGCGCTGGCGATACTCGCCGCGGTTTGGGCCTCGCCGTATACGCTGGCAATCGAGAGTGGGATCACGCCGTTCGGCGCGGAAATTGCCGGCAACAAGGAGGGCACGATTCCAGCATACACGGGGGGCATCAAGGACTTTCCGACCGGGTTCAAGGCCGACTCCGGAAAATGGGCCGACCCGTTTCCTGGTGAAAAGCCGGTTCTGCAAATCACGGCTCAGAACTATCAGCAATACGCCGACAAACTGAGTGCCGCCTCGATCGAGCTGTTCAAGCGCTATCCGACTTACCGGATGGACATTTACCCGACGCACCGCTCGGTTTCGTATCCGGACTGGTACCTTCAGAACTCGGAAAAGGACGCGGAAAGTGCCAAGCTCGAAAAAAATGGCCTTTATATCGATGGGGCGTTCGGCGGCAAGCCGTTCCCGGTGCCGAAAAACGGTCAGGAGGCGCTGTGGGACTGGGAATTGCGCTACGTCGGAACGGCCCAGAAAAACAACGTGAAGACGTGGCTCGTCGATTCGAGCGGCACGCCGATTCTTGCTGCGCAGTTCAAGAGTTCGCTGCTCTATCCGTATTTCGAGTCGAAGGACGAAGCGGAGTTTCGCAAGAAGGGCCCCCTCGCGATCTGGTATCAGGTATATAACGACTACGCGTCACCGGCCCGCCTGATTGGCGACACGACGCTCTTCTGGTACTTCACGGATTCGGCCGATCACGATCAGCAATCGTGGGAATACAACCCGGGCCAACGCCGCGTGCGCGTGGCGCCCGATCTCGCCTACGACACGCCGAATCCCGGCTATTCCGGCGCGATCACGATGGACGACATCCAGTTGTTCTACGGCAAGATCGATCGCTGGAACGCGAAGCTGGTCGGCAAGAAGGAAATGTACATTCCGTACAACGACTACAAGCAGCAGTACGACACGCCGGCCAGCAAGATCACCACGCCGCATTTCGTGAATCCCGATTATGTCCGGTGGGAGCTGCACCGCGTATGGGTCGTGGAGCTGACGCTCAAGCCGGGCGCGCGTCACATCTACAGCAAGAAGACGCTGTACTTCGACGAGGATGGCGGCGGGGGAATGATGGATGCCTACGACCAGTCCGGCAAGCTCTATCGCGCCGGCTTTGAGACCACGGTTCCCGCGTACGACTACAAGGTGCCGTATTCGCTCGGTAACTGGTTCTACGACTTCAACAGCGGCATTTATATCTTCGGCAGCCATCCGGCAGACTCGCCCGGGATTTTCTTCAACGTGAATTTCCCAAATGACTACTTCACGCCGGAGCGTATGCAATCCGCGGGTGTGCGCTAATTGCGCGCCGAGTTGAGGATCAGGTATTGAGTGATGCGTCCCTGCCCGGCTTGCCTGGCGGGACGCATCACCAGCAGAACGCGAAGCTCGAAAAGGATGGCCTGTTCGTTTCCGGCGCATTCGGCGGCAAGCCGTTCCCTGTGCCGAAGGACGGTCAGGAAGCGTTGTGGGATTGGGAACTGCGCTACGTGGGTACGGCGCAGCGCAATAATGTGAAGACGTGGCGCACAAAGAAGTTTTCATAAAAAGCTCAGGACTGTTCGCGTGATCGATCGCCAGTTACTGTGAAGGAGACACAATGCGCAAGACCCTGTTTCGTTGGCTGGCAATCGTCGCCGCGGCATGCGCCGCGAGCGGGTCGGTCTACGCCGAATTCGCCGACCCGATGCGCTCGCCCGCCGTCATCAACCCGCAGGCCGCGCATGAACCGCTGATGGCGCTGGCGCAGGCCGGACAGCGCCTGGTCGCGGTAGGTCCGCGCGGAGTAATTCTCGTATCGGACGACGCCGCCGTGCACTGGCGCCAGGTACAGGTGCCGGTGAGTTCCGATCTGGTCGCCGTGACGTTCAAGTCGGCCGCGCTGGGCTGGGCGGTCGGACACGACGGCGAGGTGCTCCATACCACCGACGGTGGCAATAGCTGGACGCGACAGCTCGACGGCCAGCAGGCGGCCAGGCTGATGAGCGAGTACTACGCGAAGCAACAGGGCGATTCACCCGATCTCAAGGCATCGCGCGAAGAGGCCGAGCGCTTTGAAGCAGACCAGGGAGGCCGTCCGTTTCTCGACGTCTGGTTCGATGACGAGCATTCCGGCTGGGTCATCGGTTCGTTCAACATCATTTTTCATACCGACGACGGCGGCAAGAGCTGGGTGCCCTGGTTCGATCGCGTCGACAATCCCAACGCGTTGAACCTGCATGCGATGCGCCGTATCAACGGCACGCTTTATATCGCGGGCGAACAGGGGCTCTTGCTCAAGCTCGATCCCGACAAGCAGCGTTTCGTCGCGGTGCCTACGCCGTCGAAGGGTAGCTTCTTCGGTCTCGCTTCCACGCACAACGCGATGATCGTCTACGGTCTGCTCGGCAACGCGTATCGCTCCACCGACGGCGGCGCGACGTGGGACAAGATCACGCTGCCGACCGGCGCGAGCATTCTCGCTTCGGCTGAACTGCCGAACGGTCACCTTATTCTCGCGACCCAGGCGGGCGAGCTGCTCGAGAGCGCCGACCAGGGGGCAACGTTTCATACACTCGGCGCGAGCCAGCCAGGCGGCATCTTCGCCATGGCGCTGCGCGGCGACACCGCGGTGCTGGCCGGAGCGGCCGGCCTGTCGCGGATCGCATTGTCGAAGTTGCACTAAGGGGGAGCAGACATGGCTGGCGGCAACAATGCCCAATTCGACAAGATGCCCGTGGTGGCGGATCTTGCCAGCTTCGATACGCGCTCGGGTAACGCGCTCGAGCGGTTGATCTTCAACCGGCGTCCGTGGCTCATCATCATCTGCGCGATCATCACGGCGGTGCTGGGATTTCAGGCGCTGCGGCTCGATGTGAATGCGAGCTTCGAGAAGATGATTCCGCTGTCGCATCCGTACATCAAAAACTACCTCGCCAACAAGGCGGATCTGAAAGGACTCGGCAATTCGCTGCGGATCGTCGTCGTGAATCCGTCGGGTGACATCTACGATCCGAAATATCTCGCGGCGCTGCGGCGTATCAACGACGCGTTGTTCCTGATTCCGGGCGTCGACCGGCCTGGCGTGAAGTCGCTCTGGATGCCGATCGTGCGCTGGAACGTGGTCACGGAGCGCGGCTTCGCAGGGGGACCGGTGATGCCGGACGGCTTCGACGCGTCCGCGCAGGCAGTCGAACAGCTGCGCACCAACGTTGCCCGCGCCAACATCGTGGGCAGCCTCGTGTCGAACGATCTGCATTCGAGCATGATCCAGCTGCCGCTGCTCGATCATTACGCCGATACCGGCAAGCCGCTCGACTACGCGAAGCTCTCGCACCGGATCGACGAGGTCATCAAAGCGGAGGGCCGCGGCGAGGTGCAGGTTCACGTGGTGGGCTTCGCGAAACTGATCGGCGACCTGATCGACGGACTCAAGCTGGTAGCGATGTACTTCGGCGTGGCCGCGGGGATCGCCCTCGTCGTGATCTTTCTCTATACGCGCTGCTATCGCAGCACGCTGCTGGTGGTGGGGTGTTCGCTGATTGCGGTGGTCTGGCAGCTCGGCATCATTCGCACGCTCGGCTATGTGCTAGACCCGTACTCGGTGCTCGTACCGTTTCTCGTTTTCGCGATCGGCGTTTCGCACGGCGCGCAGAAGATGAACGGGATCACGCAGGACATCGGGCGTGGCACGCATCGCTACGTGGCGGCGCGCTACACGTTCCGGCGGCTTTTCCTCGCCGGTCTCACGGCGTTGCTCGCGGACGTGGTTGGCTTTGCCGTGCTGATGGTGATCGACATTCCGGTAATCAAGGATCTGGCATTTACCGCGAGCGTTGGCGTCGGCGTGCTGGTCTTCACCAACCTGCTGCTGCTGCCGGTACTACTGTCATACATTGGTGTGAGTCCGTCGGCTGCACGACGCAGCGTGCGTGGCGAGCAGAACGACGCGCGCGGCACCTCGTCGGCGGGCGCGTTGTGGAATCTGCTTGATCGCTTCACCGAGCGCCGCTGGGCTGTCGGTGCGATCGTTTGTGCGGCGGCGCTCACGGTGTTCGGCTGGTCGATCAGTCAGCACCTGCAGATCGGCGACCTCGATTCGGGCGCGCCAGAACTCAGGCCGGAGTCGCGTTATAACCTCGACAACGCGTACACCAACGCGCACTACGGTCTGTCGAGCGACCTGTTCGTCGTGATCGGCAAGTCGTCGCACGGCACCTGCGACGCCAACAACTTCCCGCTGGTGCTCGAGGCGGACCGGCTCGAAACCGCACTGCGGGGCGTGCCGGGGGTGCAGACCACCACCTCGGTCGGCGGTCTCGCGCGCTGGATGACGTCCGGGTTCTACGAGGGCTACCCGAAGTGGTACACGATCGACCGCGTGCCTTCGATCGTGAACAAGACGGTGTGGCAGATCCTGCTCGATCATCCTGATCTGCTGAGCCAGACCTGCGGCACCGCACCGGTCATCGCCTATCTGACCGATCACAAAGCGGCGACGCTGTCGCGCGTGATGGAGGCTGCAGAGGCATTCGCGAAAGCCCATAGCGACGCCGATCATCAGTTCCTGATGGTCGCCGGGTCGGCGGGCATCGACGCGGTGACGAACGTCGTTGTTGCCAAGGCGAACCGCACGATGCTGTTGATGGTGTATGCAGCGGTGATCCTGCTGTGCTTCATCACGTTCCGCAGCTGGCGCGCGGTCGTGGTGGCGGTCGTGCCGCTCGGGATCACGTCGGTGCTGTGCGAGGCGCTGATGGTCAAGCTCGGCATCGGCGTGAAGGTGGCAACGCTGCCGGTGATCGCGCTGGGCGTGGGGATCGGCGTCGACTATGCGCTCTATCTGCTGAGTGTGCAGCTCGCGTATCAGCGCGCTGGGCAGCCGCTGCGTGTAGCCTATCGGCATGCGGTGCAGTTCACCGGGAAGGTCGTGGCGCTGGTCGGTGTGACGTTGGCTGCCGGCGTCATAACGTGGGCGTTCTCGCCGATCAAGTTCCAGGCCGATATGGGCATCCTGCTCACGTTCATGTTCCTGTGGAACATGATCGGCGCGCTGATCCTCATTCCGGCGCTGTCGCATTTCCTGCTGCAAGGCATTTCGCGTAAAGCAGTGGCGAAGGGCGGCGCCGCCGGTTCCACGAAGGTCGAGGCCTGTAGCGGTGAGGCAACGCTGCGGTCGTGACTGCGTGACCGGTGCCGCTCTTCGCGCGGCACCCTGGCAGGACAAAAGAATTGGCCCGCTATCCGTGGAGATAGCGGGCCCGTTTGCCTGCAGGTCACGCGGCGCGTTGGGGCGAACCACTCGTTGCGCTACACCACGGACATCGAGAAGCTCAGGATCTCCGAGACCCCGCCGTCGACCATCAGCATTTGCCCATTCATGTAGGAGCTCGCTTCGGAGGCGAGAAAAACCGCGACGCCGCCGAGTTCCTCGGGGTTCCCCCAGCGTCCCACCGAGATATGCGAGCGCACGATTTCCTTCATCCGCGGGTTGGACGTGACAGGCTCGGCCATTTCGGTGAGAAAGTAGCCGGGGCAGATGCCGTTGCAACGAATGCCGTGTCGGCCCAGTTCCGCGCCGAGCGATTTCGTCAGTCCGGCAATCGCGTGCTTGCTGGCCACGTATGCCTGCAGCTTCTCGCGACCGAGCACCGACACATAAGACCCGACGTTGATGATGCGTCCGTGTCCGCGTTCGATCATCGGGCGCGCAACTTCCTGCGCGAGCACGTAGGCGGCCGTGACGTTGGTATCCATCGTTCTTTGCCACATGTCGAGGTTCGACTGCAGAAAATCACTCCACTCGCAAATGCCGGCATTGTTGAGCAGGACGTCGATGCGTCCGTGGCGTGCAAGGACGTTGCGAACGCCGTTTCTGATTGCGCCCTGATCGGTGAGGTCGAACGGTTCGATATCGACGTCGCCGCCCGCTTGACGAATCGATTCCGCAGCGGTTTCGAGGCTCGCGCGCGAACGCGCGCACAGTATCACCGTCGCACCCGCTGCCGCCAGCGCGTTAGCCATGGCGAAGCCGAGGCCGCGCGACGCGCCGGTGACGAGCGCAATCTGTCCTTCCAGCGAAAAGAGTTTCATAGTCTGACTCCGTGGATCATGCGAAGGCTGGTTACCGGTGGCGAATGACGATCTTGCCGAAATGCTGCTGGCTTTCGAGGTGCCGCAGCGCATCCGGTACGCGCGCAAAGTCATAAACCGAGTCGATGACGGGCTTGAGCTTGTGCAGTCCGATCGCGCGGTTCATCGCTTCGAAATCCTGACGGGAGCCGACGCGGATCGGCGCGATCGACAGTCCGCGCGTGAAGAATCCTTCGCCGGGAGAAGGGGCGCCGGTCAGCAGTCCGACCACGCTGATGCGCCCGCTGTCGCGAGTGGCGGCAATGGACTTGCCGAAGGTTTGGGCGCCGCCCACCTCGACGACCAGATCGACCCCAAAGCCATCGGTCAGGCGCAGCACGGCGTCATCCCAATTCGGCGTATCGCGGTAGTTGATCGTGGCGTCGGCGCCGAGTTCGGCAAGCCGTTTGAGCTTCGCTTCGCTCGACGAAGTCGCGATCACGCGCGCGCCGAACAGACGGGCGAGCTGCAGAGCGAACAGCGATACCCCGCCAGAGCCCTGTACGAGCACGGTTTGGCCCGGCAGCAGCGGCGCATGCTGGCACAGCGCGTTCCATGCGGTGAGCGCGGCGCAAGGCAGCGTTGCGGCCTCCTCGTCGGAAAGATGATCCGGAACGCTAACCAGCTCTTCCTCGCTCAGCACCGCCTTGTCGCGCAGCATGCCTTCGACGATAGCGCCGCGGCCCAGCGTATCCGCGTGTTGCGGGCGGGTGCCGCCGTGCCAGTTCTGCGCGAAATTGGCCATCACCCGGTCGCCGGGTCGGAAGCGCCGCACGCCTGGGCCGACGGCAAGCACGACGCCCGCGCCGTCCGAGGCCGGAATGAAGTTAGGCGCCATCCAGTCGCGATACACACCGTTGACCAGCAGCAACTCGCGGAAATTCAACGAACTCGCATTGACCTGCACCAGTACCTGGTGAGCGCCGGGCGGCGCCGGATCGGGTTCCTCGCGTAGTGCCAGACCCGCAATACCTTCAAACCGTTCACATCGATAGAGCTTCATTGGTCGTCTCCATGGTGTCGAACGAGGGCGTCGAATTGAGCGACAAGCGACGTTCTCCTCATTCTTCTCGTTGACAGCTACAAAAAGATGAGTTCAGAATATAGAACATTGTTCAACAAAGCGTTCGGAGCGTCAAATTGAAAATACTGGTCGCGGTGAAGCGCGTGATCGACTACAACGTGAAACCTCGGGTGAAGTCCGATGGTTCGGGCGTCGATCTGGCCAACGTGAAAATGGCCATGAACCCGTTCGATGAGATCGCGGTGGAGGAGGCGGTGCGCCTCAAGGAAGCGGGCGTGGCGAGTGAAGTCGTCGTGGTGTCGGCGGGAACCGCGCAATCGCAGGAGGTGCTGCGTACGGCGCTCGCGATGGGGGCTGATCGCGCGCTGCTGGTGGAAAGCGATGCGGATCTGCAGCCGCTCGCGGTCGCCAAGCTGCTGGCCGCCGTGGCCGCGCGGGAAACTCCGCAACTGGTGCTGCTCGGCAAGCAGGCCATCGACAACGACGCGGGACAAACCGGCCAGAAGCTCGCCGCGTTGCTCGGCTGGCCGCAAGCCACGTTCGCGTTCAAGACGGAAGTGGACGGTCAACAACTACTCGTCACGCGTGAGATCGATGGCGGACTCGAACGTGTCGCGCTCGATCTGCCGGCGGTGGTCACGACGGACTTGCGTCTGAACAGTCCGCGCTACGTGACGCTGCCCAACATCATGAAAGCGAAGAAGAAGCCGCTGGAGACGCTGAGCCCCGACGCGCTGGGGGTCGACGTTGCGCCTCGTCTGAAGGTTCTCGAAGTGACCGAGCCGCCGGCGCGTAAGGGCGGCGTGATGGTTCCCGATGTTGCGGCGCTGATTGAAAAGCTTCGTAATGAAGCGAAGGTGATCTGATCATGACTATTCTCGTTATCGCCGAACACGACAACGCAAGCCTCAAGCGCGCCACGCTCAACGCCATCACGGCGGCGGGCGCTGCGGGCGGCGAGATTCATGTACTGGTCGCAGGCCACGGCGCGTCGGCGGTGGTAGAGCAGGCCGCGAACGTTGCCGGCGTCGCCGAAGTGCTCGTCGCGGATGCACCCGAATACGCGCATGGGCTGCCGGAAAATCTGGCCGCACTCGTCGTTTCGCTGGCTAGCGGTTATACGCACGTGATCGCGGCCTCCACGGCCGTGGGCAAGAACTTCATGCCGCGGGTAGCCGCGCTGCTCGACAGCGCGCAGATTTCCGACGTGATCGCTTTTAAGGCCCCCGATGTGTTCGTGCGTCCGATCTACGCCGGCAATGCACTCGCCACGGTCCAATCGTCCGACGCAATCAAGGTCGTCACGATTCGTCCGACCGCCTTCGATGCGGCCGCTACCGGTTCGGCCGCCGCGCCGTCGCGCGCAGTCGCATCGGCAGCGGTTTTCGACGAGGTCCGTTTCGTCGGCCAGGAACTGACGAAATCGAGCCGGCCGGAGCTTGCGGCAGCCAACATCGTGGTGTCGGGCGGCCGAGGCATGCAGAACGGCGACAACTTCAAACTGCTCGACGCGCTTGCGGACAAGCTTGGCGCCGCGGTCGGCGCGTCGCGCGCCGCGGTCGACGCCGGCTTCGTGCCGAACGACTATCAGGTCGGCCAGACCGGCAAGATCGTCGCGCCTCAGTTGTATATCGCGGTGGGTATCTCGGGCGCGATTCAGCACCTCGCCGGTATGAAGGACTCGAAAGTCATCGTCGCGATCAACAAGGACAGCGAGGCGCCGATCTTTCAGGTGGCCGACTACGGTCTGAGCGCCGACCTTTTCGACGCTGTCCCGGCACTGACCGCGGCGCTCGATTGACGTTCGCCCGGATTGACACTGGCCCGAACGCTGTTCAAGATAATTGAACTGATAGTTGCAATAGGACCGTCGAGCGCGCGGCCGCTACATAAAAAGCCGGAACCGGCGCCTACGCCGGCCATATGACGAAGGAGATAACAATGGGTAACACCAGTCCCGATTCGGGTGAGCACACTGTCCGCCTCGATTTTGTCCCGAAGGACAGTTACCTGTCGAAGCAGTTTCTCGAGCGCGAGCACGAGCGCCTCTGGCCGCGAGCCTGGCAGGTCGCCTGCCGCCTCGAAGAGATTCCCAACGTGGGCGACTTCGTGACCTTCGACGTGGCCGGCGAATCGATCGTCGTGGTGCGAACCGCGGGAGATCAGATCAAGGCCTTCTTCAACGTCTGCCAGCACCGTGGCCGGCGCCTGACTAACGGCTGTGGCAAGGCCGCGAAATTTCACTGCGCCTATCACGGCTGGCAGTGGAATCTGGATGGCAGTCTTGCGCGTGTGCTCGACAGGCAAGATTGGCAAGGTTGCCCGGACATGGCTGACGGGGACCTTCGTCTCACGGACGTGCTGGTCGATACGTGGGGCGGGTTCGTGTTCATCAATATGGATCCGGATGCAGAGCCGCTCGCGAAATTTCTCGACCCGGTGCCGGAGATCACCAACTGCTTCGAGTTCGAAAAGATGCGCTATCGCTGGTACAAGTCGATTCGTCTGCCGTGCAACTGGAAGGTTGCACTCGAAGCGTTCAACGAGGGTTATCACGTAGCGGCAACGCATCCGCAACTGCTCGACGTCGCCGGCGATGACGTGACGCGCAGTTTCTCCTATGGCCGCCATGGGATGTTTGGTTATTCGACGGCGACGCGGATGATCGGCGCGCCCTCGCCGCGAACCGGCAAGCCGATGCCGGAAGACGTACGCCAGGGGCTCGTGAACTTTTTCCGGGTAATGGAAGAGACTCTGAAGGCGATCAATACCGCGCGCGATTACGAAGCCGCGAAGCGCCTGATGACCGAAATGTCGCCGTCGGGTAACCAGTTCGAAGTCCTTGGGAAGGCGATGGAATTTCAACGCGAGGCGGCCATCGCCGAGGGTGCGGGCTGGCCCGAGATCTCTTTCGAGCAACTGGGTCGCGCGGGAGCGGACTGGCACGTCTTTCCGAATCTGGTGTTCCTGCCGTACCCCGACGGCGCGTTGTTCTATCGCGCGCGGCCGGACGGCGACAACCCGGATTCGTGCATCTACGACATCTGGTCGCTGCAGCGCTTCGCGCCTGGGGCGGAGCCGCCGTTGAAGCGCGAGTTCTATTACGGCGTGGACGACTGGAAGGAGAACGCGCAGGAGAACTTCGGCCTGATCCTGTGGCAAGACTTTCAGAACATGACCAACGTTCAGCAGGGCATGAAGTCGCGCGGCTTCAAGGGTTTGCGCACCAATCCGCTGCAGGAATCGTCGGTTTCGAACTTCCATCGCGCGCTGCGCGAATTCATCGCGCGGGATGAGTGATGCCGACAAACTGGGACGCAACCTACGACTTCGTGGTGGTCGGCAGCGGCGGGGGTTCGATGTGTGCGGCGCTTGCCTGCAAGTCGGTGGGCAAAGAAGCACTGATCATCGAGAAGCAGGCGAAGGTCGGCGGCTCGACCGGATATTCGGGCGGGGTCTGGTGGCTTCCGAACAATCATGTGATGAAGCGTCACGGCGTCAGCGATTCCTATGAACGCGCGCGCCAGTACTTCGATGCGGCGGTTACTTATCAAGGCCCGGGCACTTCTGACGCGCGACGCGAGGCTTACTTGCGCACCGGCCCGAAGATGGCCGAGTTTCTCGAGCAGCAGGGGATGCAGTTCGTGTACGCGGACGGCTGGTCCGATTACTACGACACGCTGCCCGGCGGCGAGCCGCGTGGCCGGTCGCTGCTCGCCAGGTTGTTCGACGTGAAGGAACTGGGCGAATGGGCGCCGCGTCTGTCGCGCTACAAGGGGCCGTCGATGCCGGCCAACTCGGACGAGTATCCGCAACTGTTTCTGATGAAGCGGACGTGGGGCGGCAAGCGCAAGGCGATGCAACTGGGTGGCCGGATGCTCTATCAGAAGATCACCGGCAAGGAGCTCGTGGCCAACGGCGCGGCGATTCAAGGGCGCATGCTGCAGATGGCGCTGCGCGCGAACGTGCCGATCTGGACGGACACGCCGGTGCGCGAGTTCATCGTCGAGGACGGACGCGTGACCGGCATCGTCGCGGTACGCAGCGGCCGCGAGTTGCGCGTGCGCGCTCGCGAAGGCGTCCTGCTGAATACCGGCGGCTTTTCACACAACGCAGAAATGCGCCGCAGGTACCAGCCGCAGCCGTCGTCCGCGGACTGGACCAATGCGAATCCGGGCGATACCGGTGAAATCCTGCAAGCCGCGATTGCGCTCGGCGGCGCAGTGGACTGCATGGAGGAAGCGTGGTGGGTCGTGACGTCGCTCGGTCCCAACGAGGAATTGCCCGAAGGTGCACGCGCGCCGGATGGTTCGCCGCTGCCGTTCATGCATCACCTCGACCTGTCGCTGCCGTTTTCGATCATGGTCGACCAGGACGGCGAGCGCTTTTGCGACGAAGCCGGAGCGTACATGGAAATCGGTCAACGCATGTACCAGCGCCACAAGCAGACGGGTAAGGCCGTTCCCGCATGGGTCGTCATGGACAGCCGGCAGCGTAAGTACTACCCGTGGGGCACGGCGATGCCGGGCCAGATTCCGCAGAAGTGGCTCGACAGCGGATACATGATCAAGGCTGACACGCTCGAAGAACTGGCCGCGAAATGCAGTATCGACCGTGCTGGGCTGCTCGGGACCGTCAAGCGCTTCAACGGCTTCTGCGAAACGGGCGTCGACGAAGATTACGGTCGCGGCTCGCGTGCATTCGATCGCTGTCATGGAGACCCGACCATCAAACCGAACCCCAATCTCGGGCCGATCGAGGAGGGGCCGTTCTACGCCGTGCGCATGTATCCAGGGGATGTGGGCACGGCAGGCGGTCTCGTGACCGACGAGTTCGGACGTGTGCTGAAGGACGACGGCTCGCAAATCCCTGGACTGTACGCCACCGGCAACTGCACGGCATCCGTGGTTGGCCGGTGTTATCCGGGCGCCGGCAGCAGCATCGGCGCATCGTTCGTGTTCGGTTACATCGCGGCGCTGCATGCGAGCGGCGCGCAAAAGATCTGGTGACACAGGAGAGTGACGAATGAATGCCTATCAGCCGCCCAGCAGCGAAGTCCTGGTCGACATCTACAGGCGCATGGCTCTCATCAAGCAGAACGATGAGCGCTTTCGTGCCGTTATCAAGGCCGGCAAGCTGGTGATGCCGTACTACTCGCCACGCGGCCAGGAAGTGATTCCGTCGGCGATGTCGGTGTGTCTCAGCGACGACGACTACATCTGCACGATCTACCGCGGCGTCCACGACATGATCGCCAAAGGTGTGCCGCTCAAGGAACTCTGGGCCGAGCTCGGAGGGCGAGTGACGGGGACGTGCAAAGGCAAGGGCGGCCCGATGCACGTCACGCATCCCGCGTCGGGCGTCATGGTGACGACCGGCATTGTCGGCAGTTCGATGCCGATCGCAAATGGGCTTGCGCTCGCCGCGCAGATTCGTGGTGAATCGCGCGTGGCCGTGGCCTACTTCGGTGACGGCGCATCAAACATTGGCGCCTTCCACGAGTCGCTGAACATGGCGTCCGTGTGGAAGTTGCCGGTGATTTTCGTCTGCCAGAACAACGGCTATGCTGAGCACACCAAATACGCGTATGGCACGTCCGTGCCGAACATCGCCCAGCGTGCCGTCGCGTACCAGATGCCGGGCATCACGGTGAACGGCAACGATCCGATTCAGATGCACAAGGCGGCGCACGAAGCGGTCGAACGCGCGCGCAACGGCGGCGGCCCGACGCTGATCGAAGCGAACACGTTCCGCTTTCAGGGGCACGTGTTCGGCGACCCCGACGCCTATATGGACAAGCACGAAAAGGCCGCCTGGCTCGCGAAGGATCCGGTGCCGCTGTTCCGTCAGTGGCTCATCGATGCGAAGCATGCGACCGAGGAGCAACTGGTTGCGATGGAAGCCGAACACGAGGCGCAGATCGACGCTGCGGTCGAATTCACGCTGTCGAGCGAATATCCCGATGTCGCGGAGCTTCGGCGCGACATCTTCAAGGACGAGGTGCTTGCATGAGCCAGCAGCCAACCAACATCAACACCATCCAGGCGGTCAACTTCGCGCTCGACGACGCGATGGCCGCCGACGCCAACGTAATCGTGCTGGGTGAAGACGTTGCCGACGGCCAGGAGGGCGGCATTGTCGGCGTAACGAAGGGACTGTCGTCGAAATACGGCACGTCGCGGGTGCGTTCGACGCCGATTTCGGAGCAGGCCATCATCGGTGCGGCAATCGGCGCTTCGATGGTCGGGATGCGTCCTGTGGCGGAAATCATGCTGATGAACTTCACGACCGTCGCGATGGACATGATCGTGAATCACGCCGCGAAGCTGCGGTTCATGTCGGGCGGACAGACCCATGTGCCGATCGTCATCCGCACCATGACGGGCGCGGGCTTCGGCACGGGTGGTCAGCACGCCGACTACCTCGAGGCCTGGTTTGCGCACGTTGCCGGCATCAAGGTCGTCACACCGTCGAATCCTGCCGATGCGTATGGCTTGATGCTGTCCTGCATCCGCGATGACGACCCTTGCCTTTTCATCGAGAACATGCCGACCTACTGGAATCCGGGCAGTGCGCCGGAGCGCGGCGTGGCGATTCCGCTTGGCAAAGCCAACGTGATTCGCGCGGGTACCGACGTGACGGTGATCAGCTACAGCCGCCGCGTGCAGGAAGCCATGGCTGCTGCCGAAGTGCTGGCGAAAGATGGTGTCGCCTGCGAAGTGATCGATTTGCGCACCGTCTCTCCGTTGGATACCGAAACTATCCTGACTTCGGTTGCAAAAACCGGGCGCGCCGTTGTCGTGCACGAAGCCGTCAAACCGTTCGGCGTGGGTGCGGAAATCGCATCCCGTATCTACGAAGCCCTGTTTCGCGAGCTCAAGGCGCCCGTGCAGCGTGTAGGCGCGCAATTCTGCCCCGTGCCGTTCTCCAAGCCGCTCGAAGACGCGTTCGTACCGGGCGTGGCCGAAATCGAATCGGCGGTTCGCGCGACGCTGAAATGACCAGCACGAACACCCGGAATTCCATCATCAATAGAGCAAGGTCATGACCACACAAGTTCTGCTTCCCAAACTGGGCTTTTCCATGAACGAAGGCACGCTAGCCGAATGGCTGGCGGACGACGGCGCAACCGTGAGCGAAGGGCAGATTCTCTACGCGCTCGAGAGCGACAAATCGATTCAGGAAGTCGAGTCGCCCGCGTCGGGCACGCTGCGCATCGTTGCCCAGGTTGGCGAAGTGTATCCCGTCGGCACGGTGCTGGCGGAAATCGTCTGATTGGCCGCAGGCCGTCACGCTGTCCAACAGTCGTTCGAAGAGGCATCCGCGATGAGTGTCGAATCCGTTGCTACGCGACCGCAGTCCGATGTGAATACCGGCCCCGGCGAGGCTGCGGTCCCCGCTTTCGGCGCGAATCTGCCGCCTTGGCCGCAGGTCGATTTCGCCGAATTCGGCGAGGTGGAAGTCAAGCCGGTGTCGCGCATCCAGAAGCTCACAGGAGCCTTCCTGTCGCGCAACTGGCTGACGATCCCACATGTGACCCACCACGACGACGCTGATATTACGTCGCTCGAAAGTTATCGCAAGGCCCGTAACGAGGCGGGCACGGCGGTTAAGCTGACGCCGCTCGTCTTCCTTATCAAAGCCGTGGTGCGGGCTTTGCAGGAGTTCCCGCAATTCAACGCGTCGCTCGACGGTGACGGCAAAAACATCGTTCTGAAGAAGTACTTCCACATCGGGGTCGCCGTGGACACGCGCTTCGGATTGCTCGTGCCGGTGCTGCGCGATTGCGACAGGAAGAGTGTCGAAGAACTCTCGGTGGAACTTGCAGCAATTTCGCAGAAGGCGCGCGAAAAGGGTTTATCGATGGCAGAGATGTCGGGCGGTTGCTTTTCGATCAGTTCGCTCGGCGGCTTTGGCGGTACTGGTTTTACGCCTATCGTCAATGCGCCGGAGGTGGCGATTCTCGGCGTGACTAAAACCCGGCTGGCAGCCGCGCCGGCGGACGACGGCGGCGTCAGCTGGCGCAAGATGCTGCCCCTGTCGCTCAGCTACGACCATCGAGTGATCAACGGAGCCGACGCGGCGCGGTTCGCCGCATTCATTGGAACCGTGTTGGCCGATCCGCAGACGCTCGCTGGCTGACAGTCGATCTGACAAAACAACGACAGGATTGAGATGAGAACCCTTGGCGAGATGATCGAGCGAAACGCTCGCTTGCATGCCGACCACACGGCGCTCGTGTACGCCGACCGGCGTCTGACGCACAGTCAGTTGGCGGAGCGTGCCCGCCGCTTTTCGGGAGCGCTATATGAGCGCGGCCTGCGGCGTCAGGACCGGGTTGCGATCCTCGCGATGAATTGCGCGGAGTACTACGAGAGCTACCGTGCATGCGAATGGGCCGGCTTCATTCTGGCAACCGTCAATTTCAGGCTGGCCCCCGCGGAGATTCTTTATATTCTTAAGGACGCGGCCCCCAAGGCGCTCGTATTCGAGGCTCAGTATGCCGATGTCGTGAACGGACTGCGTTCGCAACTGCCCGAAATCGAGCAGTACATCTGCATTGGCGACGCGCCGGAATGGGCCGTTTCGTTCGAGGCGGTGATGGAAGCCGGCCCAGTGGAAGGGCCGCCGATCCGTTCGAAACCGGAAGACTACGCGTACCTGATGTACACGAGCGGCACCACGGGGCGTCCCAAGGGCGTCGTGCGCACGCACCATGCCATGTGCGTCACCGCCGAAAGCTGCGCGCTGGTGACGGAGTTTTCGGGCAATACCCGCGTGCTACAGACGACGCCGGCGTTCCACGTCGGTGGAATTGGCTTCGTTAATTCGGTGGCCTGGATGGGCGGCACGACGGTCGTACATCGCGCCTTCGAGCCGAAGCAAATGCTCGAGACGATCGCCGAAGAACGCATCACCTTCACGTTCATGGTTGCCGCGATGCTTCAGGCGGTCCTCGATGTGCCCGAACTGTCGAGCTATGACGTGTCCAGCATCGAAAACATCGTCACGGCGGCAGCCCCGGTGCCTGCACCGCTGCTGTCGCGCGGCATTCAGGTGCTCGGCCCGGTGTTTTCGGTCCAGTACGGCATGACCGAGAGCAACGCCTGCTGGTTGCCTGCGCACGAGGTCAAGCCCAAAGGGTCTCCGGAACAGGTACGGCGTCTCGCATCGGTGGGGCGCCCGTGCCCCGGCATCGACCTGCGCATCGTCGACGATCAAGGCAACGAGCTGCCGCAAGGCCAGACCGGCGAGGTCTGGCTGCGCTCGCAGACGCAGTTGAGTGGCTACTGGAACAACAGCGTGGCGACGGTGGAAGCACTGCGCGATGGCTGGTATCGCTCGGGCGACATGGGCTACCAGGACGAGGACGGCTACATTTTCCTCGTCGACCGCAAGAAGGACATGATCATTTCCGGCGGCGAGAACATCTACAGCCGTGAAGTCGAAGATGCGCTGCTCCAGCATCCGGCAGTCATCGACGTGGCGGTGATCGGCGTGCCGCACGAGAAGTGGGGAGAGTGCGTCAAGGCGATCGTCGTGTTGCGCCGTGGCGAGCAAGCGGGCGAAGCCGAATTGATCGAGTTCTGTCGCGGCTTGATCGCGAGCTACAAATGTCCGAAGGCCATTGCATTCGTCGACGAATTGCCGAGGCTGCCGACGGGCAAGATCAGCAAGGTAAGTCTGCGCGCGCAGTTTGCCCGGTGAACGGTAATCGCCTCAATTGGAGGGAATCGACCATGGCCAAATGGCTGAAAACATCGGAGTGCGTGAAGTTTGAAGTGGCGCAACGCGTCGCGCGCATCACGCTGAGTCGTCCGGACAAGCGCAACGCCATCAACAATCCGCTTCTGCAGGAACTCAAGGCGGCGTTGCTCGAAGCCGACGACCTCAAATCGGTGAACGTGATCGTACTGTCGGGAGCTGGCCGCGACTTCTGCGCAGGCTACGATCTGGTGACGACGTATTCGGATCGGGCCGCGGACGCCGCTGATCCGGGGGACTATCGTGGAACGATTCGCAGCTTCGACGACGACTGCTGGTCGATGGAGCGGCAGTCGGAGACGGTCAATCTGATGGCCGATATCCACAAGCCGATCATCGCGCAGGTGCATGGCAACTGTCTTGCGGGCGGCACGGATCTCGCGCTGGCGTGCGACATGGTGATCGCCGCCGACAACGCAAGGATCGGCTTTCCCGCCACGCGCGCGAACGGCTCGCCGCCTGCGCATATGTGGTTCTATCACGTCGGCCCGCAGTGGGCGAAGCGCCTGCTGCTGTCTGGCGACTCGCTGACGGGCCGCGACGCCGCGAAGATCGGGCTCGTCATGGATGCGGTGCCGGCAGAGCAGCTCGAAGCGGAGGTGGGCGAGTTGGCACGCCGTCTGTCGTTTGTCGATGCCGATCTGCTTGCGGCCAACAAGCGTATTGTCAACATCGGGCTGGAGCTGGCCGGTTCGCGCACGCTTCAGCGGCTCGCGGTGGAAAACGACTCACGGGCTCACCAGAGCCTGGGGCCGCGCCGCGCGCAGTTCAAGGCGGACATGGAAGCGGTTGGCCTGAAGGAAGCGCTCAAGCGCCGCGACGAGCCGTTCGGCGACGGGATGATCCGCCTGCATGCTCGCGGCAGTTGACCAGACCGTCGAACGGACGAACCAAACTCAGACGAAGATCCGAACATCATGGATGTTGAACTCACTTTGAACGGCGCGGTTGCGACGCTGTGTCTGAACCGCCCCGAGAAGCTCAACGCGCTGACGCCGGAAATGCTTGATCTGATTCTCGGCCACCTCGATCGCATCGAAAAGGATCCGGAGATTCGCGCGGTGATTCTCACTGGCGCAGGCCGCGCATTTTGCGCCGGTGCCGACATCAAGGGCAGCGGCGCCGCGCCACCGCAGATGAGCGTGGCGCACGCGCGCGCATCGATGGCGGTGTATCAGAAGATCGCGCTTCGGTTGTACAACCTGAACAAGCCAGTGGTCGCGGCGGTACGAGGCGTTGCCGTGGGAATTGCCTGGAGCTTTGCGCTGTGCGCGGACCAGCTGATCGTTTCCGATACGGCGCAGTTCATTCCCGCCTTCCTGATGCGCGCCACCTTACCTGAAGGCGGCATGGTGCATCTGCTTGCGCGTCATTGCGGCGAGTTTCGCGCCAAGGAAATCATGTATCTGAATCGCCGGCTGAGCGGCAAGGAAGCACTCGATATGGGTCTTGCCAGTCATCTCGTCGAGGACGGCGAGCTTGACGCGGCCGCCGAAAAGCTGGCTGGCGAGCTGGCGGCTGGCCCGACTTTCTCGCTCGGGCTGACCAAGCAGTTGTTCAGGTTGAACCCCGGTGGCATGGAAGAGTTTCTTGCGCAGGAACTGAACGCGGTGGCGCTCGCGGTGAACTCCGAGGACGCCGCGGAGGGCCGGCTCGCCGCGAGAGAAAAACGCGCCCCGGCTTTCAGAGGCCGCTAGGCGGAGCACCCGCGCAAGCGCGGCGCAGTGGCGCGACAGAGCAGACAACGAGGGCGCAAGAGATTCAGGAGTCAGGCATGCATTTGGGCTATAGCGAGGAAGACGAATCATTTCGTCGGGAAGTCAGAATGTTTTTCAGTGAGCATGCGCCGGCCGACATTTCACGCCGCTGGCGTGTCGGCGTGCATCCGCCTGCGCGCGATGACATCCGCAGATGGCAGCGCATTCTGTACGAGCGCGGCTGGGGTGCGCCCCATTGGCCCGTCGAACATGGCGGCACCGGCTGGAGCGCGATTCGCAAGCATATCTTCATGGAAGAGCTGTACAACGCCGATGCCATGGACTATGGGTGGCAGTCGACGCAGATGGTGGCGCCCGTCATCATCGCGTTCGGTTCGGACTGGCAGAGGGAGCGTTTTCTCGGGCCTATTCTGCGCGGCGACGAGTTCTGGTGCCAGGGCTTTTCAGAGCCGAACGCGGGCTCGGATCTGGCTGGACTGAAGACCACGGCCGTGCTCGACGGTGACGAGTACGTGATCAACGGCCAGAAGATCTGGACCAGCGACGCAACGATTGCCGATTGGGGCTTCTTCCTCGTCAAGACCGATACGAGCGTCAAGCCGCAACGAGGCATTTCCTTCCTGCTGGTCAAAATGGACACACCGGGCATCACGGTGCGTCCGATCGTTTCGATCGAAGGCGGCAAGGGCCTGAATGAAGTGTTCCTCGAAAACGTGCGTGTGCCGAAGTCGCATCTCGTGGGCGAGGCCGGCATGGGATGGACCTATGCGAAGTACCTCCTCGAGAAGGAGCGCACGGCGAGCGCGTTCCTGTACTTCAATAAACGCGAGCTGCAGCGCGCGAAAGACATCGCGGGGCAGGAGCGGGAGGACGGCGTGCGGCTCATCGATACACCCGGGTTCGCGCGCAAGGTCGCCCAGGTCGAAGCGGACCTGATGGCGCTCGAATGGTCGGTGCTCCGCATCCTTGCCGAAGAGAAGAGCGAGCGCAATCTCGATGCGGTCGTCTCTGCGCTGAAGATCAGCGGGTCGGAGATGCAACAGCGCGTGACGCAGCTGCAAATGGACGCACTCGGTCCCCGCGCGATGCGTTTCGACGACCACGGCGAGCCGCAGGGTGATCTGGCGGTCGACGAAAATTGGCCGGATTACATGGGCGGCCGCACGTCGGGCTATCTGATCGCGCGCGCCTCCACGATCTATGGCGGCGCGCGCGAAGTGCAGAAGAACATCATTGCCAAGCTGGCCTTTGGACTGTAGCCATGGACTTCAACTTCTCCGAAGAACAATTGATGCTGAAGGACGGCGCAGAGCGCTACGTTCAGCAGGAGTATGGATTCGAGGCGCGCACGCGCATCGCATCGGAGCAAGAGGGCTTCAGCCGCGAACATTGGCGCGCCTATGCCGAACTGGGCTGGCTCGGGCTGACGATGCCGGAAGACGTCGGCGGTCTCGGGTGCTCGTTCGTTGAAACGGCGATCGTGATGGAGGCGCTCGGTCGCGGTATGGCGCTCGAGCCGGTCGTGCAGACGGCGCTGCTTTGCGCCACGATCATCGAACGAGGCGATGCGCGGCGCCGGCGTGAGTCGCTGCTGCCCGCCGTCATCGACGGCACGCTGCTGCTGTCGCTCGCGGACAGCGAAGCGGGCAGCCGGTACAAGCTGGGATGCCACGCGCAAACGCACGCGCTCAGGAGCGCCTCGGGTTACCTGATCAGCGGCGCGAAGACGCTGGTGATCGCCGGCGCGTCGGCGGACCAGCTGCTCGTGACCGCGCGAGTCGAAGGCGCGTCGCGAGGCGTGGGCGTTTTTCTTGTCGATCGCCGGGCCGCGGGCGTAACGTGCCGGTCGTACCGTTTGCTCGATGGATCGCGTGCCGCGGATATCGACCTGCACAACGTCGAGCTCAGTGAAGATGCATTGATCGTCGGACCTGAACGCTCGCTGCAGGTGCTCACGCAGGCAGCGGAACTCGCCAGTCTCGCGAGCGTGGCCGAGAGCCTTGGCATGATGGAAGCCGTGATGGCGATCACCTCGGAGTACATCAAGGGACGCTCGCAGTTCGGCCAGCCGATCGGCAAGTTCCAGGCGTTGCAGCATCGCATGGCTGAGATGTTCGTCGCCACGCAGGAGGCGCGTTCGATGCTGTACTGCGGGATCGCGCACCTGAACGGCCCGGCGGCCGAACGCAGCCGCGTCATCTCGGCGGCCAAAGCCGTTGCCGCGCGCGCCAATCGCTTCGTTTGCGCGCAGGGCATCCAGTTGCACGGTGGCATGGGGCTCACCGAGGAATATCCGGTAGGGCACTACTTCCGCAAGATGACGATGATGGAGAAGATGTTCGGCGATATCGACTTTCATCTCGACCGCGTTGCAGCAGGCGGCCGGACACCGATAACGGCCTGAGACAGGGAGCAGATCATGCAACGCGTGAAGCAAAAGATTGCCATCGTGACCGGGGCCGCATCCGGTATCGGCGCTGCCTGTGCCGCCAGGCTCGCGCAGGAGGGCGCCTTGATCGTCGTGGCGGACCTGAATCTCGAAGGCGCGCAGGAACAGGTTCGTCGTATTAACGAAGCGGGGGGGCACGCGGTCCCGGCGCAGGTCGATATCGGCGACGAAAGTTCGATCGATGCATTGTTCGAACTGACGCTCAAGACTTGGGGCGGGCTCGATATCCTGCATAACAACGCCGCGGCCACATCGCTTTCCAGTACTGCCGATGCGGCAGTCGAGGCACTCGACGTCGGGGTCTGGGACGACACGATGCGCATCAATCTTCGCGGCACCATGCTGGCCTCGCGGTGCGCGCTGCCGCTGATGCGCGCACGAGGCGGCGGTTCGATTATCAATACCTCTTCCGGTGCCGCTCAGGCGGGCGCGCTGGGGTACAGCGCGTACGGTGTCTGCAAGGCCGGTATCGAGGCGCTGACGCGCTACGTCGCCGCGCAGCACGGCAAGGAGGGGATACGCTGCAACGCGATCGCTCCCGGCCTGATCGTCACGCCGGTGACCCAGGCATACTACGCGGGGGAGACCGGAGAGATGATGCTGAGCCACCATCTCACGCCTCGCCTCGGGCAGCCCGAAGACATTGCACACGCGGTGGTGTATCTCGCTTCGGATGAGGCGGCGTTCGTCACGGGCCAGGTGTTCAACGTCGATGGCGGACTTCTTTCACACCAGCCTTACTATGCCGACGAAATCCGCGCGCGCCCGGCCGCGATGGCCAACGCTACGAAGGGGAAGGCATGACGACGGATTCAGCACTGCTCGCGCGTATCGAGCGCATCGAGGCGCAGCTCGCCATTCAACAATTGCCCGTCCGATACGCGCTCGCGGTCGATTCGCGCGATCTGGACAGCCTGGTGCAACTGTTCGCCGAAGACGTCGATTGCGGCCGATGGGGCGTAGGGCGCGCGGCATTGAAGACGTTCTACGGGTCCGAGCATATTCTGCGCGGCTTTTATCGCAGCATTCACCAGATCTGCGGCCACGTCGTCGATTTCGTCGATGCCGACCATGCGACGGGAAGCGTCTATTGTCGCGCGGAGCACGAGGACAACGGAGCGTGGGTGGTGATGGCGATCTGCTACTTCGATCACTATGTGCGGCGCGACGGGCAGTGGTGCTTCGAGCGTCGCGACGAACAGCATTGGTATTCGACGGACTGGCTCGCTCGCCCCGGTGCGCCGCGCTTGCAGAACTGGCCCGGCAAGTATGAAGGTGATCGGTATCAGCCGCGTCTTCCGCAAGGATTTCCGACGTGGGCGGCGTTCTGGAGCAACAGCGAACAGCCCGCGATCGACGCGTTGACGAAAGCGCCGTAAGCGCGGTCTCGTCTTCGGCCCCTGGCCCGCCACGTAGCCATTCGTGGGACTGACGAGGAATGCAAGGAGTGAGGTCCGCGCAAACTTCCGCATCGTGGAGATCGACGCCGATCACCCGTTCGCCGAGCGTCGTCGGATGCCGGGTCAGCGCCGCGCCGATGCCTGAGGCAGCGCCTTCGCCGGTGATCAGCGTCGTGCGGGAGGCCTCTGTGCCCATTGCGCTTACGCCGTCAGATCGGGCAGACGCACCACCAGCCCGTCCAGTTCCGGCGTCATGAAGATCTGGCATGTCAGACGGCTGTTTTCGCGCACGTCCATCGCGCAGGTGAGCATGTCGACTTCATAGGATTGCGCCGCTGGCATGTGGCTGCTCCAGGTGTCGTCGACATACGCGTGACAGGTTGCGCAGCTGCAGCTGCCGCCGCAATCGCCGAGAATGCCTGGGATCTGATTGTTCACCGCTGTTTGCATGACTGAATCGCCAACGTTGGCGCTTACGGCGGCCTCGCTACCGTCCGGCTGGATGAATCGAATGAGCGGCATGGCTTCTGAACCTCTGAAAAATGAATTGGACTAGGGAAGCAGACTTTTCAACGGGATCGATTCGTTGGCGAGATCGGCGGCGCGGACCGGAATTTTCTCGGCAACGAAACGCTTGGCCAGCACGAATTCGGGTACACGGCTGACCGTATCGGCTGCGAGCATGACGCCGTCCTTGAGATAAAACGCCGAGAAAGAGCGGGCTTTGGGATCGCCGCGCAGGACGAACTCGTCGTAGCCGAGGGACAAGCCGACCATCTTGAGCTTCAGATCGTATTGGTCGGACCAGAACCACGGCACGCTGTTGTAGACACGCTCCTTGCCGCACAACGACGCAGCGGCGGTGCGGGCCTGCTCCAGCGCGTTAGGGACCGATTCGAGACGCAGGCGGCGTCCAAGGGAAGGGTTGGGGTGGTTGGTGCAATCCCCGACCGCAAAAATGTCCGGGTCGGACGTGCGCGTGTGTTCGTCGACCATGATGCCGTTGTCGACAGCAAGGCCGGCCGCTTGCGCGAGTTCGGTGGCGGGCTCCAGTCCCACGCCGACGATGACGAGATCCGCGGCGACGCGCGTGCCGTCCGCGCAGCACACGGCGGCAACGGCGTCGCCGGATGCGTCGAGTTCGAACCCACTCACGATCGCGTTGGTACGGATGTCGACTCCGGCTTCGCGGTGAACTTCCTCGTAGAACCTGGAAAGCTCGGGAGCCGTGACGCGCGCGAGGACGCGCGGCAACGCCTCGAGCACGGTGACGCGCAAGCCGCGCTTCACGGCTACCGCAGCCACTTCCAGCCCGATATATCCACCGCCGATGATCACGAGGCGCGAGCCGGCATGAAACTGGTTTCGAATGCGCGCGACGTGATCGAGCGTGCGAAGGTAGTGAAAATTCTGCAGCTTCTCGGTCGCTTCGATACCCGGCAACGCGAGGCGCCGCGCGCGGCCGCCGGTGGCCAGAACCAGTTTCGTATAGCTGATTTCGCTGCCGTTGGACAGCGTGACCCGTTTCGCGTCACGGTCGATGCGCTGCGCGCGCGTGTTCGGGATGAACTCGACACGCGCTTTGTCGTACGTCGACAGCGGTTTCAGGTACAGCTGCTCGGCGGTCGATTCACCCGACAGGAATGCCTTGGAGAGCGGCGGCCGTTGGTAGGGCAAATGCGGTTCTTCTCCCACCATCACGATGCGTCCCGTCCATCCCTGTTCGCGGATCGCGGTCGCGCATTCTCCTGCTGCATGACCCGCCCCGACGATCAGCGCGATGTTCTCTGCGTCTCCAGCTGTCATGAGGCTAACTCCATCTGGCACGGCCGCAGGCTCGCTGCGGCCACAGTAAGTCTGAATAATGTTCTAAATTGTGAACGACGGTCGCTGCGACTGTCAATGCTCATGAACCCCGTTGGGCCGAGGCGGAACTGACCATCGCCTCGATGCCGCCAACCGCGAAACGAATCAAATAGGTGCGCATGCGCTCGATATGTGCTGTCGCGAGTGCCTTGGCTCCGGAGCGCGCTTCCTGCGCGTAAAGCTCGTTGAGCACGAGATGAAACACGGACTCGACGAAATGCTGCACCAGTTCGACGGTCTCCCGCGTGACGTGGGGAAGTGCCTTGGCGAAGGCGTCACGGTAGCGCGCGGCCGCAGGCGCGTATTGATCATAAAACGGCGCCGTGAGATCGGGGCGCTCCAGAAGACAGCCAATCTGGGTTAGCAGGCGCAAGTAATTTCGCCACCCCGGGTCGCCGCTCTTCAGATGCGCGAAGGCCGGTGCGGAAAGTGCGGTCACGATTGCTTCCACGTCGGGGCGCTTGCCTTGCAGGGGTGCCAGTTCGGCCTCGAGCGAGTCGATGACCTGCCGGCTGATCACCGCGGCGCGACGGCCGATCGCCTGCTGAAACAGCGCGTCTTTGCTGCCGAAGTGGTACCGCGCGAGGCTCAGCTCCATGCCACAGCTCTGCATGATGTCGCGAATCGACGTGCCGAAGTAGCCGTGCATCGCGAACAGCCGCTCGGCCGTATCGAGAATGCGCTCTGGCGTCGTGCTGCGCGCCGCGGCACGCGGCACATTGATGGCAGTCGCCCGTCTGCTGGCGGCGTGCGTGGTGCTGGACGGCATGGTTTCCCTTTGATGGCGGGGCGCGAGCCAGAAAGCGCGCAACATCCCCTTCCGCGAATGATAAATCGATCTTGCACACTTGTGCAAAATAGAACATAGTTCAACTATTGGTACCTCGCGCAAAAGCAGAGGTGCCTGCAAACAAACGATTATTGGAGACGGGAACCATGGCCGGCGCGCTGCGACTCGAGGACTTCGACGATCCTAAGTTCAACCCCTTTTTCGAGGATTCACTCGCTTACGGTGCCGATGCGGACCCTTATCCACGCATTGCGGAACTGCGGGAAAAGGCCGTGGTTCAGGAAGGCGACTACCGTGTGCTGATGGGCGGCGCGGCGGACCTGACCATGTCCGATGTCGCGCACTATTCCGTATTCGGATACGACGAGGTCTCGAAGGTGCTTGGCGACCCGGCAACGTTTTCAAACAAGTCTTACGAGCGCAATCTCGGCATCAGCTTCGGGCGCAGTATCTCGACGATGGATGCGCCCGAGCACCCGCGCTACCGCCGCATCTTCCAGAAGGCCTTTTTGCCGCACACCGTCGCGGCATGGGGCGATACGCTGGTCGACCCAGTGGTGAGCGAGCTGATGTCGAAGTTCATGGATCGCGGACATGCGGATCTCGTCAACGAGTTCACGCTTCACTACCCGTTCAACATCATCTATCGGCAACTGGCATTGCCGCCGGAAGACGTAAAGATCTTTCACAAGCTCGCCATCGCACAGACGCTGGTTTCGATCGATGTCGAGCATGGCGTGGAGGCATCGACGAAGCTGGGCACCTATTTCGCGCGGCTCGTCGACGAGCGCCGCAGTCATCCCGGCGACGATCTGGTGAGCTCGCTGGCCACCGCGGAGGTGGACGGTGAGCGGCTACCGGACGAGGTCGTCATTTCGTTTCTTCGCCAGCTGGTGAATGCGGGCGGCGACACGACCTATCGCGCGACCAGCGTACTGTTGCTTGCGTTGCTGCGCGATCCGGTACAGCTCGAAGCGGTGCGCCAGGATCGCACGCTGGTCGCGGCGGCGATCGAAGAGGCTCTGCGCTGGGACGGCCCCGTGCTGATGCAGTCGCGTATGGCGACGCGTGATGTCACGCTCGGCGGTATCGAGATTCCTGCCGGCGCATTTCTCGACGTGGTGGCGGGCAGCGCCAATCGCGACCCCAGCCGTTTCGCCGATCCGGACAGGTTCGACATCTATCGCAAGGCGGGTCACCGGCACTTTGCATTCGCCTATGGCCCGCACGTGTGCATCGGCCAGCACCTGGCGCGCGTGGAAATGACGCGCGCGCTCAACGCGATTCTCGATCGCCTGCCCAATCTTCGGCTCGATCCGGCCGCGCCAGCTCCACCGATCAACGGGATCATGATGCGCGTTCCGCATTCGATTCCCGTCATCTTCGGCTAACAGGAACAACGCTGGCCTCGCGTGCTGTGGATGGGGCTGGCCGACAAGGCACGGACGGTGGAGAACGCATAGATGACCGAGTTTGACTTTATCGTGATTGGCGCGGGTGCGGCGGGTTGCGTGCTAGCCAATCGTCTTTCGCAGAGCGGGCACCATACCGTGCTACTCATCGAGGCAGGTCCGGAAGATCGCAATCCGTTGATCCGGATGCCAAAAGGCTTTGGCAAGCTGCTGGGCGATCCAGCCCATGCCTGGTTCATTCCGGTGCAGCCCGATCACGGCAACGGGCATCGCAACGAAATCTGGCTTCGCGGCAAGATGCTCGGGGGTTCCAGCAGCATCAACGGCATGGTGTATATGCGAGGTCATCCCGAGGACTACGACGGATGGGCCGAACTGGGTGTCGAGGGCTGGAGCTGGCAGAACCTGGCGCCTTGCTTCCGGCGCATCGAAGATCACGCGCTCGGCGCCGATGAGCTGCGTGGAGAGGGCGGCCCGCTGAAAGTGTCACCGTACGCGCGCCGCAATCGGATCGGCGACGCCGTACTCGAAGCGTGCCGGTCGCTCGGCGTGCGGCGCTTGGAAGATATCAACAGGCTCGATCATGAGGGCGTGGCCTATCTGATCTATACGATACGCAACGGTCGTCGGCAAAGCTCGGCCGAAGCCTTTCTGAAGCCCGCGAGGGCGCGCAAGAACCTCACAGTCGCCACCGGCACGCAAGCCGCGCGAATCGTGTTTGACGGCACGCGCGCCGTCGGCGTGCAGTGCGAAAGCGCGGGGCAGCAGATCGCTTACCGTGCGCGTCGCGAGGTGGTGCTCTCGGCGGGCGCGATCGAGTCGCCGCGGCTTTTGCAGTTGTCGGGCGTGGGCGATCCCGGCCATCTGCAGTCGCTTGGCATTCCTGTCGTGGCGGCGAGTCCGGGGGTCGGACGGAACCTGCGCGAGCACTATCTATATATGCTGCAGGCCCGCCTGCGGCACTGGCGCGATTCGCAGAACCGGCAGTTCAGCGGCATGCGCTTATGGCGCAACGCGATGCAGTATCTGCTGTTCCGCCGTGGCGTGATGTCGCTCGGCTCGTACCAGGTGGGCGGCTTCGTCAAGACCGCGGCGGATGCGATGCGTCCCGATGTTCAACTGATGATGGCGCCGTACTCGATGGATTTCGGCGCGGCCGGTTACGCGTTCGAGTCGTTCCCAGGCATGCAGCTCTTCAGCTACCCGCTGCGCCCGCGCAGCGAAGGGCACGTCAGGATCCAGTCCGCGGACCCCCGCGTGCCGCCCGAAGTCGTCGCGAACTACCTTGCCGATCCGTACGACCGGCAGATGGCTGTCAACGCATTCCGGTTCATGCGCAGCGTGCTGGCCGCCGAGCCGCTTGCCAGCCTGCTGGCAGGGGAGACACGCCCAGGCCCCGCCGTCCGGACCGATGACGAGATTCTCGACCTCTACCGGCGTGAAGGCCAATCCGGCTATCACGCGTGCGGTACCTGCAAGATGGGATCGGACACGCTTGCCGTGCTCGATTCGCGGCTGCGCGTGCGCGGTGTCGAACGCCTGCGCGTGATGGATCTCTCCATAACACCCACGATGATCTCCGGCAACACGAATGGCCCCATGATGGCGATGGCATGGCGCGCCGCCGGCCTGATCCTGGAGGACGCGCGATGAGCCGCCTTGAAGACTACAGCGGGCGCTTTACGAACATCGATTTCGAGCGACGCGACGGTATTTTGCAAGTGCGCCTGCATACCGATGGCGGCCCGCTCAAGTGGGGCGCGCTCGATCGCAGCATTCACAGCCAGCTAGGCGAGGCGTTCTACCAGATCGCACGCGACCTCGATAATCGCGTAGTCATCCTGACCGGAACCGGCGATTCGTTCTGCGACGCGATGAATGACGCCGAGTTGCCGGCGGAGCCGCTTGTGCAAGTCTGGCCGCGCCTGCAGCGCGAGGGGCAGGACCTGCTGATGCAACTGCTGGACATTCCGGTTCCGGTTATCGGCGCGATCAACGGGCCGGCACTCATTCATGCCGAGTTGCTCGTGCTGTCGGATATCGTGCTGGCCTCCAGTCGCGCCGAAATCTCGGACCAGGCGCACTTCGTTCACGGCGTCGTGCCGGCGGACGGCGTGCAGATCGTCTGGCCGATGCTGATTGGTCACAACCGCGCCCGCTACTTTCTTCTCAGCGGCGAGCGCATCACGGCGCAGCGCGCGTGGGAGCTTGGCGTCGTCGGCGAAGTCGTCGCGCACGACACCTTGCTCGAACGTGCGTGGCAAATGGCGCACGAACTCGCGGCGAAGCCGATCGAAACGCTGCGATACACGCGCGCGGTCTTCACGCAGCCGTTCAAGCGCCGCATGGTCGACGAACTGGGCTACGGGCTCGCGCTCGAAGGGCTCGCCGGTATTGCTGCGCAGTCCGGCAAGACGTAGTCCGTCAACGCGAATGTTCACGAATGGGAGACACGATATGACCTTGGTAGTGCAAGCATCAACGGAGCGCAACGCGATCGTTCAGCAGGCGCTCGACCGCGCCACACGGGAAGGCGGTGAGATCGGCGTGCAGGTGGCGGCCTATCTGAACGGCAAGCTCATGATCGACGCATGGAGCGGCGTGGCCGATCCGTCCACCGGCCGTCTGGTCGACGGCGAAACGCTGTTCAATGTGTATTCGGTGACGAAGGCGGTTGCAGCAACCGCGTTGCATATCCTGGCCGACCGCGGGCTCATCGAATACGACGCGCCGGTGACACGCTACTGGCCAGAGTATGGTGCCAACGGCAAGCAGAAAACGACGGTGCGCGATGTGCTGACTCATCGCGCGTGTGTGCCGCAAATGCCCGAAGGCGTCACACCGGAGCTGATGTGTGACTGGCAGTGGATGACCAGCGCCATCGCCAACCTCGAGCCGCTTGCGGAGCCGGGGACGAAGACGCTGTACCTCTCGATGACGTTCGGCTGGATCGTTGGCGAGCTGGTGCGGCGCGCCGATCCGAAGAAGCGCTCGCTGGGCCGTTTTGTCCGGGAGGAGATTGCAATGCCACTCGGCATCGACGATCTATGGATCGGCATTCCCGACGAAGTCGAACCGCGCATCGCACGTCTCACCGATGCAATGGTGCCGGTTCCCGCGGAATACCTGCCGCCGCTGTTCCTGCGCTCGATGCCGCAACAGGTCGCATTGGCGCCGCAAGTGTTCGAGCGTCCGGACGTGCGGCGCGCGGAAGTGGCGGGCGTTGGCGGGATCTTCAGCGCACGCAGCGAGGCGCGCTTCTGGGCAATGCTGGCGTGCGGCGGCGAGTTGGACGGCGTGAGGATCCTCTCGAAGGAGCTCGTCGCCACGCTCAACACGCCGCGCGCCAATAGCGAGGAGCCCGACCCGGTGATGTTCGGCTTTCCGATTCCAATCACGATCGGTGGCTTCTGGTTCGGCGGCAACCATCCGCCGGTGACGGCGGCACGCTCGCCGCGCGCTTTGTGCCATCCGGGGCAGGGCAATTCGATCGGCTGGGCGGACCCGGATACCGGGCTCGCCGTCGCGATCTGCCATAACAAGCTGTTCAACCCGGCCACGCCGGAAGAAGATCCGCTGCTTCCGATCGCTGCGGCGATTCGCGACGCACTGGATCTGAAGTGATTGGCACGATGCGCATGGATATCGAGTATTTGCAGCAATGGACTGGGCGCACTGAGGAAGTGCAGGACCAGCTTACCTCCACGCCGATAGCGGCCCTCAGCGCCATGCTTGACCACGATGACGCGGTTTCAGCACGTGGCGATGACTTGCCGCCGTTGTGGCACTGGCTTTATTTTCTGCCGGTTCATCGCCAGTCGATGGTGGGGGCGGACGGTCATCCGAAACGCGGCGGCTTTCTGCCGCCGGTCGATTTGCCTCGCCGCATGTGGGCGGGCAGTCAACTCGAGTTTCTACGGCCGCTGAAAGCAGGGAGTGCGATCACGCGTCTTTCATGCATCGAGAGTGTTGCGCACAAGCGTGGACGTACCGGCGATCTCGTGTTCGTGAAGGTCAAGCACGAGGTCAGCGACGCTGTTGGCCTTGCGATCGTCGAACGCCAGGATATCGTGTATCGCGATCATCCGGCCGCCAGCGAAAAGCCCGCAGCATTACAGGCCGCGCCCATGGGCGCTCAATGGGCACGCGAGGTCAATCCCGATCCTGTGCTGCTGTTTCGCTACTCAGCGCTTACGTTGAATGGTCATCGCATTCACTACGATCGGCCTTACGCGATCGGCGCAGAGGGATACGAGGGACTCGTCGTGCATGGCCCGCTGCTCGCCACGCTACTGATGGACTCGCTCGGATCGGAGTTGCCGGGCGCGCGCGTCGGAGCGTTTTCGTTCCGCGCGATCAAGCCGGTGGTGGACACTTCGCCTTTCCATGTTTGCGGAAAGCAACACGAATCGGACCAAAGCAAGGTGAGCTTGTGGATCGCCGGCAGCGACGGATCGTTGCGCATGGAAGCCACGGCTGTTCTGATCTGATCGTCGAGCCGGTCCGCTGGCGAGGTCGCCATAGCCGGGCCGGACGCTGAATGGGAGACTTTATGCGTTCGTTTCTTTTTGTGCCGGGCAGCAAGCCTGAACGATTCGCCAAGGCGCTCGCGGCAGGCGCCGATGCGGTGATCGTGGACCTCGAGGACGCTGTTGCAGATGCGGACAAAGCGTCGGCGCGTGCATATGTTGCCGACGCGGTACGTACATTTTTGGCATCGACGGTTCGGGTACTTTTGCGCATCAATGGCGCGGGGACGCAGTCGTTCCAGCGGGACCTCTCGCTCGCAGCGTTCGATGGTATCGATGGCGTGGTGTTGCCCAAGGCTGAGAATCCGGCTGCTTTGGCCGCTGTCGCGGCGGCAACGGCGAAACCCATATTGCCGATCATCGAATCTGCCGAGGGCGTCTGGAACGCACTGGACGTGGCGCGCATGCCCGGCGTCGAGCGACTCATATTCGGTTCGGTTGACTTCGAACTCGATCTGGATTGTGACGGTTCATGGGACGCGTTGTTGTTCGCGCGTTCGCGTATCGTGCTGGCCTCCCGCGTAGCGGGCATTCAGTCTCCCGTGGATGGCGTTAGCGTGGCAATCGATGACGAACGACAACTCGCGCACGATTCGTCGAAGGCGCGATCGCTGGGCTTTGGCGGGAAGCTGTGCATTCATCCGCGCCAGATTGCAGCGGTCAATGCGACGTTCAGCCCGAGCGCGGATGAAATTGCCAAGGCGCGGCGAATCGTCGACGCGTATGAGCGGGCAGAAGGCGGGGCGGTGTCCGTAGATGGACGGATGGTGGACTTGCCGGTATTGCTCAAGGCAAGACGCATCGTTGGCTTGTCTGAAAGCGTGCGAGGTTCAGAGGAAGGGTAAGTGGTGCGGCGGGTGCGGGTGAGCGCCGCACCGCCCGCGCCACCACCGCATCATGTGGCGCGGGCGTGACACGGTATCGCTTACACCGGATCCCAGGGCGTGAGCGCCATGGACGGCACGTTCGGGAAAAAGCTCGACTCGAACGCCGGCATGACCTGCTCGGCAATCGCTTCAGGCGTCCAGCCGCCGTCGCGATGCAGCGAGCGGATCATGCGGATCTGGTTGAAGAAGTAGATCTCGTTGGCGCGCACGCCGAAGATCTGACCCGAAACCTTTGCGGCCTGGTCGGACGCAAGGTAGACCGCGAGCGGCGCGATCTTGCGCGATTCCATGCGCTTGAGAATTTCGACGCGTGCTTTTTGCTCAGGCGTCTCCGAGGGGATCGAGGCCGTCATTGCGGTCCATGCCCACGGCGCGATGCAGTTCGAGCGCACGTTGAATTTCGCCATGTCGAGGGCAATCGACTTCGACAGACCGACGACCCCCATTTTGGCGGCGGAGTAGTTGGCCTGTCCGATGTTGCCGATCAGACCCGAGGTGGAGGTCATGTGAACGAAGCTGCCGCCGTTTTGTGCCTTGAAATGCGGAGCCGCCGCGCGTGCCACGAAAAACGACCCGTTCAGATGCACGTCGACTACGGCCTTCCACTCGTCGAGGCTCATGTTGAAGAACATGCGGTCACGCACGATGCCGGCGTTGTTGACCACACAGTCGATGCGGCCGAACGTGTCCAGCGCGGCCTGCACGATCTTCTGCGCGCAATCCCATTCAGCGACGCTATCCGTCGAGGCAAGCGCCTGCCCGCCGGCCTCCTTGATTTCTTCGACGACGCGCTCTGCGGCGAACTGGCCGGATTCGGCGTTGCGACCCAGGTCGTTGACGATGACCTTTGCGCCGTTCGCCGCGAATTGCAACGCAAAATCGCGCCCGATGCCGGCACCCGCACCCGTGACCACTACCACCTTGTCCTTGACGAAATCGCTCACTCTTGTCTCCGTTCGATAGGCGTTGATGTAAAAAAGCTCGCTTCGGTATAATATCAAAACTGAACGGCGTTGCATAATATGAACGCTGGCACGTTGATGCAAAGTGTGACGATTGATCCATTCGAAGACGACCAAATGATAGGAGACGCGAGATGAACCCTACGAAAGACTGGACCGTGCCGGACCATGTTCCGCGAGAACTCGTGGTCGATTTCGACTATATGAATCCGCCCGGTGCGCAAGACGACGTTCATCTGGCGTGGAAGAGGCTGCATACCGGGCCCGATATCGTCTGGTCCCCGTACCATGGCGGCCACTGGATCGCCACGCGCGGCGAAGACATCGAGGCCATGCAGAAGGACCACACCCATTTTTCGCATCGCAGTGTCAACATCCCGCCGCTCAACGAAACGCAGCTCGTGCCGCTCGAGCTTGACCCGCCTGAACATACCGCGTACCGCAACCTGATCACGCCCGCTTTCCTGCCGCAAGCTATCTCCTCGCTGGAAAGCGACGTGCGCAAGCTCGCAATCGAGCTGATCGAAAAAATCGCTCCACGAGGCGAATGCGAGTTCGTCTCGGAGTTCTCGAAGATCCTGCCGATCGTGATTTTCCTACGTCTTGCCGATCTTCCGTTGAGCGATCGAGGACAATTGCTCGAATGGGCGGAATGGGCCGTGCGCGGCAACTTCGAGCAGCGCAACGAATCCCAGCACCGGCTGATTGGCTATATCTCCACCTGGGTGGACAAGCGCAAGGCAGAGGCGGGCGGCGATCTCGTCAGCCTCATCGCCAACGCGCAGATCGACGGCAAGCCGATCAGCCCCGAGCGCATGTTTGGGATGTTTATCGTCGTGCTGTTTGGCGGCCTCGATACCGTCGCGTCGATGATGGGTTTCATCGCGCGCTTTCTGGCGGAGAATCCGGTGCACCGCAGGCAGCTGATCGAGAATCCCGATCTGATGGTGTCGTCGGTCGATGAGATGATTCGTCGCTTTGGCGTGGCGAACACCGCGCGGCTCATCACGCAGGACATGGAATACAAGGGCATCCAGTTCAGGAAGGGTGACCAGATTCAATTGCCGAACTCCCTGTTTGGCCTCGACGACCGCAAGTTCAGCGATCCGCTCGCCGTCGATCTGACGCGCAAGCCAGTGCTGCACGCAGCGTTCGGCAACGGCCCGCATCGCTGCCCGGGGTCGTTCCTCGCGCGTACGGAGATCAAGGTTTTTCTCCAGGAGTGGCTCAAACGCATTCCCGATTTTCGCATTCGCGAGGGCGACAAGCCCCGATGCGGCTCGGGCTCCGTCAACGGCATGCTCTATCTGCCGCTCGTCTGGGACGTAGCGCCCTGAAGTATCCCCACCCTCAACGACTCATCGACGATCATGAAAAAGTGGCAATGCATTTTTTGCGGTTTTTACTACGACGAAGCAGCGGGACTTCCCGCGGAGGGCATCGCGCCTGGCACTCGCTGGGAAGACATCCCCGATGACTGGGCATGCCCCGAGTGCGGTGCGACCAAGTCCGACTTCGTGATGTTCGAAGTGGAGGCCTGAGCGGGCGGGCGCACGGCGCACGGCGCAAGGCCGTGCGCTTCATCGCTCAGGATCAGGCGCGCTCGAACACGGCGGCAATACCCTGGCCACCGCCGATGCACATGGTCTCGAGTGCATAACGTCCTTTCCGGCGCGTCAACTCGTGCAACAGCGTTGTCATGATGCGCACGCCCGTCGCGCCAATCGGGTGGCCCAGCGATATGCCAGAGCCGTTCACGTTGAGCCGGTCGGTATCGTGCCAGTTCCAGCCTTTGAGGACTGCCAGCACCTGACACGCGAATGCTTCGTTTACTTCGACAAGATCCATCTGCTCGAGCGTAAGCCCGATGCGCGTCATCAGCTTCTGCACTGCGGGCACGGGCCCCATGCCCATGCGTGATGGCTCGCATCCGGCTGCGGCCCAGCCGGTCAGCCAGGCCATGGGTTCGAGTCCGAGCGCTTCGAGGCGGTCTTCCGCGACGACGAGGCAAGCGGCAGCGGCATCGTTTTGCTGGCTGGAGTTGCCTGCGGTGACTGTGCCGCCCGGCATCAACGCGCGAAGCTTGCCGAGGCTTTCCATGCTGGCGTCGGCGCGGAATCCTTCATCTTTGGAAAACAGAAGCGGCTGGCCTTTTTTCTGAGGAACGCTGACCGCCACGACCTCCTCGGCCATATGGCCGGACTCCCATGCGGCGGCCGCGCGCTGATGGCTGCGCAGCGCGAACTCGTCGGCGGCCTCGCGGCTGATGCCATAGTCGGTGGCCAGATTTTCCGCGGTCTCGATCATGCCGGAGATAAAGCCGAAGCGCGATTCCGGCTGTGAGCGCTCGCGGCCTCGCGCGAGCCGGTCGTGAAACTGGACGGAGCCCGACCGTGCGCCCCAGCGCATGTCCGTGCTGTAGTACTCGATATTGCTCATACTTTCCACGCCGCCGGCCAACACCACGTCGGCGGCGCCGGTCTGCACCATCATCGCGGCGGTGACGAGCGCCTGCAGGCCGCCGCCGCAACGTCGATCAAGCTGCATGCCCGGCACCTCCACCGGCAGGCCGGCCTGCAGCGCAATCCAGCGGCCCACGCAAGGTGTTTCGCTGTTCGCGTACGATTGCGCGAAGACGACGTCGTCGATGCGAGCGGGTTCGAGTCCTGCGCGCCGGATCGTTTCATTCGCGACGAGCGCGCCGAGATCTTCGACGCAAACGCCGCGCAGGCTACCGCCAAAGGTGCCGACGGGCGTTCGTACAGGGGAGACAATTGCCGCGCGTTTCATCGGACGTTTCCTTGCAAAGTTTGAAAGTTCTGATTCGGCTGGAGTTGCAATCAGCCGACGAGCGTCGCGCTTCTTAAGCGATTGGAAGGCGGGACGCCCGCCATCTGATCGAGAGCGCTGCGATGGTCCGGATGGGCGATTGCCAGCATGCGTTCGCGCCTTTGGCGCAGCGTCAGGCCGCGCAGATCGGCCACGCCGTATTCGGTCACCACGATGGCGGCGTCGCTGCGCGGCGTGCTGACCGGTCCGTTCAACGACGCGACGATGCGGGTCGCGCCCTTGCCCGCTGTGGACGGCAATGCGATGACAGGAACGCCGCCACGCGAGCGCCGCGCGCCGCGCAGGAAATCCAGTGCGCCGCCCACCGCGCCCACATACACGCCACCGGCAATTTCGGCGTTGATCTGGCCACTCAGATCGACCTCGACCGCCGAGTTGATGGCGACGAAGCGGTCGATGCTTGCGAGCACGTTCGGATCGTGCGTGTAGCGGGTCGAACGAAACTGCACGGCGTCGTTTCGATGCGCGAACTCGTGTATGCGGCGACCCCCCATCATCACGCCAGCAATGGTCTTGCCCGTGTCGATGGTCTTGCGCACATTGTTGATCACGCCGCTTTCCATCAGATCGGCGACTTTGTCGCCGATCGTGCCGGAATGGATGCCAAGGTCTCGCCGATCGCCGAGGCAGGCGAGGATCGCTTCTGGAATCGCGCCGAGGCCGAGTTGAATGGTGGCGCCGTCTTCGATCAAACCGGCCGTGTGCCGTGCAATCGCCAGCTCCGTCGGGCTGACGGCGCTGGGCGAACTCTCGGGCAAAGCGCGCGACGTCGGGACCATGAAGTCGAGGTCGTCGTCGCGAAGATATCGCTCGCCGTAAGTCCAGGGTGCCTGTTCGTTGACTTCCGCAATGATGACGCGCGCGCGCTCGAGCGCCGGGATCAGATACTCATGCGCGACGGACAAGCTGTAGCGGCCGTGCGCATCGGGTGGCGCCAACTGCAGCAGCAGGACGTCGATCGCTAGCTGACCCGACTCCATCATCTCTGGCAACTGCGAATAATGGCAGGGCAGGATATCAAGCGCGCCAGCCTTGGCCAGTGCGCGGTTGGAGCCGCTCCCGCAGTACGAAACGAAATCGATGCAGTCCGCGTGCTCAGGCCGGCACGTGTCGTGGTTGCCGGCGCCGAGAAAGACCCGGAACGCGCCGATGCCGTGCCGCTGCTGAAGTAGAGTGCGCGTGAGCGCAAGGGGCTCTGCGTTCGATTGGCCCCATGCGACGGTATCGCCGGGGCGGATGATGGACGCGAAATCGACGGCGTCCGCCTCTAGCTGTAAGGGCATGGTGTTGTTTGCGTCAGGTGGCGGGTTGCGCAAGGGCCTGGGCTTCGTCGTGCTGCCCACGTACTGCGCCTGTCGCGACGAGTTCCGCAATCCGTTCGTCGCTGTAGCCAATGCTCCGCAGCACGAGTTCTGTGTGCTCGCCAAGGTGTGGAACGGCGAGCGGTGGCGACCCAGGCTCCAAACGGAAGTGAATCGGGCTTGCAACGTGGTTGCGTCCGAACGGATCCACCTGGACCATCCCGCGCTCGTGCGCATGCGGATGGTCGAGCGCTTCGGCGAGCGAGAGCACCGGCGCCACACTGATGTTTCGGCCTTCGAACCAGCAGAGCCATTCATCGAGTGTGCGAGTCAGGAAGATTTGCGTCAGGAACGCCCGGACGCGTATCTGGCCTTCACCGGCTGGGCCGATCGCGTCGGCGACGAGATCCGGACGGCCGAGCGGTGTAAGCAGGTTGGTTGCAAAGCTGTGCTCCCGGCCGCCAAGGCAGAGCCACTTCGAATCGGCGGTCTCATAGGTGTCGAGCAACGCGAGCCCGCTGTCGCCTTCAGTCGGCCCTCGCAATTGGCTGTCCGGCGCGTTGAGCAAGCGGCCACTCAGATACGGCTGCGATGTGAGCGCCGCATCGAAAAGCGCCATGTCGATGTAGTCGCCGCGCCCCGTTTCCCGCGCGCGCAGCAGCGCCATCAATATGGCGGACAACGCCGTCAATGAACCGGCCAGCGCAGCGAGCGACGGTCCCGTGGCAATTGGGATTCCCCGGCCATCGCGCGGCAGCGTGCCTGCAAGCGATTGAACTACCGGATCGTGTGCGGGCAATTGAGAGAGCGGGCCGGTTTGGCCGAATGCGGTAATCGCACAATAAACGACTCCCGGGTTCGTCCGGCTGATCGTGTCGTAGTCGATGCCAAGCCGAGCGGCCACGCCCGGCCTCGACGATTCGATCACGACGTCGGCCTCGTTCATCAGCTTGAGCGCGACCTCGCGTGCGTCCGGATGTTTCAGATCGAGCGCGATGCTGCGCTTGCCGCGGTTGATCGCGGCGAAGAACGCACCGTCGGTGCCGGGTGCGCCGCGGGTGGGGTCGCCGGTGACCGGTTCGATCTTGACGACGTGCGCGCCGTGATCGGCGAGGTTGGCGGCGAGGAACGGACCCGGCATGAATTGCGACAGGTCCACGACGCGAAGGCCGGTCAGTTTCATGCCAGAGCAGCGCTGAAGCCGAGCTGGCGTTGCGCAATCGCGGCGGCTTCCTTCACGATGCGACCGATCAATTCCGCACAGGTCGGCAAGTCGTGAATGAGGCCGGTCACGATACCGGCGGGGAAGGCGCCGCCTTCAACTTCTCCTGTCACGAATGCGTCCATCCAGCGCTGTGCTCCGATCAGCGCGTAGAGGTCCGAGCGCGTCACGTTGCCGGCGCGCTCGAGTTCGAGCGCGGCGAGACTCACGCTGTTCCTGACCACCCGGCTTGAATCGCCGATCGAGCGGCCAACCAGCACCGTATCGCGCTCGCTCGCTTCCAGCAGCCGTTGCTTGATCGCAGGGTGGACGGGGGACTCCTGCGTGAGCATGAATCGGGTTCCCATGTTGATGCCGTCCGCGCCGAGCGCGAGAGCCGCCATCAGCCCGCGCCCATCGGCAAAGCCGCCGGACGCGAGAATCGGCACCTTCAGCTTGTCGGCGGCGGCGGGAATCAGGATCAGTCCAGGGATGTCGTCTTCGCCAGGGTGCCCCGCGCATTCGAACCCGTCGATGCTGACGGCGTCCGCGCCGAGCGATTCGGCCTTCACCGCGTGGCGAACCGTCACGCACTTGTGCACGACCTTGACGCCCTGCGCCTTGAACTCGGCGATGTATTTCGCCGGATTGCTGCCTGCTGTCTCGACGACCTGGACGCCTTGAGACACGATCGTGCGCACATACGCGTCATAGTCGAGACCGACATTGGCGCCGAGAACGGTCAGGTTGACGCCAAAGGGCTTGTCGGTGAGCGAACGCACCCTGTCGATTTCGCGCGCGAGTGCATCGGCGCTTGCATGGGTGTGCGCGGAGATGAAGCCGAGACCGCCGGCATTGCCCACGGCCGCCGCCAGTTCGGCTCGCGCCACCCAGCGCATGCCGCCTTGAATGATGGGATATTGAATGCCGAGTAATTCAGTAATGCGATTGACATACGGTTTCATCGCGCGCCTGTAGCCTGGATAGGAAGTATGGGTGCCAGAGAAATGCGCGTGACGCGCGTGACCTGGCGGGCTCTGTTCGCCACGACAGCGTGGCGCTTTTTAGCAATTCAACAATCGCGAAACTGAGGTTTGCGCTTTTCGGCGAAGGCTGCCATGCCTTCCTTTCGATCTTCCGTGGCGAAGGTCGAATACGCCATACGCCGCTCGAACAGGATGCCTTCCGCCAGGCTCGATTCGTAGGCGCGGTTGACGCACTCTTTGGCCATCGCTACGACGGGTTGCGAGTATCGCGCGATCTCATCGGCCGTTTTCAGCGCTTCCTCGACGAGCGTGTCGGCGGGCACGATGCGGCTCACGAGGCCGCATCGTTCGGCTTCAATGGCGTCCATCCTGCGGCCGGTGAGGATCATTTCCATCGCCTTCGATTTGCCGAGCGCGCGCGTAAGGCGCTGCGTGCCGCCGGCGCCGGGAATGGTCGCGAGCGTGATTTCGGGCAGGGCGAAACGGGCGTTGTCGGCGGCGAGAATGAAGTCGCACATCATGGCCAGTTCGCAGCCTCCGCCTAACGCAAGACCCGCGACCGCGGCGATGACCGGCTTGCGACAACGCGACGTGCGTTCCCAGTTCGACGTGATGAACTGATTCTTGTACACGTCCATGTACGTCCATTCGTTCATCATCTTGATGTCGGCGCCGGCGGCGAACGCCTTTTCGCTACCGGTCATCACGATGGCGCCGATGGCGGGGTCGGCG
Source organism: Paraburkholderia sp. CI2 (assembly GCF_014201055.1). Lineage (NCBI taxonomy): Bacteria > Pseudomonadati > Pseudomonadota > Betaproteobacteria > Burkholderiales > Burkholderiaceae > Paraburkholderia > Paraburkholderia sp. CI2. The sequence continues at coordinate 100,281 of NZ_JACHDL010000003.1, forward strand.
TCGAGGTCGTCGAGTGCCGCCGTCAGCTCGTCCATCAGCTGGTTGTTCAGTGCGTTGTAGGCTTGCGGACGGTGCAACCTGATCAAGCCGGTTTTCCCGTGCGTTTCGACGATGATCGTCTCGTAGGCCATGGTTCTTCCTTGAACGAATGAGGGTGAACACCTAGGCCCGGATGGGGCCTCCTCGCCGATGATTTGCGTGTCTGCGGTGCGCCGCTCGGCAGCGTCGGAGCGTATCGTGCGTTGCCAATTTTGTGAACGACGTTTATGATTCTGAATGTGCGACCCAGCTTTGTCAATTGAGCGCGAGCTCAGAATTGCTAACGGAAAACACCGCGAGGAGACACTGCATGACCACTCGTCACGAGGACGGACAGATTCGCGTTGAGCAGCGTGGGAACCTGCTCTTGATGGGCATTGACCGGCCGGAAAAGCGCAATGGTTTCACGCCGAAAATGTTCAGAGAGCTTGCCATGGCTTACACGCAGCTCGAGAAGAGCGGCGATATTTTTTGCGGGCTGGTATACGCCGAAGGCGATCACTTTACGGCAGGGCTCGACATGCCAAAGGTCGCGCCGTTGCGCCGCGAAGGGAAACCGCTGCTTCCTGAAGGCGAGGTCGATCCGTTCAACTTGCGCGCGCCGCTGCGTACCAAGCCGGTCGTCATTGCGCTGAAGGGAATCTGCTTCACGGTCGCGGTCGAACTGATGCTTGCATCGGAAGTGGCTGTTGCGGCCGACAACTGCCGTTTCTCCCAGCTTGAAGTCAAGCGGGGGATCATGGCAGGTTGTGGTGCGACGTTTCGCATGGTGCAGCGAGCCGGCTGGGGCAACGCAATGAAGGTACTGCTTACCGGCGACGAATTCACCGCAGACGAGGCACGGCACATGAACTTCGTGCAGGATGTCGTGCCTGCGGGGCAGGAGTTCGACCGGGCGCTCGCGATCGCCGAGCGAATCGCGGCACAGGCACCGCTAGCCGTGCAGGCCACGATGCAGAACGCGCGCGTTTCGCTGGGACAAGGCTGGCAGGATGCTTACGCGACGATTCAGTCGACCCAGCAGTTTCTCTACAACACTGAAGACGCGAAGGAAGGGGTTCAGTCCTTCATCGAAAAACGTACGGCGAAGTTCGTCGGACGCTGATGCAAGCTTCCGGGGCAGCCGGTGTGAATTCAAGGGGACCGTTTGCTATGACAAAAGGCGCGTTGGCGGGTGTTCGCGTACTCGACCTGAGCCGCATTCTCGCCGGGCCTTGGGGGGCTCAGATGCTGGCGGATCTCGGCGCGGAGGTCATCAAGGTCGAGCGTCCGGGCAAGGGCGACGATTCGCGGCAATTCGGCCCCCCGTTCCTGATGGATCGGGAGGGAAAGGTCACGCGCGAGTCGACGTTTTTTATCAGCGCGAACCGAGGCAAGAAGTCGATCACGTGCGATATCTCCACGGCCGAAGGCCAGGCGCTGATCCGCTCGTTGGCGGCGCACTGCGACGTGTTGCTCGAGAACTATAAGGTTGGCGACCTCAAGCGTTACGGGCTCGACTACGACAGCCTCAAGCTGGTCAATCCGCGCCTGATCTACTGTTCGATAACCGGGTTCGGTCAGACCGGACCGTATAGCCCGCGCCCCGGCTACGACTCGATTTTCCAGGCGATGGGTGGCCTGATGAGCGTGACCGGAAACGGCGACGACGTGCCGGGCGGCGGGCCAATGAAAACCGGGCCCAGTCTTGCGGACATCCTGTGTGGTCAGTACGCCGCTTCGGCGATCATCGCAGCGCTTTATCATCGCGACGCGGCGCAAGGCGGTACCGGGCAGGGACAGTACATCGACCTGGCATTGCTGGACGCGATGATTGCTGCCACATCGCACTATGCAAGCCAGTATCTCGTATCAGGCCAGATTCCTATCCGGCGCGGTACCGAGGGCAACGGTGGTATGCCGTCCCGCATGTTCCGCTGCGCCGATCGCGACATCATGATCGTGGCGGGCAACAACGAGCAATACGCGCGGATGTGTAACGTTCTGGGGCACCCCGAGCTCGCTAGCGATCCACGATTCAGCGAGATTGCGCTGCGCGTGAAGAATCGTCGCGCGCTGGGCGAAGTGTTCGAGCCGCTGATCCTTCAATGGCAGAGCGACGAACTGCTCGCAGCACTCGACGCCGCCGGGGTGCCGGCCGGACCGATCAACAATCTGGAGCAGGTGTTCGCAGATCCGCATGTGCAGGCACGCGCGATGTGCGTCGAAGTTGCGCACCCGCTCACGGATAAGGCGGTTCGGATGGTCGCCAACCCGGTCAAGATGTCGGGCACGCCTATCGATTCGTACGGGGCGCCGCCGACGCTCGGACAACATACGGACGACGTGCTGCGTGATGTGCTGAGTATGTCGCAGTCGGATATCGATATCCTGCGCGAAAAGAAAGTTCTATAGAAAGGGCAAAGCCTGCGACGCAACAGCCGTATCGTATGTACAGACCACGTAGAAGTCGGGTGTATCCACTCCGGTAGGGACGCCCCGAATATCTCGCGTCCGCATCAACGTTCGGACGCTCCCGTGCGCAGCGGAAAGTCACCTCATTGGGCTTGGGCGAACTGCCGCAGCGAGTTCGACTGGATGGACGTGCACTTGCCGTTCTTCACGTCGGAATGGTTTTAAGAAATTTCTCAACAGACGCGGTACGCGCCCGGCGGGAAGCTCACTCCTCGGATCGCGGCTCGCGATAATGCAACTGGACGTTTCATATATTGCACCGTGTTCAAAAAGACGCACTAGAGCATTGACTGTCCGCCGTCCACACTGATAGTCTGCCCGGTTATGAAATTAGCGTCGTCACTACATAGAAATGCAACTGTTCGTCCAATATCGCGCTGAGGATCGCCGAAGCGGCCAAGCGCAATTTCAGAGAGATAGCGAGTGCGTTCCTGAGGATTGGCTTCGAGGTAGGCTTCGGCGGCAGGCGTGAGCGCTGCCGGGCAAATGACGTTGACGGTAATGCCGTAGACGCCCCATTCGCGCGCGGCAACACGCGAGAGCCCACGAATGCCCTCCTTGGTTGCGGCGTACGCGCCGAATCCCTTGAGGCCTTCGATGCCGGTGCGCGAGCCGAAGTTGATGATGGCGCCGCGGCCCTGCGACTTCATCCGCGGCAATGCGGCCTGCATGAAATACAGCGTGCCGTACAAGCCCGATTCGAGCGTGTTGCTCCAGTCATCGTCGGTAACGGACTCGAGCGGCACCCCCGGGCTGCTGCTTTGGGCATTGTTGATGAGTGCGTCCACACGTCCGAATCGCTTGACGGCAAGCTCGACCGTCCGCACGGCGTCGGCGCGATTGCGCGTATCGCCGGGCACGACCAGCACTTGCGAACCGAGGGCGCTCAATTGCTCAGCAGCCCGCGTGAGTTTGGCCTCCGTGCGACCAGTGAGGACCAGACTCGCCCCCTCGGTGGCAAGCGCAAGGGCGATGCCGAGCCCAACGCCTTGCCCGCCTCCGGTCACGATGGCGACCTTTTCTGCCAGTTTTTTCGTGTACATGAGTGAATCCAGAAGTGAAGGTTGATGTTGCTGTTCGACGCGCGAGCGTATTGCGTAAAGGGTCTGGAAGATGATGCTTCTGAATTCCAGATTTGTGAACGTCGTTCAAATATATCCCAAGCTGTGTGAGGGAGCGCCCTGGCGTATTCCCGAATTCGGGTGGTGTTAAAGTGTGCCAAATTGTGATCGATGTAAAACTATGTGAATAGTTCACGTATAATCGATACAGTCAATTCATGGGGAAAATCATGTTGAAAGAGACCTCAGCGCCGGCGGACCGGGACGTCAGCGGGCCGCGCTCGCTGACCCGACTCCTCGGAATTTTCGATGTGCTGGCGAAGTCTCCGGACGGGATGTCGCTAGCAGAACTGAATGTCGCTCTCGAGTCACCGAAGAGCAGCCTGCTCAATCTGCTGAGACCTCTGGTGGCGGAGGGGTACTTGATGCACGACGTAGGCCGCTATCGCCTGGGACCGTCGATCTTCCGGTTGTCGGCAGGCGTGATGGCCGCGTGGAATTTTTCGAAGATACTGCGCCCGTTCCTGGTGGATCTCTCGAAGAGCACCAATGAAACCGTGTATGTCGGTGTCCTTGACGTCGAACACAAAGAGATCACCTATGTCGACGTGATCGAGAGCGAGCAATCGGTGCGCTATTCAATGCACATCGGTTTGCGTCGCCCGCTCTATTGCACGGCTGCGGGCCGCGTGCTGCTCGCCCATGCACCGGACGCTTTCGTTACCGACTACATGAAGACGGTCAAATTCGAGCGCCGCACCCCGCAAACGATCGCAACAAAGAAGGCGTTGCGTGACGAACTCGACCACATCCTCGAAAGCGGCCTGTCGGTGAGTCGCGGTGAACTACTGCCGGATTCGGCCGGCGTGTCGTCGCCGATCTTCGGACCGAATGGCAATGTCATCGCGGCGATGGCAATTGGTGCGCCGCTCGAACGCTTCGACCGCGAACGTCGCCGGCTCGAAGAGCACATGATCAGAGTCGCCCAGCGGGCGTCTGCGTTGGGTCAGGCAGAAGAGGAGTGACTCGCCAGTCGGCCGGCGGCGCAGTGAAGCGGGTGCTTCAATGCGCCGCGGTCGCGGTGCGGTCGAAGAAGCGTTGCACCCGCGCGCAACGGATCGGTCGCAACGACCGTCAGCGTGTACGACGCTTCGGCAGCATGAAGGCGACCAGCAGTCCGGCGATCGAACTGCAGGCGATGTAGACGAATACCGAAACATAGCCACTATCGGCCGGAAACGATGCACCGTCGTGTCCCGCCGTCGCGCTGCGCAGCAGCGCAAATACCGCCTGGGCACCTACCGCGAAGAAACACGAGAAGAAAACGTAGAGCATGCCCGTTGCCTCGCCTGTCTGATGTGCAGGCGTCGCTTCCACGATCTGGTTGTACAGCGCCGTGCTTGCGAAGGCGAGGCCGAACGAGCACAGCACCGCACCTGGAACGAAGAGCAGCAGGCTGCGATGAAGCACGATCAGCGAGGCCCAGCCCAGGGCCAGTATGAGCATGCCAATCAAGGCAGCGGGCCGGGCCTTGTAGCGGGCAGCAACCCGGCCGCTCCATGGGCTCGCGACCAGCGCGACGATGTTGATGCTGAACATCAGTAATCCGGCTGCCGTCGCGCTCAACCCGAATCCGGCGTGCGTGCCGGCAGGTTGCTGGGCGAGCAGCGAGAAGACCTGTCCTAGTTGCATGGCGCCTGCCGCGAGGAATGCCATGCATGCATTGGCCAACACGACTTCGCGCGTCTTCAGCAGACGCACATTGATGAGCGGATGACGCGCCCCGTGTTGATGGCGTGCCCAGAGTCCGAGCACGATCATCCCGCCAGCGATCAAGCCCCACAGCCGCGGATCGCCGAGCCCCCACGTGCGGATTTGCTGCACGGCGAAGAGGATGGCGCAAAGCGCCGGAGCGAACGCGAGACCTCGAATGTAGTCGATCCGTACGCCGGGATTCGGTGGCGACGGCGGTGCCCACGCGCGTACCGCCGCGACGGCCACGACGCAAAGCGCGACTTTGAACCAGAAGCCGCCTTGCCACGAATAGTGATCCACGACAACGCCCGCGCAGATGTAGATCAGCCCCGCCGACACCATGCCTGCCGCGCTGATCAACCCCACCGCGGCAGGCAGTCTCGCGGGTGGCAGATTCTCACGAACCAGCCCGATGGAGAGTGGCGTAATGCCTGCCGCGATCGATTGCATCGCACACCCCGCGACGAGCATGCCGACATCGGTCGCGCATGCGGCCACGACTGCGCCCGCCGCAGCGACCGATATCACCACGAGCAGGATGCGGCGGTAGCCCAACAGGTCGCCGAGTCGCCCGCTCACGGCGGCAAAGACGGCCGAGCCGAGCCAGTACGCGGTGACGGTCCAGCTCACGGAGTTCGACGCAGGAAAAGCCTTGTAGAGCGTGACCAGCACGGTGTAGATGACGGTGATGCCGGACGAGGCCGCTACCGCGGCAAGCAGGATCGCCATCGTGAACCCGCGCGGTGGACCCGCTACCGGTTGCGCTCGGTGTGCCGGCTGGGAGAGTACTTCGGCTTGCATAAACGTCTCCGGTTGCGTGTCTTCGTTTCGATTATACTTATATGCGAACGTCGTTCGTATTGATGTTTTTTGGAGAGTTCGATACCGACCGCAAGGGTCGCGAGGCCACCGCCCGATATCAAATCGATATCGACGTTTTCGAGTTCGATATGAGAGTTTTTTGGTCGATGGCTTGACCCGATACTTCTTTCAAGGGCGCACGTTCTGAAGCGCTCCCCACAATCAGGAGCGAGACCATGCAAACGTATCAAGGGAAGATCTACGACGCCGACACGCACTTCTACGAAGTCGAGGACGCGTTCAACCGTCATTTGCCCGAGAAGTTCAGGAAGGACTGGTCTTTTACCAGCCGTGTCACGGCAGACGGCAACCGCTGCATGTATGTGGGCGACCGGAAGGTGGAAATCAGCGAGGGATACACATCGGCCGAGGGGCACGTTCCGCCGCCGGGCAAGCTGCATGAATGGCTGCGCGCGATGAAGGATGGCAAGGATAACGTCGATATGCGGGTTTCGCCGACGCCGGACATGTTCAACCGCGACGCGCGCCTGAAGAAGATGGACGATTTCGGTGTTGAAGCCTGCACGATGTACATCGGCGAAATGGTCGCGTGTATTTCCTACCTCAACGAGCCCGTTGCGGCAAATGCGGTGTTGCATGCGTATAACCAGTGGATGCTCGACGACTGGGGCTTCGACTACAAAGACCGCATCTACACGACGCCGGTCGTCACGCTCGACGATCTCGATGCGGCTGTCGCCGAGGCCAGGTGGCTGGTTGCGAACGGTGTGCGGGTGATCCTGATGCCGATGGGGCCGTTCAATGGCCGTGCACCTGCGGATCCGTACTTCGATCCGTTCTGGTCGATCCTCAACGAAGCGGGCGTGCGCGTCACCTTCCATGTGTCGGAAGCGATCTACATGAAGGATCATATGGCGGTGTGGGGCGAGCCCGTGCAGCAGTCGCGCCAGCGTCAGACCGCCTTTGTCTGGATGCACGGTTACGGCGAGCGGCCGGTCATGGAAACGCTGTCGTCGTTCATCTTCTACAACTTCTTCGAGCGTTTCCCGCGGGTCAAGCTGTGCAGCGCCGAAAACGGTGCCGAATGGGTGCCTTCGCTGCTCGTCAAAATGGACAAGTGCCGGGGGATGGCGAAGAATGGCTACTGGCCATGCGGTCAACTGAAGAAACGCCCGAGCCAGATCTTCAAGGAAAATGTCTTCGTGGTCGCGTATCCGGAGGACGACATCGCCCAGATCATCGCTCAAACGGGATCGTCGGACTTCCTGTTGATGGGCTCCGACTATCCGCACGCGGAAGGCGTGCCCGAACCGAAGGAGTTCGCGTCGGAAGCATGCAATGGGCTCTCGGAAGAAGACACGCGCAAGATCATGTACGACAACGGCCGCCGGTTCATTCCGCTGCACGTGTGATCGGCCTTGTACCGGTCGGCGGCGGCAGACGGTCTGTCCGTCCCGCGCGATTTCTTCATTATGAACAGGTTAGCCATGAATATTTCGGCCTATCAGGCGCTACTGCTCGAACGCGAAGGCGGCGTCTTGACCGTTACGCTCAACCGCCCGGAAACGTTGAACGCGTTCGATGAGCAAATGGACATTGAGATGTCGCGGCTTTTTCTCGATGTCGCGGAGGACGTTGAGACCCGTGTCGTGGTGTTGACGGGCGCAGGGCGGGCTTTTAGCGCGGGCGGCGATATCGAGCATATGCAGCAGGTCATCGACAACCCCACGCTGTTCCTCGAAGGCATGCAGCGTGCAAAGAAAATTGTCTTCTCGATGCTCGATTGTCCGAAGCCGGTCATCGCCAAGATCAACGGTCATGCAATCGGTCTCGGCGCGACGATCGCGCTGTTCTCGGATCTGAGCTACGCGGCCAATCACGCAAAGATTGGCGATCCGCACGTGAAAGTCGGCTTCGTGGCGGGCGATGGCGGCGCGGTGATCTGGCCGCAGCTCGTGGGCTATGCGAAGGCCAAGGAGTATTTGTTGACGGGGGACCTCGTCACCGCGGAAGAGGCGGCCCGACTGGGGCTCATCAATCATGCCGTACCGGCCGACCAGCTGGATGCCGTGGTCGACGCGATGGCGAAGCGTCTCGCAAACGGCGCTTCGCGCGCCATCCAGTGGACCAAGGCGTCGATCAACATCGGCCTGAAGCAACTTGCGCATGCCATTCTCGACGCGTCGATTGCATACGAGGCGCTGTCGAACCTGACGGAAGACCATCAAGAGGCGGTCAACGCGTTTCGCGAGAAACGCGAGCCGGTGTTCAAGGGACGTTGAGCTTTTACAGTGTCCGGCGCCAGCGGTACCCGCGGCGCCGGGCGCGGCGAGGGAGGGATGCTCATGCAACGGGTAGTGGCGATAACGGGTGGATTCGGCACGCTTGGGCGCACGGTTGGTCGCGTGTTTGCCGAGAACGGCTGGAAGGTCGCGCTGATCGACAAGGCGCTCGAGCCGGAGAACGCGAGCGCGGAGCAGCTGCATGCTTCCTGGTGGCGAGGAGGCGTCGAGCTGACTGATCTCGATGCGGCGCGCTCGGCGCTTTCCGCGGTCGTCGAGCAGCTTGGCAAGCTCGATGCGATCGTCAATGTAGCGGGAGGCTTTCGCTGGGAAACGCTGGCGGACGGCAGTCTCGACACCTGGGATCTGATGTACCGGACGAACGTGCGCACGGCGGCGACTGCGTCGAAAGCGGCACTCGACCATATTGCCGACAGCGCGGAGGGCGGACGCATCATCAATATTGGAGCCGGCGCTGCGCTGAAGGCGGGCGCGGGCATGGGAGCGTATGCGGCCTCGAAGTCGGGGGTGATGCGTTTGACTGAGGCGCTGGCCGAAGAACTCAAAGGCCGTTCCATTACTGTCAACGCTATCTTGCCAGGCATCATCGATACGCCACAGAACCGCAAGGATATGCCCGACGCTGACTTTTCCCGCTGGGTGCGGCCTGAAGAAATTGCCGAGGTGATTCTCTTTCTCGCGTCTGGCGCCGCGTCGGGGGTGACCGGTGCGTTGATTCCTGTCACCGGGCGTACGTAAAGATCCCGAACCGGAAATAGCAGTTGATGCCCGAGTCAAGGCGCCAACTGCAAATCGCGTTTCAGGTGAGGTGTGCGAGCGAGTCGTTGCTGAACCCGAGGAACGGCTCGCCAAGCCGTACGCGCCGCGCCCAGTTCGGATCATGTAGAAGCGAGCGTCCCACGCCGACAAGATCGAACTCGCTGCGTGAGAAACGATCGAGCAGGGCAGTGAGGTCGGGCTGCGCCGCTGTCGCGGCCCCGGCCATTGAATCGTAGTAGCCCTTGTTAATGCCGATCCCACCAACAGTCATCGAAAGCTTGCCGGTTACCTTCTTCACCCAACCGGCGAGATTCATCTCTGAGCCCGCGAATTCCGCCCGGTTGAAATAGCGGGTGCTCGCCTCGAAGATGTCGACGCCAGCATCCGCGAGCGGCGCGAGAATGTGCTCGAGTTCGTGCGGGTCGTTGGCGAGACGCGCGCGGAAATCCTGCTGCTTCCACTGGGAGAAGCGGAACGTGATCGGCATCGTCGCACCGATCGCTTCGCGGATTGCGCGGACAACCTCGGCGGCAAAGCGGCTGCGCGCCGTGAGATCCTTGCCCCATCGATCCGTGCGTTGATTGGTTTCTGCCCACAAAAAAGCGTCGATCAGATAGCCGTGAGCTCCGTGAATCGCGATGCCATCGAAGCCGGCGGCCGTCGCATAGCGCGCGCTTCGACCATAGGCTGCAATGACGTCCGCGATCTCGGCATCGGTCATCGGGCGAGTTGGCGGCATGACGCGCTCCATGTAACCTGCGTTGAGCGATGTGGTTCGTCCTTCCGGTCCCCACAGTCCCGATGGGCGCAGTGGCGAGGCGGCCGGGAAGGGGCCCGTATTCGCCTCTTTCATGGGTCCCATATGCCACAACTGAGGAAAGATAATTCCGCCGCTAGCGTGAACTTCGTCCGTCACGCGTCGCCACGCGGCAACTGATTCCTCTCCGGCGAGCACTGGAATCGAATTTTCTCCGAGTCCGGCTTCGCCGAGCGCCGCGGGGTGATCGACGCCGACGCCTTCCGTGATGATCAGGCCCGTCTCGCCCTGCGCACGCCGTTTGTAGTAGGCGGCGACGTCACTACCGGGCAATCCGTTCGGCGAAAAGCCGCGAGTCATGGGTGACATGACGATACGGTTGGCAAGCGTGACCCCGCGCACGGTGAGAGGCGAAAAGAGCGACGTGGTATCCATTGGTCATTCACATAGTTGACTTGTGTGCGGATAATGATACGCTATGTTCTATCGATGAAAAAGCAATATTGGCGCCGTCTCGCAGGCGGCGTTGAACAGGAGGATTGCATTGGAGCAAGCAGACTCATCGGCGGTAGACGCGCTCGAAGAGAGCGGCGCAAAGCTCATCCCGGAGGGCTTTGCATTGATGCCGGAGTTCGGTCCCTTCCATCGGATGTTCGGACCTACCTACTTTCGCAAGAGCGAATGCGGACTTTCTCCGACTGCCGGATCTGGGCGAATGCGAAATGCATCGCCCAGGCGTCGGGGCAATTCCAGGTGATGGGAGAAATTGACAGCTAGTGCGTCGGCGAGACCTGGATGGCCGCGCGAACGTTACGGCATTGACCGGGCTCGAACCTTATCCAGTGCCGCACGGTACCTCCACGCGGTCAACAGAAGCCGATGAATCCGCTCAGCCCGGCGTTTCCGTTCGGAACGGGTGGTCTGAACCGCGAGGTGCACTTCGGGCGCGCCTGTGACCAGTGTGAGAAGATCGCGCGCCGCGTTCGAGGGATCGTCGATGGCGATCACGCCGCTGAGCGCGGCGGCTTCCAGAACGCCGGTTAGCGGCTCCAGCATCGTCACCACGAACTGCAGAAACTGCTTTGCGACATCGGGAAAGCGAATCGCCTCGCCAATGACCATGCGTGAAGTGTGCATGCTGTCCGGTATTGCCATGTGTTCGACGAGCGCATCGATAAGGGATGCCAGGTTCGTCGAAAAATCGCGGCCCGGTTCCAGATGTTCCGAGATCTTGCCCCGCAGATCGGCCATCCCGCGCCAGACGATGGAGCGAAACAGCTCTTCTTTCGTGCCGAACTGGCGATACACGGTCGTTTTGCTGACGCCAGCCAGCGATGCGATTTCCTCGACCCTGGCGGCGCCGAAACCTTCTCTGATGAACACGGATTTGGCGGCTTCGAGCAGCCGCTCGCGCAACTGAACTGCATCGTCGTGGGTGGGCCGGCCAGCCGTTCGAGGTTTGTCCGCCGCAGCGAGCCGCGAGGCTCCGTTGGGAGCCTGAACTGACATAGGTTTGTACATCGGGGAGTGTTTGATGTCGGAATCAGGACATCAGTATACTCATGAGCCCAAGGGGGCGCCAGTCATGGCGCCCCTGGGGCTCGGACCGCGCGCAGCAGGGCTCAAACGTTGATCATGCCACGTACATACGACTCCATCGTGCCGGCGCACGAGAGCTTGTCTTCGCCTTCTTCGAGATCGGCGTAGCGGCCGACTTGACGGACCAGCGGCCCTTGCAGGCCGTCGGTGTTTCCCGCCGGTGAAAAGTCGACCACGACCTTGTCGCCGGTGATGAAACCACCCCAGTATCCTTCGGCCAGCAGATCGAAAAACGCGAAGCGCCCCTCAACGACGCCCAGTCCATCCGCAGGATTCAGCAGTTGCTCTCCCGCCTTGTCGAGGACGAACGGGACGATCCACGGGCAGATTGCATAGCCCTGCGCAACTTCCGACCAGGGGCCGGTTCCGATCATCTCGGACATGCCATAACTGTTCTGGACGTTCTCGGCACGAATACCGTAGAAGCGGATGATTTGCTCCCGATAGTCGGCGGGGGCCGAGGTGCCCTTCAAGCCGCCACCGGTGGTGATTACCGTGTCCGGATGGCAGATGCCATCGGCGATGCCGCGCTGACGGGCGCGCTCGACGAGCGTCCAGTGCAACGACCAGTTGCCTTGGACGAGCACCGGAACTTCGCGCTGCGCGGTGAGCTTGTCGAGAAACCGGTCGATCATCTTGCCGGTATGACGTTGGCGCGCCACCGCCTGCTCCTGAAACGCCGCGACCTCGCTCGGTTTCGCGGAGCCGTCGGCGATTGCGCGGCGCATGCGGCCCATCGAAATCGTTGCGGATGCGAGCACCGGTTCGTCGAACATCAGCGTGGTTTCCGCGCCGAGCCGTCGCGCTGCGTTCAGTACCGGTTCGATATGCCGATGCGCGCCGGCAGGCGGCATCATGAGGAAAGCCGGGCGCTTGCCGAAATCTCTTTGGATCATTGCGTTGCCATAGACGCCCAGTTTCACGCACGACTCGGTGACATTGTCGAGATCGGCTTGCGTCTGACTGATGAAGCTGCACTTGCCGGATGTGCCGCTCGAGCTGAAAACATGGTGTCCCGCTGTGCGCAGACGGTCCATCCATGCGTCGACGTTGTCCGCGCCGTCCAGATCGACTTCGGCTACCCGTTTGCTCGATAGCGTTTGCAGCCATGCCGAAAGATGCTTCCAGCGGCCGTTGTCGATGAATGACTCGGGGTAGCTCTTGTAGATCTGATGCGCGAACAGCAGGGGCACCATATCTTCATGGCGGGTCACCTCGTTGACGCCGACATCTTCCGCTCTGCGACGCAGTAGCCTGATCTGTTCGCGGCGCTCGGCGAAGCGCTCTTTCATGGCAGCGAGCTGAAGCTCGCGAAGGTTCTCGGGGTGCTTGCGAAACGGGTCGCTTTCATCGCGCAGCATTGCATAGAACGGGTCCAAAGCGGACATGTCGTCTCCAGGGCTATGAGTTGCCAGGCGTCAGTGGTCGAAGTTGGTGGAACTCGACACGTCGAGCCAGGCTTCGAGGTTGTGTTGCACGGACGAAAGTTTCTTCCGAACGACGTCGACGGCGTCGGGACCTAGTGGTAGCCGCAGCGGCGGGCTGTCTGCGGAAACCGCGCGCACGATGGCGTCGGCAGCCTTTGCCGGATCGCCCGTTTGCGTGCCGTGGTAGCTGCTCATGTAACGACGCATCTTGCCCACGGTCTCCGTATAGACGGGTGATTCGACCTCGCTCCACTTCAGCGATCCGCCTGCGAAATTGGTGCGGAAGCCACCCGGCTCGACCACGGTCACACGAATCCCGAACGGGCTCAGTTCACGAGCGAGCGATTCCGAAAGCCCTTCGATCGCATGCTTCGAAGCGCAATAGAAACTGCAGCCCGCGATGCCGATCACGCCGGCGACCGACGAGAAGTTCACGATATGACCGCGGTTGCGCTCGCGAAAATGAGGCAGTACGGCGCGTATCACGTTGACCGTTCCAAACACGTTGGTATCGAACAGCTGACGTGCTTCCGCGTCGGAGACCTCTTCAAATGCGCCGAAGAGACCGTAGCCCGCATTGTTGACGAGTACGTCGATCGGTCCCGCGCGCTCGATGGCCTGCTCGACGCCGCGACGCACCGCTGCCGCGTCGGTCACGTCAAGCAGCACACCGTGCGCGTGTCCGGGTGCGAGATTTTCGAACGGCGTGATCTGTGCGTCATTCCGAACGGTCCCGACCACTTTGTCGCCACGGGCGAGGACCGCCTGCGCAAGCGAACGGCCGAAGCCGGACGAAACGCCGGTAATGAACCACACGGCTGGGCTTGTCTGTGTTTCAGTCATTGTCGATTGGCCTTCAGATGAGTAGGAAACATCGATTTAGTTGGCGGTCCGGGCCTCGGTCATGTCGGCGATCTCTCCGCGGACGTAGGCGTCGATCGTTCCCGCGCATGACAGCTTGTCGTCGCCGCCGGGCAAATCCTTGTAGCGCACCACGTCGCGAATGATGGGCGTGCGCACGCCGTCGATGCCGTGACCGAACTCCACGGTGACCTTGTCGCCGCTGATCACGCCGCCCCAGCGCCCATCCGCGAGCAGGTCGATGATGGCGAGCCGACCCTCGACGATGCCTTTCCCGTCCGCAGGATTAAGCAGTTGTTCGCCGCTCGAGTCGAGCACCAGCGGGACGAGCCAGGGCGGGACCGTCCACGCCTTCGCTTCGTGAAACCACGGGCAAAAGCCCGATACTTCGCCCATGCCGTAGCCGTCGTTGAAGTTGGTCGCGTTGAAGTTGAAGAAGCGCTCGCACTGTTGCTGGAAATCTTCTGGCAGGTTCGCACCCTTCTTGCCGCCGCCGATACTAATGATCGTGTCGGGGTGAAAGTCGGCGTCGGGAATGCCACGCTGGCGCGCCGTAGCGACGATCTGATAAAGCATGCCCATCATGCCCATGATGAACATGGGCTCGTGACGCCGTTCGAGCAGTTGGTCGATGAACTGCCGGAAATCGGCTTGTACGCGTTCGCTGCGTTCTCGACTTTCGTTCTGGAAGGCTTCGATTTCACTGGGGAGCGCGGTGCCGTCCGCGATGGCCCGCCGCATGCGCGCCATGCGCGTGGTGTGCGCGGCGCTTTGCGGCACATCCGACATGTAATGAAGGTCGCCCGGCATCGCAATCGATTCGGCGAATTTCGCCATGCGCTCCGTTCCGGTGTAGGAGCCGGAGGAGGGCGTCAGAAGGAACACGGGATAGCGACGCGACGGATCGCGCATGCCGCTCGCCGCCCAGCGAATGCCTTGGGAGAGGAGGCGCCAGCCGAGTTCGCGGTCGGCTTCGCTCTGGTAAATGAAGGACTGCTTGCCCGAGGTCCCGCTCGAACTCATCACATAGTGGCCGTTTCGACGCAGCGCATGGATCCAGTCGTCGAGATCGGCGATCGTGCCGTAATCGAGTCCGTCGATCTTGCGGGTTGTGAGCGTTTGAAGCCACGCTGTGAGGTGGCGCCATTTTCCCTGCTCGATGAACGAATCGGGATAGCTCTTGTAGACGGAGTCGGCAAAAAGCAATGGCACGGCGTCGCTCATGCTCTTCACTTCCGTCACTCCGGCCTCGCTGGCTCGCTTGTCGAGAATGCGAATCTGCTGCCGGCGCTGCGCGAAGCGCTCGCGCACGGCTTGCAGTTGCGCGGCATGGAGGCTTTCCGGCGCGTTGCGGAAGGGGTCTTGAAGATCCGTGAGTTGAAGCAGCGTGGAAAGGGCTTGCATTATCGGGTCTCCTCCGGATTCGGGCCCGATTCCTCCGAGACCCATTTCATGAATCGATGGATCGGGAACATGCCGTCATGCGGATAGCCGCCAACCCCATCTGAAATAGACTCGCCCAGCGCCACGATGCGTTGCACGCCAGCGCACGCGAGCGCGTCGCGCACCTCTGTGACCCGGTGCGGCGGATAGATGCCAACCGTTTGCGTGGCGACGGTCGCATAGCGCGCACCGTCGCGCAGGCTTGCCACGGGAACGACGTTGACGGTCTTGCAAATGGGATGAAAATCGACCATTTCTTCCGAGCGAATGACGAGCCCCTTGCCGTCGTATCCGCCGAACACCCGGTAGAGCGGCTCCATCTCACGCAGCACATCAACCGCTTCGCGAATGTCGCTGGGCACCAGCGGGCCTTGGCCGTCGCCATAGCGAAAATCCTGGCCGAGTGCCAGCGCCAGTTGCTCGGCATAGCGGTCGGCGTCGTCTTCGTCGCCTTCGACGAATTGATACCGGCTCGCATTGCACGCGTCCTGGTTGAACGACAGCACATCGGCTGCGCCGGCACGCGCGACGTCGCGCAGCACCTCGTCGGAGGCAAAGGCTTCACGGCCGACCAGCGAGATAGATACCTTCGGATCGAACGCGACCAGTTCGAGCCCGGGGCCAGCGTAGCGCATCACGTGCCGAACCGCGCTGTCGCCGCCCCATACGACAATCTTGTCGAAGTACTGCGGACGATAAAGAATCGACTCGACATGTTCGTCTCCACCGCGCCAATACGCAGCCGAAAACGACTGGGTGACGGGATGATCCGGGTCGATGTCGGCCATCGTGCGCAGAATTGCAGTGGCCGTGAAAAGATCGTTCGAAGGCAGCTTGAGCAGGTGGACGCCTTTCGTCAGCGCTGCGCGCATGACCGTCATGGCTGCCACCATCGGCGAGTTGCCTGCGAGCACATGTACGAGGCGCGGTGCAAACGCGCGCAGACGACTCGGGCGCCCGCGCAGCGTGCGTGCCACCCAACCGTCGACGAGGCGCGCGTCGCCAAGACTTACGCGCAACTCGTCCTCGATCACCTCGCGTGCGAAAAGGTTGGGAATGTCGCGATAGCAGTTTTCGAGAATCCGTCGCCCGAGCGGACTCACTTTGATCATTGACTCGAGCGCGGCCTGCATCAGCGGATTGACGTCCAGATGCAAACGCGGCCCCAGCTCGACAAGAAAGTCGATAACCTTCGCAATCGGCATATCGAAGGCGGGGCCTGACTCAGCTCGCGGCCACACGAGATCGTCAAGGTCGATCCTGGGCGTGCAGAAACCTTGGCCAAGATCACGCGACACGTGCCTGATGGCGCTTCCGGTGACAGTGCGACCGCGGTATACGTGAGGAACCGGCAGCGGCGCGAGGCTGGGCTCCTGCGCCGGGTTCCCGCGTTGCCTTTCTGTTGTTTCGGGGTGCTCCATAAAAGCTCCTTTCAAATATCGAGACGCGTTGACCTGGGGCGCAGACGCTGGTCCATTCCGGGCTTGCTATCGCTAGTCAGCTCAGATTGACGATCATCCGATCGAGTAAATGTTTGACGGTTCGGACTTCTTCGACCGTGAAGCCGCGAAGCTGCCGATTGCTTGCATCGACGATGTGCGGCAGGGTTCCGCGCAACAACTGGCGGCCGTTCGAAGTCAGTGTGAGCTCGACACAGCGTCGGTCGGAAGTGCTGCGAATTCGTTTAATCAAGCCTCTTTTTTCAAGCGAATCGAGCTTGCGGGTCATGATGCTGCTGTCAGCGAGCAGCACCCGGCACAAGGCAGTAGGTGTGCGAGCACGTCCGTCGGACAGTGCTTTCAGGATTCCCCACTGTATTGCTGAAAGCTCGCTCGCAGCGAGCTTTCCGTCGATTTCCGCGCCAAGCAGAAGATGAACCAGGTTCATCTTGAACGCGACACTATCTTCAGTACGGTATTCCTCTGGCGCAAGTCTCTGTGCGAGTTCGGCGCCAGCCGGTTCTCGCTCGAGCGTGACGGAGTCGGATAGATTCATCGATTTCCTGCCAAAAAAGTAGCTGCATTTGCAAGCAACTATATGCACGGCATTCAAAATATGCAACGATAGGCGAGGTGTGGTTTTCCCCATGTTGCGACGGGGAGCAGGTATGCGCGACGATGCGCACGCGTCTTTTTGTTTGCAATCTTCGGGAGGAACCTTGTCGGAATCTGGTGTGGTAAGTGACATGGCGTTGCCTGTCGCTGTTGAGGAAGTGACCGCAAAGTGGCTAACCTCCGCGATCGCGTTCCGCTTTCCCGGCGCCGAAGTAACTTCGTGCAGGCACGTGGAGGTATTGCCGGGTACGTCGACCAAGGTACGCGTCGTACTCGAGTACAACGACGCGGGACAGGCAATGGCGCTGCCGGCGCGCATGATCGTCAAGGGCGGTTTCGAGGATCACAGTCCTTCGATGAGAGACATGTATCGCAATGAAATGCGTTTTTATCGCGACGTTCTACCGTTCATCAACATGAACGCGCCCAGATGCTTCTTTGCAGGCACGGATCCTGACGCCTGGCAATCGGTCGTAGTGATGGAAGACCTGAGCGAGCGTAACGTTCAGTTTTGCCGTGCCCAGCAATCGCAGGGCTACGAACAAGTCGCCCTACGGTTGAGTGCGATGGCGCGCTATCACGCGCAAACATGGAACAGCCGGGAGTTCGACAAGGGCGGTCGGCTCGAATGGGTGGGAGAGCGCTTTTCGGACTGGTCGCTGGAATACCAGAACCGATACCTCGAACCGGACGTCTGGGCCCGCTACATCTCGCTGCCGAGAGGAGCGGCAGTAAGCCGGTATCTGCACGATCGGGACTGGATGATGGCATCTCTCGCGCGCATTGCGCGCGAACATAAGAGCAAACCGGTATGCCTTATTCACGGCGATACGCATCTGGGAAATCTGTACGTCGAAGCTGACGGGACGCCAGGTTTTTTCGATGCCCAGGTCAGTCGGGCGCCTTGGAGCCTCGAGGTCGCCTACCACATAGGGTGTGCACTCGATATCGAGGACCGTCGCTCATGGGAGCGGTCGCTGCTCGAACACTATCTTTCGCAGCTGGCGATTGGCGGGGTCGAGGCGCCTGATTTCGACGAAGCGTGGAACGACTATCGACGCGATCTCGCGTATGGATACTTCATCTTTGCGATTAACGAAACCCGCTTTCAGACCGAAGCAGTGAACACCGCGTATGCGGCACGCTTTGGCGCGGCATTGTTGGATCACGGCACGGTGCGCGAATCGACATGATCCAGGCCAATAATGCAACCGTATGTTGCATTATTGGCTTCGCGAGACTAAGCTCGACCATCGGCAGCCTCCTGGCGAGTTATGGCTTGAACGTGAACGTGCCGGTGCTCGCTCGAACGTTCAAGATGACAGTCGACTTTCATCAACCGATTACAGCATGCCTGTTCCGAAAATCTTTCATCAACGTTTAAGCGGCAAGATCGCGATCGTGACCGGCGCAGGATCGCTCGGTCAGGGATTTGGCACGGGCAAGGCCATTGCCTGTCTTTTTGCGGCGGAGGGCGCGTCCGTTTGTCTCGTCGATCAGCAGTACGAGCGGGCGGCGGAAACGCTCGCGCTGATCACGGAAGCGGGCGGCCGAGCGTTCGTATCGACCGGCGATGTCACGGACGGCGCTGTCTGTGCGCGCATTGTCGAAGAGACCGTTCAGCGGTATGGAGGTCTGGACATTCTCATCAACAACGTCGGTATCTCAGGCGCACCGGGGAGATTGCAGGACGTCGACGAAGCGTCCTGGGACCGTGTGATCGACGTCAATCTGAAAAGTGCGTTCTTGATGAGCCGAAGTGCGGTGCCGAAGATCGTAGCACGCGGGGGCGGGGCCATCGTCAACATCGGTTCGGTCGCAGGCATCCGCAGCCACGGGGCGGCGGCGTATGGTTCGTCAAAGGCGGGAATGGTCGGCTTTACGCGTGAACTCGCGGTGATGTACGGCCGCGATCAGGTTCGCGCCAACGCGATTGCTCCGGGGCATATTTTTACGCCAATGGTGGAAAGCATGCTTGACGATAAGGCTCGCGAGCGTCGCCGCAAGATCGCGCCCCTCCCATTGGAGGGAGATGCATGGGACGTCGCGGCCGCCGCGCTGTTTCTCGCCAGCGACGAATCGCGATTCATTACTGGCACGTGCTTACCCGTGGACGGTGGCGTGACGCAGATTGCGGCGCTTGCGGCGTACGATCTGGTCCAGCAATAGCCACCGTATCGGGTGGTACCTCGGGCAGCAAAGCGGCACTTTCCGCTGTGCTTTCCTGGCCAAATTTTCTGGTAACTTAGCGGGGCCGAATTTGACCCGCGTTACAGGAAACGGCACCTGTCTGGCACTGGCATGGCCGTCGAATTGCGGTTCATGCCAATCGCCCCTTTGCTCGGCCCTGGATAAATATCGCGCTCGATCCGAACGATCTGTCGATGTTCGTCCAGGTCGTCCGCGCCTGGTTCATCTGTTTTCCGGCAAACGCGCGTCATTGCGGCCTGAGGTGCAGATCGTTGCTCACGGATTGCACCCCCGGCACGCCGCGCGTCACGGCAAGCGCTTTCTGAATCTGTGCCTCCGAATCCACGTATCCTGACAACTGCACGACGCCTCGATACGTCGCGACGCTCATCGGCAAGGGTCTCAGTTCCGGGTTCGCGACGAGCGCCTGCTTCACCCGGGCGGCGAGCGCAGCGTCGTCAGCGGCGATCTTCCCCGGCGCTGTCAAGGGCGGCGTCACCGTGGACTTACAGCCGCTGGTGAACACGAACGCTGGCAATGCGAACGCCGCGACGATCAGCAATCGGCTTTTGATGTATGGCGCGTTTCGCATGTCGGCTATGAAATC
This sequence comes from Paraburkholderia sp. CI2, assembly GCF_014201055.1. Lineage (NCBI taxonomy): Bacteria > Pseudomonadati > Pseudomonadota > Betaproteobacteria > Burkholderiales > Burkholderiaceae > Paraburkholderia > Paraburkholderia sp. CI2. The sequence goes on from NZ_JACHDL010000003.1 coordinate 120,412, forward strand.
CTGATTCGATAAGCGCTAAATGGTGGGCTGAAAAGCGGGCCGAGTGGCGAAGGGATACGGCGCATCTCGGCTTACAAGCTACCTGTATTGGCAGGGCAACCCTTCGCGTCGATTTGGCGAGGCGAATCAGGCGTAGCAATTGCGCAGGTACGAGAGAACGAGTATCTGACTATCGGCATTGCAGTTTCCCACGAACTGCATACGTTAGCCGAAGACGGTATCTGAAGAAGTTTTCCCATGTCTGAGCCTGTCAATCCTCCCAATACCCGGGCGAGCGGGTTTCAAGGTGTCACGCGGAGGGTCGCACTGTCATCGGTCCGCTGGTCAAAGCGCCGCACGGGGGCAACGAAGACCCTTGAAGCGCCCCGCCAGAAGTCTGATGTCCCGGCATAAAGCCTATCTGCATGCCCATTTTCTGAAGAGATCGCGGAATCTGCCGATAAACAGGTCATCGTACAACGCCGGGTTGAAAAGCGGCATGAGAAACGTATCGGTTCGAAATAGTCTCCTGACTGTCTTCCTGATCTTTGCGGCGATGATTTTGCTGGGCGGCGTGATCGGTGTCGGCACGCTCAGCCGCGCGAATGCCAATCTCAACCGCATCCATCAGATTGCGACGCAGGAAATTCTCGTCAACGACGCATACAAGGACTCCACACGCACTCGAGCCGCGCTGACACGAGCCTACTCAGCTCTAAAGGAGCGCAACGACGAGACGACGCGAGACTCGGCATTGAAGAGCGCCGAAACGACGATGAACCGGGCGGCTGCGGAAACCGAGTCGTTTCGAAGCGCCGCCGTTTTTCGTGGCCAGGACGACGGGTTGAAGCAGCAGTTGATCGAATCGTCAGTCAACCTCGCCGCGATTCTGAAGAAAGCCTCCGATGCTCTGCGTGCCGGCGATACGAACGCCTACGCCGCTATCAACGATCACGACATTACGTCAATCGGTGTGGCGTATTCGGTGAATGTCGAGAAATTCCAGAGCATGGCTAACACGTTGTCGAACGATGCCATCGCGCAGGTCGATCGCGAATATACGTGGGTCGTCAGCCTGGTCATTTTCGGAGTGAGCGCGGCGCTGGTCCTGATCGTCGCTGCGCATTTCGCGCTGCGGCGCATCGTGACGACTCCGCTGAACGACGCCGCCAATCTGCTCGATCGAATCGCGGCGAATGATCTGACAGCGCGCATCCCCGGGGCGAGCGGCAACGAGATCGGTCAGCTATTCGCGGCGATGCAGCGGATGCAGCGTGGTTTGGCTCAGACAGTGGCGAACGTGCGCAACAGTTGCGAGGCCATTTACGGCGGCGCGCGCGAGATTGCCGCGGGCAATGTGGATCTGTCGAGCCGCACAGAGCAGCAATCAGCGGCACTGGAAGAAACCGCGGCCAGCATGGAGCAGTTGACGTCCACCGTCAAACAGAACGCGGATAACGCGCAGCAGGCAAGTGCACAGGCTTCGAGCGCAGCCGATGTCGCCGAGCAGGGCGGCGAAGTGGTCGAGCGCGCCATCCAGACCATGAATTCAATCAGCCAGAGTTCGCGGAGGATCGCCGAGATCACCGGGATGATCGACAGCATCGCATTTCAGACCAATATCCTTGCGCTGAATGCGGCGGTCGAATCGGCACGGGCCGGTGAGCAGGGACGCGGCTTCGCCGTGGTCGCAAGCGAAGTTCGCAGTCTGGCTCTGCGCAGCGCGGACGCCGCCCGAGAGATCAAGGTCTTGATCGGCGCCTCGGTCGAGGACGTGGCTAACGGCAATAGCCTGGTCGCGCAGGCGGGTCAGTCGATGAAGGAGATTGTTAGCGCCGTGCGCGGCGTGGCCACCATCATGAATGAAATCAAGGCGGCAACGATCGAGCAGAGCACGGGCATCGAACAGGTCGGCCAGGCGGCGACGCAGATGGACCAGGTGACTCAACAGAATGCGGCACTCGTCGAAGAAGCCGCCGCTGCCGCGAGTGCGCTCGAACAGCAGGCGCAGTCAATGACGAATGCAGTCTCGGCATTCCGCCTCGCCGCGCAATAGAGGCTCCGATTGACCGACGCAAAGCGCTGGTCGATTCAGACAATCTAAGGCATTTCTAACTGGAGTATGAACATGAACGTTAAAGGCGTGCTGGGCGCCACCGCAATTCTGATTGCCGGTGCTTCCCTCTCCTGCGTGTCACAGGCCGCGACGTATGCATATGTATCGAATGCAGATAGCCGGGATATCTCGGTTTTCAGTCTCGACAAGTCGAACGGCTCGCTTGCGCCCGTGGAGACTGTGTCTGTCGGTGCAACGGTGATGCCGATGGCGTTTTCGCCGGATCACCTCCGGCTCTACGCAGGACTGCGCTCGAAGCCTTATCGCGTGGTGAGCTTTGCGGTCAATCCGCTCGATGGCCGGCTGATCGAACTCGGCAGGGCGCCGCTTGCGGATAGCATGGCGTATATCTCGACGGACGCAAACGGCCGTTACCTCTTTTCCGCGTCATATCGGCAAGGGCGCGAACTGGGTTGAACTCGCGGAGTTTGATGGCACAAACGCCGATTGAGGTTTGATTCCCGGATCGCCGTGCGGTGAGCATGGCGTTCCTGATTCGGCTTTCACTGGGCGCCACGATTTGCGTTTTGTCGGCGGTGATGCGTCCAGTCTTCCGGGAGGTGACCTCGCTCGTTCGGACAATCTTTTGAGATTTTAAGTGGAACGTCCGAGGCAATGATGCTGCCGATTTGATCGGCAACGTCGCGAAGTATGCCTCATCCGGCGTCTGAACCGCCAGGCTTGAACGGGGCTGCCTTGGAAAGCACCCGGCGCCCCGTTGCAGAAGGTCGACCCTCCACTTACGGCCACTCTGAACCACTCGAACCAGATTGGCCACGGTCTGCTTGCGGGCCGACAGGATGACAATCCGAGCGGTCCGGAATGGCTTGTCAGGACCATGACTGTGCCGCATGGTTCCGGGCGACGGGAGGGCATGCCCGCGATGAGGATCATTAGCCGCGGTCACGCACCACATCGCTGCGGTTCCACCAACCGCCGCCGACAGCCTGAAAGAGTGCGACGGTATCGGAATACCGGGTGGCCTGAGTCTGGACGAGGCTGATGCGGGCCTGCTGGTACGTCCGCTGCGCGTCGAGCAGCGCAAGATAGCTGATCGCGCCAATGTGGAACTCGCGCTGGGACACAGCGAGGCTGTCCGCCGCCGCCCGCTCGGCTGCTGCCTCGGCCACCACTGCGTCCACATCTGATTGCAGCGCTCGCAACGCATCAGCCACGTTCTGAAACGCCGAGATGACGGTGTTGCGATACTGCGCCGCTGCTGCATCGAAAGCGTCAATTGCGGCGCGGCGCCGGTGCAGCAACGTTCCACCTTCGAAGAGGGGCTGCGTGAGTCCCGCTCCCAGGTTCCAGATCGCGCTTCCCGGCGAAAACAGCGCATCGTTGGTCTCGCTGCCATAGGCGGCGCTGAGCGTGAGTTGCGGCAACATATTGGCGGTCGCGACGCCGATCTCTGCGCTTGCGGCGTGCAGTTGCGCTTTCGACGCGCGAATGTCCGGACGCTGCTCGACGAGTGTCGACGGCAGGCTGACCGGCAACGTGTCGGGCAACTGCAGCGACGCGAGGTCAAACGTCTCGACCAGCTCGTCACTCGGGAAGCGGCCAAGATAGGCCGTGAGCTGATTGCGGGTCAGCGCCAGTTGCTTTTGCAGCGGCGGCAACTGCGCGCGTGTTTGCGCCAGCGTGGCCGCCTGCGCGAGTACCGCCGCATTGGCGACGGCGCCGATCGCGAATTGCCGTTTCAATCCCGCGAGTTGCTGCGTCTCGATGTCGACGATCTCCTCTGTGGCTGCAATCTGCGCCCGCAACGAAGCCTCCTGTACGGCGGCCGTGGCGACGTTCGACGTCAAGCTCAGATAGCTCGCCTCGAGTTCGAAGCGTTGGTACTCGGCTTGCGCGGCGAGCGATTCGATCTGCCGGCGCGTACCGCCCCAGATGTCGAGCAGGTAGGTGACGCTCACCGAGGCGTTGTTGAGCCTGAAGACCGGCACCGTGGTCGAGATCCCGAACGGCGAGCCCGAAATCTTCTCGCGAGCAGTCGAGATGTCCGCACTCACCGTCGGGAACAGCGCCCCTTGTGCTGCGTAAAGCGCTTCGTTGGCCTCGCGAAGGGTGGCCTGCGCCGCCTGCAGGCTCGGGTTGGCCTCAAGCGCACGTTCTACGAGTGCGTTCAGCGCAGCCGAGTGGAATAGCGTCCACCATTGCCCCGGAATGTCGAGAGCTTGCACGAAGCGCTGCGCCTCGCCGCCGTGGACGTCCGACGCGACGGTTCGCTCCGGCAGCGGCTCCCGCGTATAGCCGCTGACCTGCGGCGGCCCCGGTGGCGCGAAGTCAGGTCCGACTTCGCAGCCGCCAAGCAGCGTCGCCGCCGAAAGCGCCGCGCAGGCGGCGCTACGGCAACATGCTGCCCGGGGGTGACGCGCAAAGCCGGGGTTCGATGTCATTGCTGCGCGCTCCTCATGTTACGGGCCGTTTACGAAGGCTTCGCCGCAACCGGTTTCACGGCCATGCCGGGGCTGAGCTTGAGGAGATTGCCGACAACGACCGAATCGTCCCGAACGACGCCCTTCCTGACCGCGACAAGTGGCCCGTAGTCCGAGCCGAGGGTCACGTAGCGCTGCTCGACCCGCTTGTCTGCGCCGACGACGTAGACGTATTTGCCAAGCTGGTTGGAGCCGACGGCCACTTGTGGCACCAGCAGCGTGTTGGGTGCGTCCGCGACGTGCAGGCGCACGCGGATGAATTGCCCCGGCAGCAACGTGTGATCCGGGTTCTCGACGGTCGCGCGCGCGGTGATGGTGCCGCTGCTGCGCCCCACGTTGTTGTCGAGAAACGTGAGCCTGCCACGGTACTGCGGGCTCGCGCCCTGACCGACGATGACCTCGGCCGCGATGGTCCCCTTCGCCTGATCCTGCTGGATGGTGGCGAGATCGGTGTCCGGCGGATTGAAGGTGGCATAGATCGGGTCGAGCTGCACGAGGGTGTTGAGCTGGGTCCCCGTGCTGCTGATGAGCGCACCTTCATGCACCTGACTCAGGCTGAGACGCCCGGAGAACGGCGCGCGGATCTTCGTAAAGTCGAGATTGAGCAGCGCCGTCTCGATGAGCGCATGATCCGCCGCGAGCGCGGCCAGGTCTTGATGCTCGGTGCTCGCGGACTGCTGCAGCGTATCGATCGACACGTCGCCCGTCTCGCTCATCAGCGTATTGCGGCGATGGCTGGCGATGGCATATTCGAGCGCAGCCGCATCCTTTGCGGCCTGCGCCCTCGCCTGATCGAGCGCCGCCTGATAGCTGCGCGGATCGATCTCATACAGGAGTGTGCCCTTGCTCACGTCCGAGCCATCGGACACCCCCTGCTTCGCCAGGTAGCCGGTCACCTGCGCCTGAAGCGTGACGGTGCGGATCGCGTCCGTGGTGCCGACATATTCGAGGTAAACCGGCACGGTATGCTCGACCACCTGGGTTACGGGCACCTCGGTGGGGGCGGCTGGGTCCGGCGCGGGCGGGCTGCCGGTAGCCTGTCGCGCTCCCCCACCTGTGAACGACAGGACGCAGACGACTACGGCGATCGCCAGGACTGTGGCTACAACGCGAAGTTTGCCGACTCTCATTGCGCCGTTGCTCCCCGATCAATCCCCGGACGCCGCCTCGCCGCCATCGCGAGGCGCGCGACCGATACGTTTGAGCACGGCCTCACGCAAGTGCTCGATCACCGTGTAGAAGATCGGCACGAATCCCAGGCTGAGCAGGGTGGCGGCGAGCATGCCGCCTACCACCGTCGTCCCGATCGACCGGCGGCTCGCGGCGCCCGCGCCGGAGGCGATCATCAATGGGACGGCGCCAAAGATGAACGCGAACGCGGTCATGAGGATCGGGCGCAGACGCAGGCGGGCCGCCTCGGTCACCGCCGCGACGATATCGAGGCCGGCTTCGCGGCGCCGCTTGGCAAATTCGACGATCAGGATCGCGTTCTTCGCCGCCAGCCCGATCAGCAGGACGAAACCAATCTGCGCATAGATGTCGACCTGCATGTGGCGCAGCCACAGCAGCCCCAGCGCGCCGAACAGGGCTAGCGGCACCGTGAGGATGATGGTGAACGGCAACGTCCAGCTCTCGTATTGCGCGGCGAGGAACAGGAACACGAAGGACAGCGCGAGCGCGAAGACCATGCCCGCGACCGAGCCGGCCTGCAGCTCCTGATAGGTAATGCCCGTCCAGTCATAGCCGAAATCCGCCGGCAAAACGCGCGCTGCGCGCTCCATCGCCGCGATCGCCTGGCCCGAACTGTAGCCCGGCGCCGCACTGCCGGTGATCTCCGCGGCACCGTAGAGGTTGTAATGAGGCACCGTGTCCGGCCCCACCGTCGGTTCGAGCCGGCCGAGCGTGCCCAGCGGCACCATGCTTCCCGCGGCGTTGCGCACGTAGAGCCGTGACAGGTCGCTGCGGTTCCCGCGGGCGTTGTCGTCGGCCTCGAGCAACACCTCGAAGGTGCGGCCGAACAGCGTCACATTGTTCACGTACAGCGAGCCTAGATAGATCTGCATCGTTTTGAACACATCGCTCAGGTTGAGCCCGAGCAGCTTCGCCTTCACGCGGTCGAGATTGAAATCGTATTGCGGCGTCGAGGTGTTGTAGCTGGTGAGCAGGGTGCGCCGCTCGAGTTCGGGCTGTTGCCGCGCCTGGGCGAGAAAGGCCTGGGTCGCCTCGCCGAGTGCGGCACTGCCCCGGCCGCTCAGGTCCTCGATTTCGAAATCGAAGCCGCCGAAGGTGCCGAGGCCGGCAATAGTCGGTGGAATCAGTGCAAGCGCCACCGCCTCCGGAATCTGATTGAGCTTCGGCTGTACCGTGGCGATGAGGTTGGCGACGCTCTGCTTCGCACCTCGCTCGTCCCACGGCTTCAGGATCACAAACTGGGCCGCACTGTTCGACGTCGTGCTGCGAGTGATGAAATTCAGACCGCTGATGGACAGCACGTTCGCCACGCCGGGTGTCGCCCTCAGGATCGCGCGGGTCTTCTCCACCACGGCTTCGGTGCGTTGCAGCGAAGCGCCATACGGGAGTTGCGTAATCACATAGAAATAGCCGGGATCTTCAACCGGCAAAAAGGCGGAAGGGATCGTCGAATGGAGCAGCCAGGTCACACCCAGGCCGCACGCGAAGACCGCCAGCGCGAGCCAGCGCAGCCGGATCAAGCCGCGCAGCGAATTCGCGTAGTGGCTGCGCGCCCAGTTAAAGCCTTGATTGAACTTGCGAAACAGGATGAACCGTGGCGGCCTGTCCCGTCGCAACAGCAACGCGCAGAGCGCCGGACTGAGCGTCAGGGAATTGAACGCCGAGAGCGCCACCGAAATGGCGATGGTCAACGCAAACTGATTGTAGAGACGGCCCGTCACGCCCGGCAGGAAGGCGATCGGCACGAACACGGCGCCGAGCACTGCCGAGGTGGCAACGATCGGCCCCGTCACTTCCCGCATCGCCGCCTTGGCCGCAGCCATGGGCGTAAGCCCGCTCTCGAGTTGGCGTTCGACATTCTCGACCACGACGATCGCATCGTCGACGACGAGGCCGATAGCGAGGACCATGCCGAGCAGGCTGACCGTGTTCAGCGAAAAGTCGAGCACCAGCATGATCGCGAGGGTGCCGATGAGCGCCACTGGAATGGCGATCATCGGAATGAACGTGGTCCGCCAGCTCTGCAGGAACAGGAACACGACGCCCAGCACCAGCAGCAGCGCAAAGCTAAGCGTCTTCATCACCTCGACCATCGAGGCGGACACGAACATGGTGGTGTCGTAGGTGATGCCCCACGCCATCCCTTTCGGGAAGCGCTTTGCAAGCGTCTGCATCGTGGCCTTGACACGCTGGTCGAGGTCGAGCGCATTAGCGCTCGGCAACTGGAAGACGGCGAGCAGCGCCGCCGGGTGTTCGTTCACGGAGGCGCTAGAGGTGTACTGAAGTGCGCCCAGATCGATGCGCGCCACGTCGCGCAGATACACAGTTGCGTCGCTCGCCGTGCCGGCGCGCAGCACGATATTGCCGAATTGCTGCGCGTCCGCCAACTGGCCGTGGGTGTTGATCTGGTATTGAAATGTCGTGCCCGCCGGCGCCGGCGCCTCGCCGAACTTGCCTGCGGCGACCTGCACATTCTGCTCGGCGATCGCATGCTGGACATCGGTGGCTGTCATGCCGAGCGCGGCGAGCTTGTCGGGGTCGAGCCAGATGCGCATCGAGTAGCGGCGTTCGCCGAAGATCGTGACATCGCTCACGCCGGGAAGGCGCTTGAGCGAGTCGACGAGTTGGAGATAAGCGTAGTTGCTGAGGGTGACAGGATCGATCGAGCCGTCTGGCGAATAGAGATTCACCGCCAGAACAAAGTTCGGGTTCTGCTTCTGGATGGTGATGCCGGCCTGATTGACGATGCTGGGAAGCTGCGCCGTCGCCTGCGAGATGCGGTTCTGCACGTCGACCGCGCCGATGTCGATGTTGTAGCCGACGTTGAACGTGACGGTGATCGTGGACGTGCCATCGTTGGCACTCACCGACGACAGGTAGCTCATACCCGGCACGCCGTTGATCTGCTCTTCGAGCGGCGCGGTGACGGTGTCCGCCACGACCTGCGCGCTCGCACCCGTATAGGTCGACTTGACCAGAACCTGTGGCGGCGTGATCTGCGGAAACCGCTCCACCGGCAGGTTGAACCAGGCAATGAGCCCCGCGAGCACCATGATGATGGCGATCGACGATGCGAAGATCGGACGCTCGATAAAGAAATCGACCATTGACCTCGCCCCGAGTCCCAGGTAGCTTGACGGAAACGCGCCGGTATAGTTTCCGCCGTCGGTAGACATTGTCAATAGGCCTGGATCGTGACGCGCGAAACACAGACTCAACCTATCCGATCAGGCGGGCGTCCTACGCTGCGAGAGTCCGAAATTCGTCTGCAGCGCCTGCTCGATGTTGCGCAGCGCCATTTTCTTGCCGCTGGATATCGCGAGACCAGCCTTGAAGGCATCGCGCGAGAGGCGGGTATTGCAAAAAAAACGCTGTACGATCGATTCGGCAGCAAGGCGGGCCTGTTCAGCGCAATCGTCGAGACGCTGCGTCGTTCATGGATCACGCAGCTCGGCGATATCGTGCTCGATGCGCGCCGTCCGGAGCACGTCCTCGAGAAGGTCGCGCTCCATCTGCTGGATGTGGGCACGCGGCCTGACATGATCGCATTGCATCGCCTGCTTCTGACCGAGGCCTATCGTTTTCCCGAACTCATCAGCGGGTATTACAACAAGGCGGGTGGACTACGCGGCATGGAGCCGCTTTCGGACTATCTTCGTTCGGCAGTCGCCGATGGCGCATTGCAACTCGATGACGTTGCGCTGGCTACCGAGCAGTTTCTACACCTGGTACTCGGCGGGGTCCGCGCGCGGCTGCTGCTTGGCGCCACCAGGAGGCGCCCCGGCGCATCGGAGCGCAACAGAATCGCGCATGAGGCGGTCCGCATCTTCCTCGCTGGATGCAAGGTGCTTTGAGCGAGCGCGTTCCGGTCTTCGTCCGATTCTGCCCGGCCGATATTCGCCTGGAGCGGCCGCGGCCGGCGGGATGCCGGCCCAATTCCCGTCTGCTTCCGGGGCCGCGCAACCGGCCACCCGCTGCTGCATTGCGACAATCGGGCGTTCGTATTCCTGGCTGCCGTGCCGCGTGTGGTTGAGGCGGCGAGGAATTGGCCCCCTGTACGTGTTTCCCTTGCCTAAACTCAAGTTGGTACGCGCCGAACTCTGACGGCACAAACGCGGTAGCGCTCGCGCGCGAACTCCGGCACGTATTTGAAATCTGAAAGAACATGGGGGGCGGACATGACGACGGCTGTCAGCTTTCATATCGGCTATACGCAATATCTTGGCCCCGATGGCGAGCCTGTCCAGTCATTGCCAGCCTTCGCACGTGACCCGGCGGCGCTGATTGCGCTCTATCGCGCGATGGTGCTGACACGGGCGTTCGACACGAAGGCGGTCGCGCTGCAGCGTACCGGCAAGCTCGGCACCTTTGCGTCGTCGGTCGGCCAGGAGGCGATCGGTGTCGGTGTCGCCAGCGCGATGCAGCCCGACGACGTGCTGTTCCCTTCGTACCGCGATCACGCCGCGCAATTGCTGCGCGGCGTCACGATGACGGAAAGTCTCCTGTATTGGGGCGGCGACGAGCGCGGCAGCGATTTCAGCATGCCCCGTAACGATTTTCCGAACTGTGTGCCGATCGGCACACAGGTGTGCCATGCGGCCGGCGCAGCCTACGCGTTCCTGCTGCGTCACGAGCCGCGCGTTGCGGTGGCGATCTTCGGCGACGGCGGCACATCCAAGGGCGATTTCTACGAGGCGATGAACATGGCCGGTGTCTGGCAGGCGCCGCTTGTGCTCGTCGTCAATAACAACCAGTGGGCGATTTCGGTACCACGCAGCCGCCAGAGCGCTGCGCAAACGCTCGCGCAAAAAGCGATCGCTGCAGGAATAGAGGGGCTGCAGGTCGACGGCAACGACGTGATCGCCGTGCATCAGGTTGTCCACGCGGCGCTCGCCAAGGCTCGCCGCGGCGATGGCCCGACGCTGATCGAGGCGCTCAGCTATCGCCTTGGTGATCACACGACGGCCGATGACGCGACGCGCTATCGCGACGCCGAGGTCATCGGCAAGCAATGGGAATACGAACCGCTGCTTCGTTTGCGCACCTACCTGATGCACGTGAACGTCTGGACCAAGGCGCAGGACGAGGAACTCGGTAAGGCGTGCCGGGCGCAGGTCGAGCAGGCCGTCGACGCGTACCTGGCGATACCGCCTCCGGGCCCGTCCGCGATGTTCGATCACCTGTATGAGGCGTTGCCCCCGGCGATGCGTGAGCAACTGGCGATGGCGCAACGTTTCGCGCCGGCTAAGGGGCACGGCGATGGCTGACCTCAACATGGTCGAGGCCCTCAATCAGGCGCTCGCATATGAACTGGCGCACGACCCTGCCGTTGTGCTGCTCGGAGAGGACATTGGCGTGAACGGCGGCGTATTTCGCGCGACCGTCGGGTTGCAGACGCGCTTTGGCGCTCAGCGGGTGATCGACACGCCGCTGGCCGAAACCGCCCTCGCCGGCTGCGCGATCGGCATGGCGGCGATGGGCGTTAAGCCCGTTGTGGAGATCCAGTTCGCCGGGTTTGTCTATCCGACCATCGATCACATCCTGAATCATGCGTCGCGTCTGCGGCATCGAACGCGCGGACGACTGACGTGTCCGCTTGTGATCCGTGCGCCATGCGGCGCAGGCATTCACGCACCGGAGCACCATTCCGAAAGCCCTGAAGCGCTGTTCACCCACATACCCGGGCTGCGCGTCGTGACGCCGTCGTCGCCAGCACGCGCGTACGGCTTGCTGCTGGCGGCGATCCGGGACCCGGACCCGGTGATCTTCTTCGAGCCGACGCGGCTGTACCGGCTCTTCAGGCAGCCGGTGGAGGATGACGGCGAAGCGCTGCCGCTCGACAGTTGCTTTACGTTGCGCGATGGGGCAGACGTCACACTGGTGAGTTGGGGAGGCGCGTTGCAAGACGTGCAGGCCGCGGCCGATCTGCTCGCGCAGGAAGGCGTAATGGCCGAGGTGATCGACGTGGCGACGCTCAAGCCGCTCGACATGAACACCATTCTCGCGTCGGTGGCGAAAACCGGACGCTGCGTGATCGTGCATGAGGGCTCGCATGCCGGAGGGGTCGGCGCGGAGATCGCCGCCAACATCGCCGAGCGCGGACTGTACTCGCTGCTCGCACCAGTGCAGCGCGTCACCGGTTATGACGTGGTGGTGCCGCTGTACAGACTCGAGAATCAATACATGCCAGGCACTGAGCGCATCGTTGGCGCGGTCAGGCAGGCGCTGCAAGCGTAGGGATGCCATGAAAATCTTCAAACTGCCTGATCTCGGCGAAGGTTTGCAGGAAGCGGAGATCGTCGAGTGGCACGTCAGGAGCGGCGAAGACATTCGCGCGGATCAACGGCTGCTGTCGGTGGAAACGGCGAAGGCGATCGTCGATATTCCGTCGCCTCAATCCGGCCGAGTCGCGAAGCTGTTCGGCCAGCCCGGCGATATCGTGCATCTGGGGGCGCCGCTCGTCGCATTCGAAGGAGCGGCCGACGAAGCCGATGCCGGTACCGTGGTCGGTCATATGGAGGTCGGCCAGCATGTGGTGCGCGAAGCGCCGGCGGCGCTCGGCGGCAGCCCGGGCACGGGTGTCGGCACAATCAAGGCGATCCCGGCGGTGCGGGCGCTCGCGCGCAAGCTTGATGTCGATCTTGCGATGGTGACACCGTCGGGGGCGGAGGGTGTCATCACGGCGGCTGACGTGCAGCGCGTCGCGAAGATACTTGCTCAGCTCGGTCCGCCCGAAGTGCTGCGCGGCGTGCGGCGCGCGATGGCGCAGAACATGGCGCGCGCGCAGAGCGAAGTGGCGGCCGCGACCGTCATCGACGACGCCGACATTCATGAGTGGCCGCCACATACCGATGTGACGATCCGCCTGATCCGTGCGCTGGTAGCAGGATGCAGCGCCGAACCCGGGCTCAACGCATGGTTCGACGGACATGCGGGACGGCGCCACGTACTGGAAAAGATCGACCTTGGCATTGCCGTCGATCTACCGGATGGCCTCTTTGTACCGGTATTGCGCGACATTGCGCACCGCAACGCAGCGGATCTGCGCGGCGGCCTCGACCGGATGCGTGTCGACATCCGGGCACGCAAGATTCCACCGGAGGAACTGCGCGGCAATACGATCACGTTGTCGAACTTCGGCATGATCGCCGGCAAATACGCAGCTCCCGTGGTCGTGCCGCCCACTGTCGCGATCCTCGGAGCGGGGCGCATTCACGAGCAGGTCGTGGCGGTAAGTGGCGTTCCGGCCGTGCATCGGATCTTGCCGCTTAGTCTGACGTTCGACCATCGGGTCGTCACGGGCGGCGAAGCAGCACGGTTTCTCGCCGCAGCGATCGTGGATCTGCAGATGGCGCAGTAGCTGTGACTGCGCGAATTCAAAAATTCAGAAGGTGTATGCGTTGTGTCCAGCTTGGGACGTTCGCAGATTTCTGCTGCCAAGCCTTAACGGGTGGGGGGACAGCCCTTCAACGATAGCGCCTGTTCAATTTGCTCGGGAGCGTGTCTTGTGCTAACTGCGATTGCGACAACATGGCGTCCGTTCTGCATGTGGAGCATGTTGGCCATACAGGCACAGCGAAATCGTATGCCAATCCGTAAATCGATCGAGGCGTGCCGGTTCGCAGCTTCGAGCAGCGCACCCGGTCTTTGGATCGCTTCGTCTGCAAAACGGCCCCGCCTCGTGAAACAGTTACAAGATAAGTATTGACGCTGGTACCACTTGGCGGTTAGGGTGTCGCATGAAGTTCAAGAAGTTCGATTGCTGTTCATCAATTGCTCGCTCCTCAGCGGTATTCGTTGTCCTCTCCCTCCTTGACGCTTCATACGCTCTTCAACGGAGCACATTTTCCCGTTTTTTCTCAAGGATTCTTCATGGATACCGGTACCGTTAAGTGGTTCAACGATAGCAAAGGTTTTGGCTTCATCACCCCGGACAAGGGCGGTGACGACCTTTTCGCTCACTTCTCCGAAATCAGCGGCGACGGCTTCAAGACGCTGGCTGAAAATCAGAAGGTGAGCTTCGAAACGAAGCAAGGCCCGAAGGGTCTGCAGGCAGCTAACATCAAGCCGCTGTAAAGTTTGAAGAGCCCGGCGTTCCGCGACGGACGCCGGGTTGCAGGGACATCCTTACGGAGCGTTGTTTCCCGAAGTGGCGTGTTCGCTCCTGGCTGCATCGGTTTCGCCGGCATCTTGCCAAGCGCCATACGTCTCATTGCGCTCATTTTCCCCTCTGGCATTAGCGCCACGTCTTCGCTTTCCGACTGCTTCAGATTCGGCCTGAGATGCCTTTGAATCGGCGTACCTGTGCACATTTCGCAAGGCACGCGCGCACTCGACATTATTAAAACTAAAATGCAGAACAAACAAATTCAACAATACAACGGCTATGCCGTCCAGCCCTCGGCGCATCGTTTGCCCGACGGCAGTTTTTCCTCCAACCTGCTGCTAGAACGCGCCGATAGCGAGCGCGCGGACGGCCGCTACCAGTTCTATTCGCTCGATTACTTCACGAGTGAGGAGCAGGCGTTGCAGCACTCGACACGCTGGGCACGCAACTGGGTCGACACGCGCGGTTAACGGAGACGCGCCAGTTCTGCACGCTCAACGCATCTTAGGCGTCAGGACGCGTGCAATAAGGCGCGCGCAAACATCACGCGCGATCGATCGGTTACTTTCCGATTTGAGCCGGGCGCTCAGTGCGAACTTCTTTGAGCTTTCAGAATGGGTCGAAGTGTGGACGCAGGCGCGGGCGGACGGCAATCACCCATCGGTCACTATGCGGCCGAGATGGAATGGACATGGCTTCCCTTCGGGCATGACGGTATCTACTTCGTGGTCGACGCCTGAGGAGGCGATGACCGGAACTGGCAGCAATGCGGTCGCACCGGCATAGCCTGCCGAGCATGTGGCGACTGACGATCAGAAGGTCAACTTCTTTATCACACACATTGTTGATGGCGTGCCCCTGGCGCGCGCGAACACGGGTACCTTCTGCATAGACTCGGGTTCTGGCTTTAGCACTCAGGGGGATTCCAGGATGGTGCGAGCAAAGCCGTCAGTATCAATCAGCATTTCGGCGTAGGCCACCGACGCGCGCCTTGCGTCGCCGGCATTCAAGAAGGGCCTCTTGCCGGGCACACGGAATAAGCGACTTCGCGGGTTGTCCGTCATGGAATCCGGGTCGCTGATGCGAATCGACGCATCGAATCCTTCCTCGTAATTGTGACCATGTCCCGGTTGAGTCGTGCGATGCGGATACACGAGTAGGGAAATATCGAGACCGCGATAATGGCGAATGGTTGTCATCAGGTCACTCCTTTTGGCCGCAGCAAGCAGCACGTTTTTGATCGTTGTGCAGGTTTGGCCGAAGGAGATACGCCCCCGAGCCACACCGACGAGGCGACCGGAACGAAGTTTCCTGGCTAGCTGTCCGGTACGCGGATACCCGAGCTTCGTGCTTAACATCCGCAAGCGTTCCCTCACCCGGCATTCCGCTCACGTTTGTCCGATCGGGCACCACACTGTCCCGAACTCACGAAGTGGGTCGCTCCCGTATCCTTGGCCAGCCTCATCGCGCGTGGCAAGCAGACGCTGTTGATCGTGGTGTTCTTGAAGGGTTTGCAACGTAAGCGCAGAGGTGGAACCAGGCAGGCAGTCGTCGCCGGCCATCTAAGCCAACGCTATGACAATCCGGGCAGTGCCCCGCTTTGCCGACCCCACGTTTCAAGGTACGCGCGACAGTACTATCGGTCAATACAATTCTGGTAACAGTCTCCGCGTCTGCGCGGCCCGATGTAACCCGTTCCAGCGTATAGTGAGCCATACCCTGTGGAGTGACCAACATGTCGACACACCCGATTCTTCTCTACAAGGGGTACGAACTTCATCCCCTTGTCTTTCCCCGCACATTCAGTCGCTTTGACGGACATTCCCGTTACGCGGAAGGTTACGAAATTGCAGTACGGATATGTCGTCCGGCGGCGACAGCAATTCCCTCCGCAAGCCGGGTCTTCAGGCTGAACCAAACGCATACGTTCTCTGACTTCGGTACGGCAAGGCGAGCCGCCCGGCAGCAGGGAAAGGACATCGTCGACGGAAAGGTGAGCGGCGCTTCGGTCATCGACATATGAAAACGCCGCTGACGGACAGCATCCATCGATGTGCTCGATCGTGCGACGAATTACTGTCTGCCTGATGGCCGATCTGATCGCCGCTCGCACATAAAAGGCGGCCGGCACCTCCCGCTCTTTGGCGACCGGTATGGCCGCATTCCGCTGCGCAACGGACCCTTTACCCGGCGGTGAGCATACCTCATTGCCGCAATAGCGGGACAGGGCTGCGATCGACATGCTGTTCGGGACGCTCGCCGGCGATCATCCTCCCGAACGATTCGCGATTTGGCCATCCCCGAAGATTCGATGTGGCCGGCTGCAAAAACGTACCGCAGACCTGCAAGTCGAGCAGCAATTGGCGTCGCTGGCTCACGCCGTCTCGTCGCCCAATCGGGCCACGCGTTCCCGGCGGTTCCGCGACGAACACGTACCCCCGAAATGAAGTCGGTCCGGATAGCCGTTGCGTGTCACGCTCGGCAATGGCGTGGTCGCGGGCGCGTCCGCGTCGTGCCAGAGGCGCAAACATCGCATCGGTCTCCTCGCAGGCGGCCGGGTAACGCTGGAACGCCTTATGACCTGACGAAAGGGTGAATCGATTTCCGCCAAAAAGGGCGAACGGGGCTGCACTGCAGTTTCGCGCGCTTCGTTTCGCCGTCGTTGAATTGTTGACGTCGAGACTGCTTGCCGCGCATGTCGGAGGCGCACTCTGCGTCGCCACATGATGAGCCTGAGGAGAGAGGCAGTCCGATGTGGATCTTCGGATCGCCGCCGCCTACCGGCGCTGCGGTACGTAAGTGCCGGGTTGACTTGCATGGTCCCCGTGATGCTCTGACGGCGCCTGGAGCACGAGTTTATCTGTACAAATCCATCAATGGGCGTAGCATGAAATCGTCACTCGACCTGCGACCGTTCCTCGCGTCCCCAAGCTGCTTACCCGACGGAACCGGAGATCCGCTTTCACCCAAAACCGAGACGTGGCCGACCTCCTGAAGGGCTGCGGACGCAGTGGCCCACGTCGCTACGCTTCGTCTTTTCCGCTACACAATGAGACGGCCTCAAAGGTACCGATCACAACCGGTTCCCGTCTCTACCGCAGGCTCGAACTTCATCCGCTGGTGGTTGACTCAGAGCCGTTGCAACCATTGGAGTCTGGTATGGAAAGAAACGACCTGCTGAAATGGATTCGGTGCAATGGTGCTGACATCGTCGATCGGTTTCTGCCGCCCGGCGCGCAGGGCGAACTGGATAGCCTCATCCATGACCACCGTCACGAGATCGATGCGGGCGCGTTTCTGATGTTCATGTCGATTCGTGCGCTTCTATGCGAACGCGGCATGGCAAGCTGCGATTCGGATCGCGAGGCCGGACAAATCATGGCCATGCTGAGCACTTAGGTCGCGCTTTTCGACGCCCCTCTGCGACAGTCGCAATCGAGCGATAACCCCAAAGGAATACCATGCGCTTCAATTCCACCCTGATCGTTATCGACCCGACCCCCCGGCGGGCCGACGGCGAGTACATGGCCCACGCACGCATCAGCGGCAGCCGTGCCGACGGCACCGGGTACGAGATTCATTCGAGTGGCGATCTGGCAGGCTTCGACGCACGCGAGGACGCGGTAGCCTATGCGAAGAACTGGGCGCAGGACTGGCTGCACGCGCGCTTCGGGTGACAGACGTCTCACCTACGGACGCAACGGGAGAGGGATTGGCGTGCAGGCCGGCCATTCGCCATCAGAGGAAGATGCAGCGGGGTGTTGGTCACGCGTTTCGATCCAATCGCTTGCCCATCGGTTCTGGTAAACCGGTGCCTTTGCTTGACGGCCGCAGTACCCGAGAGAGTAGAACTCGAAAAGCAGGGGGCCGTACGGACATCGGATCACCTAAGCGTCAGGTCTAAAGAGAAAGAGCCGTCGGAGACTGCGTGGGCCGCATTGTCGGGCGAACACCCTTTGCGCGACATCGACCGAATCAGTTTCGCGTCGCGCGTACGTGAGAGCCACCCCGGCCAGCAACGTCTTCTCCCGGATGTCGTGTTCAAGCTGCAATTGGCGGATATCGCGTCGAAGCGATTCGACCTGCCGCTCCAGTTCTCCCCGCTCAGGGGCGTGCGGCGAATCGTTGTGGCGTTTCATGAAAGGCCGGACACGAACGCTCACCACTGTCGAGAAAATCCAGGCGGTTCATTACGAGTACATGGACTACCTCCAGGTAGTCCAAGACGGTGTAAACCCGATGGATCCCGCGACGAACTGGCGCGTAATATCGGTTCGGCTAAAAATCTCCTCAATTTCTTCGCCGGAGCAGGCATGCGACTGTCCGATTTTATCGTGCAGGAAATGGAGCCCATTCTGGCGCAGTGGGAGGCGTTTGCCGCCACGCTGCTGCCAGCCGCTGGCAACATGGGCTCCCTCGCGTTGCGCGACCACGCGCAGCAGATTCTGGAAGCAGTAGCCAGAGATTTGCAGACTTCGCAGACTAGGGAAGCGCAGCACGAAAAATCCTTGGGGCGGGCACCCCGGCTGACGGATGCGCCGGAGACAGCTGCGCAATCCCATGCGGTCCTGCGCGCTCGAGGCGGTTTCAACATCAACCAGCTGGCCGCGGAATACCGCGCTTTGCGTGCAAGCGTGCTGCGTTTGTGGATGGATGAGTGTCAGCCCGATGCGCCTCATCTGGATGACATCATCCGTTTCAATGAGGCCATCGATCAGGCGCTGGCCGAATCAGTCGGTTTTTTCAGCACACAAGTCGATCAGGCTCGCAATCTGTTGCTTGGGATGCTCGGACACGACATGCGGAGCCCGCTGCAGACGATCCAGGTGACAGCTTCATATCTGTCCGCGCTCAACGCGGGGCAGCGCGTTTCAGAAGCTGCAGCCCGTCTGGTGCGCAGCGGCGCCCGGATGCAGGCACTTCTGGATGATCTGTGCGATTTCAACCGAACAAGGCTCGGGCTAGGTATTAACGTCATACCTGCTCCCGTTGATCTGACGAAAGTGTTCACCGATGAGCTGGACCAGTTGCGCGCAGTCCATCCAGACCGGCAGATCGAGCTCGAGGTGCACGGTGACGTTCAGGGTGTCTGGGACGGTCCGCGTCTGCAGCAACTGCTCGGCAATCTCGTTCTGAATGCGCTCAGATATGGCGCGCGAGACGCGCCCGTTCGCGTCGTGGTGACTGGCGACGAGGCCGAGGTGCGCTTCGAAGTCTGCAATAGCGGACCAGCCATCGAGGGACTGTTGCTGGAGCGCATCTTTGACCCTCTTCAGCGAGGTCCAGAGCGAAAAATCAACGAGGACGCGCAAGGCAGCCTTGGGCTCGGGCTGTATATCGCGAGCGAAATCGCCAAGGCGCATCACGGCGCGATCGAGGCGCGGTCCGATAAAGAAGAGACCGCATTCGCCGTACGTCTGCCGCGCCGGGCGTAGCAGGCGAGCCCGGCTTGGTAACGGGCATGCCACGAATTATGTGGGGATTTGCTGGTGGTTTTACACCTGCCGAGACGCGCCCATTCCATCGCCGGTCCTCACAGACCGACCACGACTGCATGAAGCAAATCCGCGGCATCGTCGCAACAGGAAGGGTGCGCGCCCCGATTACCTATTCGGCTCGGGCTGCTCCATGCGCGCGATCAGCCTCGACCATTGGAACCCGGTCAGATCTCATCGAGAAAACGCGCTCGTGCACGCCATCGGGGTCTCGCGTCGCCATTATTGTTTCATCGCGCCAGTTGCGTTCGAGTTTGACGCGCCTTGAGGCGACATCGCGTGCTCACGCTTCTGCATCAATGTGCCACTGGCGGGCTTGCTGTTGCCGGCGTCCGCAGCACGGCCCATGCTCTGGCCAGCGGCACCCGGCTGCGCGTTTTGAGTATCACGGTGTGCTGGCGCAGCGTTGCCGGTGTTGGTCTGCGCAAATGCGCAAGCGCTAGCGATGATGGAAATTGCGCTGATTCCTGCCATTATCAACTTAATGATCGTCTCCCGTTCGGGAACTGCTTTCTCTGACCTGCGTGCAGCATGAGGCATGCCCGGAGGAAGTGGCAAACAATAGGTGTGCGCTGTTGCCGCCCGCGAGAAGGGGGACGAAATTTCTTGCCATCTTTTACCTTGTGTCAGCGCGCAGGCGCTGCTCTGTAGCGACGGTTCCTGTACGGGCTCATTGCTGACGATGTGATGGGTCACGACCGTTGCATCATTCCAGTCAAATCTGAAAACCCAGGTGGATGGCTCAACCCGGGTTTCAGCAATCTCACCGCTTTCGGCCGTACAGCAAACACCGCCTTGCTGCGTGTATTAACCCGGGGCTTCGCATTCCAACAGCTTGGGCTTTACGGCCAG
Organism: Paraburkholderia sp. CI2; assembly: GCF_014201055.1. NCBI lineage: Bacteria > Pseudomonadati > Pseudomonadota > Betaproteobacteria > Burkholderiales > Burkholderiaceae > Paraburkholderia > Paraburkholderia sp. CI2. The sequence goes on from NZ_JACHDL010000003.1 coordinate 140,593, forward strand.
CATCGCGAATCGATGGCTCGCCAGCGCGCCGCGGCGGGGTACTCGGAGTCGCGTGGTGCCCGCGTATAGGTCAGGCGCGCTGCAATGTACCTGTCGACGGCGTCAAGCAACGCCGCTATCGAGGCCGGCTTTCGCAGGAACGCTGTCCAGCAGCGAATCCCTTCCGTAGGTTCCGGCATAGCCGACAGCAGCACCACCGGTAAGCCGGAAAACACCGCCTGACACTTCAGACGCCGGCAAAGCTCCTTGCCGTCCATTTCCGGCATCTCCAAATCGGTGATAACGAGTTCCGGAAAATCCGTGTGGGCCTTCTGCAGTGCGTCCCATCCGTTCTCCGCGAGCACAACACGGTGTCCGCGACTCTCCAACGCCAGTTGCAGCGCGCATCGGTTTTCAAGGTCATCGTCGATGAGCAGTACGGTGGACATGACACGACATGGTGGGAAGGATCCTACTGGGTCTCGCAAGCGGCATACCCAGGTAGCGCTCGCTGCCTGTTCGACTACCGTCTGCGTCCAACACGTGGGCGGTCGGGCGACATCGTTGCGGCATTGCGCTCGCCCGCTTTGCTCTTACCAAAGCAGCAGCGCAAGTCCGCCGCACCCCGTTGACTATATTGGATACGTCGACCGGTGAGAGTCATCGACTTGAACCGGATAATCATAAAACTTCCGTCTGGAAGTTAATCGACTTGGTGTTTTGGTGACGGCTTGGGTCATGTCGGCGATCACGTGAGTTCCTCGCTGCGAACGCGGATGCGCCGCCGACCAATTCGCGGGACGGCCGATTAACCCAATCCGGCCGCTTTATGCCAAATGAATCGCGCCATTGAAACCGGCGAGTTGTTACTGGCCGGAACGATTGACCAGTTCGAGTTTTTCTGCCGCCGCAGATCATTGAAACTGGGATTTCACTGACCTGGAATTTTGCGGTTACCCGTCGGATATTCACTTCTGCCTGGGGAAAAAACGGTCGTTTTTTCTCGAATTAGTGTCGGATTCTTCCGTCGTTGTTCCGTCTATGCGGGGTAGACCCACACAATCAGCGCACAGTTAATTAACGAAAAATCATAATCCTTGCAAGGCATGAATAACCACGATCGGTTATGAAAAGTTGAAACCTCGGCTGGGTTGTGTAGCGGCAGCAAGCCTTGGACTTGCAGTCGGAAGGGAGCTACGTCGGTTACAACCCGGGCAGCAGCGGTGTACTCACAGTTGCCGGTGAAGGTTCGACGTATACGAACGCGGGCTTTTTTATTGTTGGGAACAGCGGACCTGCGCAACTGAGCGTGACAAATGGGGGCGCCGTTTCCAGTTCGAGCGGGACTCTGCAGAACGGGGGCGGATCGACGGCGACGGCCGTCGTCAGTGGCGCCGGCAGCACGCTTTCCGCCGGAACCTTTCTCGGTGTCGGTGTCAGTCCGGGCAGTGTAGGCATGCTGACGATCACTGACGGTGGCAGGCCGACGAGTGGCAGCGGGACTTACCTCGCCTTCAATGGTGCCTCGGGCGGCCTGCCGCCATCCGCAGGAACGATCGTGGTGTCGAACGGTGGGTTGCTCACGTCACCGCTCCTCGTGATCGGTTCGAGCAGGACTGCGGATTTGCAGATCAAGTCCAACGGCACTGTGACGATTAGCGGGAAGACGATTGTCGGCGCCATCGCGCGGACGAGCTCGCTCGAGATCAGCGGTCCTGGAGCGTCTGGGGCGACGTCGGTTTTCGCTACGCCTCGTGAGCTGCCGTTGACTGCAGGTCTCGCGCTGAGAGAGAGTAGGTACGGCAGCCTGTAACCGCAGGCGGGATGCTCGGCACGAATCCTGCAATTCTTCACGCAGCAACGATTCTTTCCTATGCTTTAAGCAACGGCGAGCCCGCCGGAGCTGCCATTGCCGAGTCGCAGGACCGAGGGCCGCACGCCTGCGCCGTGACATCGAATCAAAGCAGCCGTTCGCGCATGTTTCGATGATTCACCGGCTACCCGGCGGTCTGGATGGCAACGTTTGGACTACCCAGCAAACGAACGGAGCGTGGCGATGAAGCGGAGCGAGTCACCCCAGCCGGTCACGATGCTCGAAGCACTGATACCGATCGCTGGCCTCGTCTTTCTCGTCAGTCTGTCCTTCTACCTGTTCGGCGATGGTGGTGCGAACGGGCCGAACCAGGTGGCACTCGTCGTGGCGACCATGCTGGCCGTATTTGTCGGTTGGCGTCGCGGTCATTCGCTCGCTTCGCTGGGGGAGGCCGCGAATGCCAGTGTCAGTTCCGGTATCGGCGCGATTCTCATCCTGTTCGCAGTCGGCGCGCTGATCGGCACGTGGGCGCTCAGCGGCACGATCGTCGCCATGGTCTATTACGGGCTGAAATTGCTGAACCCGGACTACTTTTACGTCACGGCGGCTGGAATCTGCGCGGTGATCTCGTTCGCCATTGGGACCTCGTGGACTGTCGTGGGTACGATCGGAATCGGCCTGATGGGCATTGCGCACAGCATGGGCCTGAGCCCCGCCATAACGGCCGGTGCAGTGATTTCCGGCGCTTATTTCGGCGACAAGTCTTCGCCGCTCTCGGACACCGCGAATCTTGCGGCCGCTGCCGCCGGTGTCGACCTGTATCAACACGTGCGAGAGACGCTGCTGACATCACTCGTCGCGATTGTCATCACGCTGGCCGTGTTTTATCTGCTTCGCCGCCCGGGCGCCTTCGATGCGAGCGCGGAGGTTGCGGCAATGCAGAGCGCATTCTACATATCGCCCGTGCTGTTCCTGCCGCTCATTCTTGTCGTCGTGCTGACGCTGTTCCGGCTTCCGCCATTTACCACCATCTTTCTTGGCGCATTGGCGGGTGGCGTGGTTGCCGTTTTCGTCGAGCCAGCGCGAGTCCTCGCATTTGCCGCCGCGCGAGAGGGCGTGCCGATCCCGATTGCGATGCTCAAAGGCGTATGGCTTGCGCTTGGGAGCGGCTACAGGTCCACGACTGGAAATCCAGTGCTTGATACGCTCCTCACTCGCGGCGGTATGGACAGCATGTTGAATACTATCTGGCTGATCATCACGGCACTGGCATTCGGAGGGGTGGTCGAGAAGTGCGGTGCGATAGAACGCCTCATTGCTCCGGTAGTCAATTGGGCCAGGAGCGGTGGGGCGCTGGTCGGCTCCCTGGTCCTGGCGACCATCGCGACGAACATCGTTACGGCAGACCAGTTCATCGCAGTCGTGCTGCCGGCCCGGATGTTCAGAAATGCATTCGCGGCACGCGGCTACGCGCCCATCGTGTTATCGCGTTCCGTTGGTGATTCGGCCACGACCACAGGCGCGCTGATCCCCTGGAACAGTTGCGGCGCGTTTATGGCGGTGACCCTTGGCGTGCCGACACTCAGTTATGCGCCCTATGCCGTATTTTGCGTGGTAAGTCCGCTGCTGACGGTGGCGATCGCCTACGCGGGTATCCGCATGCCACGCGTCCCTCCTGCCCAAGCCGGGACCTCAACGGCAGGTGGCCCCCCAGCTCCGGTCCATGAAGACGCCAAACAGAATTGACGGGTATTCTTACTCGAGTCGTGAGGCACCCTCGCTCGTGGCCGATACCCGGCGCGCGATGCGTTTCCAACCTATTGCAAGCGTTCTTCCGTCCGACGAACCGTCGGCAATACTGTAAGGAGCAGTCAAGATGAAAATGCAACGAAACGCTCCCCGGATCGCGTCCATGATGCTCGCCGCGGCGTTCACACTGGCTCAGGCAGGCGTCGCAGTGTCGCAGACGGCTGCTCCGCAGAGCGCCAGCGAGATCCATAGGACCGGCATGCCCGAGACGCAGCAGCAGGGCGACATATCGTTCGTGACCGGCGGAGTCGGTCGCGACGAGTCGACTGCGCTGCGGCAGGCACGAAGGCAGTGGCCGTTGTCTCTGCAGTTCACCGGTCCCGGGGCGAGCTATGTGGCCGACGTCCAGGTGAAGATTGCCAAAGCTGGCGGCGCGACCGTGTTCGAGGCCACGTCGAAGGGGCCGTACATGCTCGTGCGGCTGCCTCAAGGGCGCTATACGGTCAACGCCACTTACGGCAGCGTGACCAGAAGGGAGACCGTGAACGTCCGCGGCAATGGCAGCGCGCGTGCGACGTTCGCGTTTCCGTCCACCCACTGAGCGCGGTCCCGACGCCGCGCCGAAGGTCGCGCGCGGCGCGTTCGTTTGACCCAGCCATAGGCTTATTTGGCTTTTACACGCCAGTATCTGTACTTTTGCGGAACGAAAGCCTCATGCCTTGAGCACGTTCTTCCCCTTCGTCCCGAGCAACGGCAAGTCGCGGATCCGCACACCGGTCGCGTCGTCGATCGCATTCGCGAGCGCCGCGGCGGCCGGGCCTTGCGCCGCTTCCCCGACCCCGAGGAATGGCAGGCCCGGCCGGTCGATCAACAGCACGTCCACGCGTTTGGGTACGGACGAGAAGCGCATGATCGGATAAGTGCTCCAGTCATAGCTCGTGATGCGTTGCGGGTCGAAATGCGTTTCTTCATAAAGCGTCCAGCTCGTGGTTTGCAAAATGCCGCCTTCGATCTGATTGCGCACGCCGTCCGGATTGACGATCTGTCCGCAATCGACGGCTGCTACGACACGCTCGATGCTGAGCTCGCCGGTATCGCGCATGACCGTCACGTCCATCGCGACGGCAAGGTAGGCCATCAGGTTCTTGTATTGGGCAAACGCAAAGCCGGTACCGTGCGAGCGCGGGCTGGAGTCGCCCGTTCGCGCGCTGCGGGCTCGCCAGCCGAATTGATCGACTACGGCGCTAATGACGCCATGCGCGCGCGGGTCATCGAGATGTTTGAGGCGAAACGCCACGGGGTCGGCGTGCGCGGCTCTGGCGAGCTCGTCGATGAAGCTCTCGATCGCGAACACGTTCATGTGCGCGCCGAGCGAGCGCATGGCAGAGACGCGTATCGGCATCGTCGGCACGAAATGATGCTGCACGTGCAAGCCGGGCACGCGGTAAAGCGGAATGCTGTTGCGGTCGCCTCCGCCTTCCGGCATCGGAATCGGCTTCGGCGGCGCGGGGGTGAACGGTTGCGCAAGGAGCTGCGCGGGCAACAGGCGGCCCGCATTCTCGATGCGGTTGTTATGCGTGTTGCTCCATAGCTCGTAGCGCCAGTCGGCAAGCGTGCCTGCCGAATCGAGCGTTGCATTCGCCTCGACTGTCATGGCCGGGCCGAACGGCTCCCACATGTGTTCCTGTTCGCGCATCAATTGCACGCGCACCGGGCGGCCAGGCAGCTCGCGTGCAACGAGGGCGGCGTCGGCCGCGACATCGTCCGCGCCGTTGTGTCCGTAGCAGCCCGAACCTTCCACATGCACGCAACGCACCTTGTCGGGTGGCATCGCGAGCATTTCGGCGATTCCCGCACGCAGCGGATAGACGCCTTGCGTGTGCGTCCACACGGTCATCACATCGTTGTCGAGCTGCGCGACAGCGCACGATGGCCCAATCGAGCCATGCGTCAGATACGGCCTCGAATAGCGCGCCCGCAGCGTCGCCACAGGCGCGGCCGCGCCCGTCGCCGCGCCCTGATCGACCACCTCGATTTCCTGTGAAGGCAGACTCATCAGCAAGGCGTGAACGTTCGCCGGATCGGGCAGCGGCGGCCCGCCCTGCCATTGCGCGGCAAGCGCAAGCTCACGCATCGCGAGGATCGCGCGCCATTCGTCGTCGGCGACCACCGCTAGGTAGTTGCCGTTGCGCACGACCTTGATGACGCCGGGCAGCGCTTCGACGCGCCCGCTATCGACTGCGACGAGGCTCGCGCCATAAGACGGCGGCCGTACGACGCGGGCATGCAGCATGCCGTGCGGCCGCAGGTCCTGGACGTAGCTCGCGCCGCCCGTCACCTTGCCCGGTATATCCACGCGCGGCAGCATATGGCCAATCAGCGCGTAGGCCGATGGCGGCTTTTTCGGCGCGTCGGGCTGCGCGTTCTGATGGAGGTCCGCGTATTGCACGGCTTCGCCATAGCTCACGCGTCTTCCGTCGGCGGCAATGACGGCGCCGTCGCGCGTCGTCAGGGCCGCTGCGTCGACGCCCAACTGCGACGCCGCGCTCGCGACCAGCAGCGCGCGTACCTGAGCGGCGGCGTTGAGGATCGCGGTGCCGCTGTCCGCCATCGTGTGACTGCCTGCGGTGTAGCCTTCGTTCGGCGTTGCGGCGGTGTCGGCGGTGATCAGCTCGATCGCATGCGGCGCGAGATCCAGCTCTTCCGCGGCGACCTGCAGCAGCGCGGTGCGAATGCCCGTGCCAAGCTCCGCCTTGCCCGTGAATACGCTCACGTGGCCGTCAGGGGCGACCTTGATCCACGCATCGAGCAACGGCGTGCTCTTGAGACTGCCCGGCAGCTTCGGGGTGCTCGCGTTGAAGGTGCCCGCTTCGGTGGTGGTTTGCGCAAGCGCGGCCATGCCGGGCACGATCGCGAAGCTCACCATCAGCGAGCCGCCAACGAGGAAGCGGCGCCGCGCGGGGTCATCGGGGCCGCTGCCGTGAGCGACGGAGCACGGGGGGCCGTCGCTCACGACTGCGCTCCTTCGTCCGTTCGCGGCGAACCCGTCGCGGCTTGCCGGATCGCCGCGAGTATGCGCATGTGCGTGCCGCAGCGGCACAGGTTCGGCTGCATGTAGCGGCGGATCTGTTCATCGCCTGGGTGCGGGGTTCGCTCCAGCAGCGTGTGCGCGCGCATGATCATACCGGCGATGCAATAGCCGCATTGCGCGGCTTGCTCGTCAATGAAGGCTTGCTGAAGTGGTCCCGGATGTTGCGCGCTGCCAAGTCCTTCGACGGTTCGCACTGGCCGGTCGCCAACGGCCACGACCGGCATGAGGCACGAGAACACCGGTTCGCCGCCGACGCTGACCGTGCATGCGCCGCATTGACCGAGACCGCAGCCGAACTTCGCGCCATCGAGCTGCAACTGGTTGCGCAGCACGTAGAGCAGCGGCGTTGACGGGTCGACATCGACCGTATGACTGACTCCGTTGACGTTGAGCGTGATCATCGTGGCAGGCCGTCCTTGCGAAAATGCGCAACCGCGCCGGCGTCGAGCGAGGGCCACGCGTCGCGCGCGGTGAAGCGTTCGCGCGTGTAGTTGGCGAGCTCCGCTATCTGCGCATCCGTGAATGTGTTGGCGAATGATGGCATGAAGGGCGCGCTATCGCTTTCGTGCCAGTCGATTCCATCGAGGATGATGCGGACCATGTTGCGCGGGCTGTCGGCGTTGACGGCCGTGGAAAGGGACAGCGACGGTCGAGCGCCCCCGCTCGACATCGGCGCGCCTTCGGCATGGCACGATGCACAGGCCGCGGAGAATAGATTCGCGCCGCCGCCGGGCGCGGTGGACACGGGCGCGGCGGAAGCGGAGGGCGAGGCGACCGGATGCTCCGGCACGCCTGGGCCCCCGGACGGCAACGCCAGCAGATACGCGGCAATTGCCTCTACGTCGGAGGCGGATGCGTCGGCGAGCATGCGCGTGACGGGGCGCATCGGACCCGCCGCCGCCCCATGGGCGCTCGCGAGGCCCGTGCGCAGATAGCTGGCGAGCTGTGCCTGCGTCCAGGGCGTGGGGCGTGACGCGAGGTCCGTCAGCGCGGGCGCGTCCCATCCGTCGATCGTGCCGCCTTGCAGCGCGCGGTCGCGGCGCTCGGCACCGAGGCGGTCGAGCGGCGTGTGGCACGCACCGCAATGACCGAGGCTTTCGACCAGGTATCGTCCGCGTGCGACGTCCGGCGCTTCGGGCGGGGCCGGCGCTGGTTCGGTACCGGTATGCAGGTAAAAAAGATTCCACACGGCGATGAGGGGCCTGAAGCCGAGCGGGAAGATCAGCTCGTTGTGCGGCGCAGGCGCCTTGACGGGAGCGCGGCTCATCAGCCACGCATACAGCGAGCCCATATCGGCATCGCTGATGTGCGTGAAGTGCGGATAGGGGAACGCGGGATAGAGCAGATGGCCGTCGCTGGACACGCCGCGCCGCATTGCGCGTGCGAACGCGTCGAGTGACCAGCCCCCGATACCCGTCTCGTTGTCCGGAGTGATGTTGGTCGAGTAAATGACGCCAAACGGTGTATGCAGTGGCAGTCCGCCCGCGAGCGGAAGGCCGCCCGTCGCGGTGTGGCACGCGACGCAATTGCCAACGGCCGCGAGCTTCGCACCGCGCGCCGCGGCCGCGGTATCGCTGCCGGCCGCGATGGGCGCGGTGACGGGACTCGACGCGGGCTCCCGTGCATGCGCGGTGGGTCCGCCGTATGCGGCCATGAGGGCAACCACGACAACGGCCACGCCTGCACTCGCCACCCGTCCTTTCATCTAGCCTCCATCGCCGAGCCGTCCGCATCATGGTTCCAGACTACGTCGCGCGGCTCCAGGTGGCGCAAGCGGCATTCCTGATATTCACGGAAGTCTGCGGCTGTCCGCCGCTCCGCGGTTCGCCGCTGTCTACGAGGACGGAAGCTTTAGGGTCGAACAGCGGCAGGTCGCGATAACGGTCTCGCCTAGCCGGCTGCGATCGCGATGGCGATCTGCACGAAAAGCACCTTGACGATGGTCATCGACGGAAAAATCATCGCGTACATGACGTCGGGCTGATCCGTCGGCGCGATGCGGTTGGCGAAGGCGAGAATCGCGGGATTGCCGGTCGCCCCGCAGATCACGCCGACCGATGTATCGAAAGACAGTCTGAAGACCCACAGGCAGCACACAGCCGTGACGCCGACGAGCACCAGCAGCGTGATCACGCCATAAAGCAGCAGCAGCGGTCCGGCGCTGCCGACGGTCGCGACGAACTTCGGTCCGCAAGACAGGCCCACCTGCGCGAGAAAAATCGTCAGCCCGAGATTGCGCAGCACGAGATTTGCAGAGAGCGGCATCACCCACACGAACGGTCCGCTGCGGCGCGCCTTGCCGAGGCACAGCGCGACCAGTAGCAACGCCGCGAGACCCAGGCTGAACGCGCCGAGACCGGGCGCGCGCAGCGGGATCGCGCCGACCAGCAGCCCCGCTGCCGCGCCGATGCCCAGACAGATGAAACTGAGGTCGGCCGTGCCCTTGATCGAATCGCCGAAAAACGCGCGGACCCTCGCGCGATGCGCGCTACTGACGAGCAGGCCGACGCGGTCGCCAGCTTCGAGAATGAGCTCTGGCGTCGACAGTAGATCGGCGTCGCCGCGCCGCACGTGCGCGACCGCGCAGTTCACGCCATCCGGAAAGCGCAGATTGCCGAGCGCCGTGCCGACGACTGACGGACTCGACGCGAACACGCGCATATAGTCCAGGTCTTCCCGATGACTCGAGATACGCCCGGGCTGTAGCTCGCCGCAGAGCGCCGTTGCTTCGTCGAGCGGGCGGCGCTCGGTGGCGGTGGCAAGGAGGACGTCGTCGGCGCGCAGTGTGAAGTCGTCGCTGGGCAACTGATTGTGATGCGCGCGCCGCACGGCCGCGATCACTACGCCGGCAGGCAGGCGAGTCGAGAGCTCCGACAGCTTGAGACCGAAGAGACTGGCATTGCGCAGCGCGATTTCCGCGGTCTCCAGCACCTTCGCGGGCGGTTTCGGTATTTTGGCTTTCAGGACCGAGTTAAGCACATAGAGGAATAGGATCGGCCCGGCCACGCCGAACGGATAGGTGACGCTATAAGCCACGGCGGCATTGCTGCTTTTCATCGATGCGATGGCAACCTGCAGGCTCGCCGTGCTGGTGCCGCTGCCGGCGAACATGCCGAGCGCATCGGCGAGCGTGATGCCGAAATGGATGAAGGCGCACGCTACCAGACCCGAAACGATCACGCCCAGACATGCGGCCGCGTTGGCCTTCACGCCTTCCCGGCTCGTGAGTCCGCGGAAGAACTGCGCGCCGTACTGAATGCCGATGCCATACAGAAACAGGAGCAGACCGAGCGTGCCCAGCAACGCCGGCGGCGCGGATTTCGGCGCGAACGCGCCGAGCGCCAGTCCAACGAACAGCACGGCCCCCGAGCCTAGAGCCACGCCCTTGATAGTGATTTCGCCGACCAGGTAGCCAAGCGCGATGGTCAGAAAAAGCGCGAACAGCGGCTGAGTTTCGAGGAAAGTTCTGGCTGCTTCCATGCCGCCCCCTATAGGTGGACAAAGCAACGCGACTGAGCGCTTCCACCGGGTAGGCCTCGCGTTCGACGCACGGCAGTTGCTGACGATACTCGTTGCTGCTATCGCATTGCGCCTGCGAGGTTGCCCGAGCCGAGACCCACGATCAGATCGAGTGCGCCGTTCTTCAACGCTTGCGTCGCGACCACGCCCGCCGCTTTCAATGCGGCCGCGTCGATGCGCGACGCGTCCGATAGCTCGACACGCAACCGCGTGGCCGCCAGCGCGTCGAGCTTCCTGATGTTGGCCGCGCCGCCCAGCGCCGCACGAATCTTTTCCGCGCGCTCCGTTTCCTGCGGCGAGTTTTGCACCGAGGCGGCCACAGCTGCTGGAGCCGCCGCCGCTGCGCTTTCCACACCAGGCACCCCCGCCGCCGGCAAATCCGCTTCGGCGCCCGCTGTCTTCAGATAGTCCTGCATGTCGGTTTTCATGTTCTCCGACAACGGCCCGAAGATCGCCTGCACGCCGTTGCCCACGCGCACCACACCCGCGGCACCGAGCGCCTTGAGCTTGCGTTCGTCGACGCCCGCCGGGTCCTTCACGGAGATGCGCAGCCGCGTGATGCAAGCGTCGAGACTCGTGATATTGGAGCGACCGCCAAAGGCGAGTACGAGTTCGCGCGAACGTCCTCCCGCGCCGCTCGCGGCAACCGCCGCTGTTTCCGCCGCGTCGTCCTCGCGGCCGGGTGTCTTGAGGTTGAAACGCGTGATGACGAAGCGGAACACGCCGTAATAGATCACCGCGTAAATTGGACCAAGGATGAAAACGTACCACGCGTGCGTGGCCTTCCCGCCGATCAGGTTGAACATCAGAAAATCGATGCCGCCCTGCGAAAACGTGAAGCCCATGCGCATGCCCAGTGTGTTCGCCACGAACTGCGCCGACGCCGCGAGGCATGCGTGAATCAGGTAAAGCACCGGCGCGACGAACAGGAACGCGAATTCGATCGGCTCGGTGATGCCGGTGAGGAAAGAAGTCAGCGCGGCCGAGACCATCATGCCGCCGACGGCCACCTTCTTCTCCGGCTTCGCGCAATGCCAGATCGCGATCGCCGCGGCCGGCAGGCCGAACATCTTGAACAGGAACGCGCCCGCCAGGATGCCCGCGGTCCGGTCGCCCGCGAAAAAACGGGTGATGTCGCCGTGAACCGTCTTGCCGGTCGTCGGGTCGAGGTAGCTGCCCATTTCGAAGAAGAACGGCACGTTCCAGATGTGATGCAGGCCGAACGGAATCAGCAGACGTTCGACGAAACCGTAGACCGTCGCGGCGGTGCGCGGGTCGGAAACCGCCGCCCAATGCGAAAAGGCCTTGATTGCGCTGCCGATCGGCGGCCACACGAAAGACAGGATCGCGCCGAGCACGATCGAGCCGATCGCGGTCACGATCGGCACGAAGCGCTTGCCGGCGAAGAAACCGAGATAGGGCGGCAACGTGATCCGGTAGTAGCGGTTGAACATCCATGCCGCAAGACCGCCGGCGAGGATGCCGCCGAACACGCCGGTCTGGATCGACGGTATGCCCATGATCGTGTCGGTTTCGACGCCCTGGAGCTTGCCGATCACACCCAAGGTGGCCGTCATCACCAGATATCCGATCGTTGCGGCGATGCCCGAGACGCCATCGTTCTCGGTGAAGCCGAGCGCGACGCCGATCGCGAAGATCAGCGGCAGGTTGCCGAAGATCACGTCGCCCGCGTTCTTCATCAGCGCGAGCACGACGGCCGGCACGTAACCGTGAAAGTCGGTGGCGCCGAGACCGAGCAGCAGGCCGGCCACCGGGAGCACGGCGACGGGCAGCATCAGCGATTTGCCGATCTTCTGCAAGACTCCGAAGGCATGCGAGAACATGGCTGATCTCCTGTTGATCCGCTCACTCGGCAAAGCGCGACAGATGCGCGCGGACTTCCGCGGCGGTGCCCAGACACAGCACCTCGGCGGCGAGCTTCCTGGCTTCTTCGGTCGTCACGCGTGCAAGCTGAGCCTTGATCGAACCGATCGCCGGAATGCTCACCGAAAGCTCGTCGATGCCAAGGCCGACGAGCACCGGCACCGCCATCGCATCCGACGCGATGCCGCCGCAAATGCCGACCCATTTGCCATGCTTGCGCGCACCGTCGACCGTCATGCCGATCAGACGCAACACCGCCGGGTGCAGCGCGTCGGCCTGCTTCGCGAGTTGCGGATGGCCGCGGTCCATCGCGAGCGTGTATTGCGTGAGATCGTTCGTGCCGATCGAGAAGAAATCGACTTCGCGTGCGAGCGGCTCGGCGATCAGCGCGGCCGCGGGGACTTCGATCATGACGCCGACTTTTACGCTCGCCGCGCGATCGCCGGCTTCTTCGAGCAGGATCTTGCGCGCTGCCCGCACCTCCTCGATCGCGGCGATCATCGGGAACATCACGTGCAGATGCCCAAGCGGCGCCGCGCGCAGGATCGCGCGCAGTTGCGTGCGGAAGATGTCGGGACGCGCCAGGCTCACGCGCACACCGCGCAGGCCGAGAAACGGGTTGTCTTCCTTCGGCAGCGGCAGATACGACAGCGGTTTGTCGCCGCCGACGTCGAGCGTGCGGACCACGAGCGGCCGCTCGCGGCCAAGCGCTTCGGCGACGGCGCAATATTCGGCGGCCTGTTCGTCTTCGGTGGGCGCGGTGTCTCGCGCGTCGAACAGGAACTCGGAGCGCAACAGGCCCACACCTTCGGCGCCGGCCGCGACCGCGTCGCGTGCTTCCTGCGCATTGCGGATGTTCGCGACGACCTCGACGCGGTGGCCGTCGGCCGTCATTGCGAGTTTGGTTGCCGCGAGCTTTTCGTCTTCGCGTTTGGCGGCCTGGCGGCTGATGCGTTCGCGCGCCTTCTCGAGTTCCTCGGCGCTCGGGTTGCGCCGCAAGCTGCCGCGCGAACCGTCGAGCACGACGGGCGTGCCGTCGGCGAGTTGCAGCGCGCGCGCGTCGATACCGCAGATCGCCGGAATGCCGAGCGAGCGCGCGAGGATCGCGACGTGGCTCGTCGCGCCGCCGCTCGTCGTGCAAAAGCCGAGCACCTTGCTGCGATCGAGCGACGTGGTGTCGGACGGCGACAGTTCCTCGGCAATCAGGATCGATTCGTCCGGCACGTCGATCTGCGCCTGCTTCACGCCGGCGAGCAGCGCGAGCACACGGCGGCCGACGTCGCGGATATCGCCGGCGCGTTCGCGCAGCAGCGGATTGTCGAGCTTTTCGAGCGTGCTTGCATGGTTCTGGAACGCATCGCGCCACGCGAACCCCGCGCCCTTTCCCGCGCTGATGCTGCTGATCGCGGCGTCGTTGAGGCCAGGATCGTCCAGCAGTTCGAGATGCGCGTCGAGAATCTGCGCTTTCGACGGATCGGTGAGCGTCGCCTTGAGCGCCTCGATCTGCTGACGCGCCTGATGCTGGGCCGCTTCGAGTTGCGCCCGTTCGCGTTGCGGCGACTCGCCCGCTTCGTTCACCTCGATGACCTGCTGGCGGAACTGCACGATCCTGCCGACCGAAAGCCCTGGCGAAGCGGATACGCCGATGAATTCGTTGGTGTCGGCGGGAGCCGCTTCGGTCGGTGCTGGCACCGGCGCAGCCGCCGCAGGTGCGGGCGCATCGCCGGGCTTTTCGCCCGATCCCTCGCCAAGCAGACGCGCGACGGTGCTGGCCGCCTCCGCCGCGTCGGGACCGCGGGCCTCGACGCGCAGCTTGTCGCCGAACTTCGTTGCGAGCCCCATGATCGCGACGACGGACTTGGCATTTGCGCTGGCATCGCCGCGCAGCAGCCGGATCTCGGACTTGAATTTCTTCGCCTCGACCGCGACGACCGCGGCGGGCCGTGCATGCAGGCCCGCTGGATTCGGCAGCGTGATCTCGTCGGAGAAGATCGCGCCGGTGGCGCTGGCCGTGTCCTTGTCCTCCATGCTGCCGACCAGCTCGACGTACAGCGCGACGTCGGTGCCGGCGACGACGAGCCCTTTCGCGGGAACGTAGCGCGTGACGAGATCGCCATTGGCGATCACCATTTGCGTGAGCAGGCTGGTTGCTTTTGCGCCGACCGCGATTGGGTCGAAGCGGATCAGCGGCGTGCCCGTCGCGACGGCGTCGCCTTCCTTGACCAACGGCATGAAGCCCTCGCCGCGCAGCAACACGGTGTCGAGCCCGATGTGCAGCAGCACTTGCAGACCGTTGTCGCCGGTGATCGTCGTGGCGTGGCCAGCGCTATGGAGTTGCGTGACCTTGCCGGCAAGCGGCGACAGCAGTTCATCCGAGGTCGGATCGATCGACACGCCATCGCCGACCATCTTCTGGGCGAAGACCGGATCGGGCACGCTCTCGAGAGGAACCAGTACGCCCGACAGTGGCGCCATCAACCCGATGCGCTGAGGACGCTGAGGAGCTTTCATCGCCAGGACTCCTTGTACATTGACGCTCGCCTCAGGTGGCTCGACTCGAGCCGCATGGGCGCGACATTCACACGTGCGGTCGGCACCATTGCCGCTCACGCCGCTCACCCACTTGTGAGCGGCGGACGTTACAAAAGCGTCGGTGACAAAAACTCGGGAAACCAAACAAGGTCGCGCACGTCGCCCGTGTGCGCCCGCGCCGCCTCGACCGGGATGAATGGAGAAACGTCAGGCGCGCTCCGACGGCGCTGTTTGCATTTGCCGGGCCGCCTCGCACCCGTGCGCAACCTTTTGCACCTTGGTCCCGGAAAAAAGGACCCGGAAAGCGCTCTGAAAAAGAGCATATGTTACTGAGCGCAGATTGCAAGACAAGACGATTTCGGACGGGAACGCCTGAAATTTGCAATTTCCTGGCGGGAGATGGAGGGTCTTTATTAATTGGCGTGTGACGCGTTCATTAATCTGTGTTTTATCCGTTTAGCGAAAGGCGGCGGCCCGACAAGACGCTCACCCTTGCTGTTCAGAGTAGATCCGTGACGACATCCACCGTATCGAACTCGATGAGCAATTCCGCGCCCAACGAGGCGCCTACAGATGCAATCGGCATATTGGGGCGGTTCTCTTTCCCGAAATATGATTTTTCTAGCGCATGGAGGGCGCGCTGATAATCAGGGGACTGGAAATCCGTGAGTACCTTTACTTCATAAATAACGTTCTGGATGAGGAAATCGTTCGCAAGACAGCGCGTCGCGCCCTTGAATTGAACGCGAACCCGGTCTTTCCTGTTGTCGAACATCAAGGCAAGCTCAACGATGCTTGCCTCACGGTCCGCGGATACGCCCATCAAATACCAGTCGTGGAACGCATTGAATTTCTTGATAAGGTCCATCGCGTAATTCCTTCAGGGACTCCAGGGGCTGAATGGAACAACATAATCGCCGCCATCTCGCACACCGTTGTCCCAATTGTGCGCGTGGGGCTTCAATCCGTTGTGTACATGGTCAAAGTCGAGATCAACGACCGGCTTTCTATCATCCCCGTACAGCCGCATTTGCCCGCTACCTGGGTTTGTGTACCAGGTTCCCGGGTCTCCGAGGTTCGGAGTCTTGGCTACATCGAATGAACCTTCGTCTACCTGGTCGGGCGAGTACTCGAACGGCTGCGCATCGCCCAGCGGCGTTGAGACCGGCGTGGCGATGGTCCCATCGGGTAGCACGTCGCCGGGGCGAGCGTACCAGATCGCGAGACCATCGTCGGCGGCCAGCCGCGGCAGTATGGGACGCTCGAATGACCGCGCGGCAGGCACGGCGGCCAGCGCGCGCCGGAAGAGCTGCGACGGCGTGACGGTCGCATAGTACGGCCGGACCGTCTGCTCAATGGGCGAACTGCGTGCGCCAGAGGCTCGCGGCTTAGGCACGACAGCAATCACATCGCCGCTCTCGACGGCGCACTGTAGCGCTCGAACGAGTTGCTCAGGCGCGGGGCCGCTTGCATATGCGCCGCCCTGAGCATGGCGCATGAACCTGGCGAGCCGGGCTAGCTGGCTCGCGTCGCGCGTGAGCTCCCATGAACTCGCCGAAGTAATGAACTGGCGGCCGGTGCGCACCTCGTCGCTGGACGTGTTGCCGCGATATTCGTGCCGCGTGTAGAGCGTGCAGCTCCGACGGGCCCCCACTTTCAAGTCAATCGCCATCCGCCTCCCTGGTGCGATCAGATCAGTTGGTATACCTATCACGGGGGCTCCATTGCACGCTGCAAAAAACGAAGCCCTCAAACCGCCGCGAACGCTGCAATACCTCTATGGCGGCCCTGAGAACGCACGGCGGCGCGACTTACGAGACCTCGTAACATTGTGGAAGACTGTCAAGAAAACAGTAGGAGCGTCGATGGTCTGGCCAATGCGCATCACGTTGCTGATGGCGAACGCTTCCGTGCCGACGCATATGGAAGAGCCGTACGCGGTCGTTTCACGGGACTAGCTGACTCATAGCGAGATATCGCCGCAGAGGCATTGTTCAGCCACACCTTCTAGTCTTTTCATCGGACGACTCTTTTTCGGACATGAGACCCAGTCTAAAGTACGAGACTTCAATCTGGCATCAAGGTCGTCATGCAAATCGATACACCTGCAATCCCGGCATCGTTGGAAGGACATTCAACCTCCGCGGGTCAATGGCTCTCGGTCATAGCGGTAGCGGTAAGCGCATTCGCCTTCGTCACGGCCGAGTTTTTGCCTGTCGGGCTGTTGCCGCAAATCGCACACGACCTCGGCGTGTCGACCGGTGTCGCAGGCCTCATGGTCACCACGCCCGGCGTGATGGCCGCGATATTGGCGCCGACGCTGATAGTCAGCGCGGGCCGCATGGACCGCCGGTACGTTTTCCTGCTCCTCACTGCGGTACTGTTGATCGCGAACGTCGTGTGTGCCATCGCACCGAACCTCGCGATCATGCTCGTAGGACGGGCTCTGCTTGGCGGCGCGCTGGGTGGCTTCTGGACTCTGGCGACGGCGGCGGCTCCTCGACTCGTGCAAGCAAAGGACGCCGCCAAAGCGACCGCGACCATTCTGACCGGCGTGACCTGCGCAACCGTGATCGGCGTGCCGCTCGGGACGTTCATCGCATCGTTTGCATCGTGGCGCATGGCGTTCGCCGCCACCGCGGGCCTCGTGTCGCTCGCCTTACTGGCGCAGGCGTTCCTCGTGCCTTCGTTGCCGTCGGCATCGGCGTTGCGGATCGCCGATTTCAAAACCCTGCTTGTCCGGCCTCATACGAGGTTGAGCATGGTGATGGTCGCGCTCGTCTTCGGCGCGCATTTCTCGACCTACACGTATATTGCGCCGCTGCTCGAACACGACTTCTCGTTGAGCGCCATCACGCTGTTGCTGTTCGGATTCGGTCTGATCGGCTTCTTCTCCAATGCGTTGACATCGATGGTGATTTCGGACCATCTAAAGAAATCCGTCGCCGCGATGGTTCTGCTGCTATTGGGCGCGATGTCGTCGATGTTGCTGCTCGAACATTCGCCGATCGGCGAGACCGCGGGGATGCTGCTGTGGGGAATCGCGTTCGGAGCGCTTCCGCTTTGCTTCAGCGTGTGGATTCAGCGCGGCACGACAGACCTGCCCGAAGCGGGGTCGGCCATGTTCGTCAGCATCATCCAGGTGGCGATTGCGGTGGGCTCGGCAGTGGGGGGCACCATTGTCGACCGTGCGGGCGTTCACGCTGACTTCACGCTGGGACTTGGACTCGCGCTACTGGGCCTCGTGGCACTGCAACGGCTTGCTGTATGGGAACGGCCGGCCACGGCGGCTTCCCTTGATTGCGCCTGCGATGCGTCGGTTGACTGACGCGTCGAGACAGTACGTCGCGTGACTGGACCGCACCGCGCTAGCCAGCCGTTGCGACGGAAGCCGTCAAACAGCCGTCTTCACGACTCTGGGTTGAAACGGGGCGTTGAGCGACACGTCGCCAGCGGCCTCGTTGCGGGCGGCGCTCGTCGATAGATAGCGCAAACAGCACACGCGCAAAAAAGACGCGAAATTCAACGGCTCTTCGCCACGCAAGGCGACCAGTTCGTCGTGAAGCTTCACTACGAACTGGGTCGTCGTCACGTTCTCGCGGTTGGCGATTTCCCGAAGCACGTCCCAGAAGAGATTTTCGAGCCTCACCGTGGTCACGACGCCATGAATGCGCAGCGCGCGCGTACGCGACTCGTAGAGGATCGGATCAGCGTTGACATAGACGTTGCACATACGTTCAGCCTTTCTCGCGAATGATGACGTCGCAGGACGCGAAGCGCGCGGCGCGGGCGCTCATGCCGTCGTGATCGAGCCTAACACGGTTGGTCGCCCGCGCCGCGCCTCGGTCGAGGCGCGCTCCTTCAATGCGCGATGCGCGTGCCCAGCAGCGCAAGGAACTGCGCAAGCCAGTTCACGTGCGAGGTCCATGCGGGCGCGGTGACGAAGTTCTCGTCGGTGATCGCGTCAGGCCAGTCGAGCGCCACGTACTGCGCGCCCGCGAGCTTCACTTCGGGCGCGCAGGCCGGATACGCCGAGATGCGCCGGCCTTCGATCACACCTGCCGCAGCCAGCAGTTGCGCGCCGTGGCAGACCGCGGCAATCGGCTTCTTCGCTTCGGCGAATTGGCGCACCCAGCCGATCACCTCGTCGTTGAGCCGCAGATATTCGGGGGCGCGGCCGCCGGGCACGAGCAGCGCGTCATATTGGGCGGGGTTCACCGACGCGAAATCGGCGTTCAGCGTGAAGTTATGGCCACGCTTTTCGGTGTAGGTCTGATCGCCTTCGAAGTCGTGGATGGCGGTGCGAATCGCGTCGCCCGCGCGCTTGCCGGGCGCGACGACGTCCACCGAATGCCCGACTGCCGCCAGTGCCTGAAACGGCACCATCAGCTCATAATCTTCGACGAAATCGCCGGCGATGATAAGAATTCGCTTTGACATGCTTCGTCTCCTCTCGAATGGGGTGGGAAATGGCGAGGCGGACGCGCTATCGCGGTGTGAAGGCGGCGGCCGTTGAGAAGCAATATAGCGATCGACGCAGTGGGCCAGGTAATACGCGGCTAAATGCCGACCAGGGATTTCACTGAGCTGAACGGAAATCAGCCCGAATGCGGCAGACGATCGCGGTAGGTGGAGCGATCGGTAAGGGAAACCAAAGGCCTGCGTCTCAGCGAGATCGACGGGCGGTCGCTGAGGTTTTCCTGCTTCCATCAGGCGAAAGAAATAGAGTCGCGCTCCATTCGAGTGCGACTCTTTTATCATTGGGAACGTCCATTCAACCGCGCAGATTCGACACACATCGCTGCAGCACCTTGCGCAGCGTATCGACCGGGATTTCCGTTACTCCGTCCAGCATGGACGCTTCGAGCGCGTCGATCGCCGAATCGCATTCCTGCAGTACCCGACGCCCTTCGTCGGTCAGAAACAGATGAATCAGTCGACCGTGGGTAGGATGCCCCACGCGTCCGACCCAACCGTTGGCTTCCATCGTCTTGACAACTTCGTTGGCCGACTGCGGCGTGATGAACGAGCGTTCGGCGAGTTTCGCATTGGTCATCGCGCCGCTGGCGCTGATGACGGAGAGCGCGGTGAACTGAGGCAAGGTCAGCCCGAATTCACCCAGTACATCGATCAAACTGCGTTTGAGCAGGCGGTCGAGTTGGCCGACCACATAGGAAACGCGGGAAGGTGGCGCACCGGTTTTCGTTGAACCGGCCTGTTTGGCAAGGGGCGTTCGCCGCTTCTCCATTGTCTTGATCATTATCAGGTTGCCTTAGGTGTTTCTACCAGGCATATCATATTCTACTTTCAATATCAGGCATCCTGAGACTAGACTCATCATCAATTCCGGGGGCGCTGTGGGAAGGAGTCTGATAAGTGGCGCAAGATCATTGTCAGAAATCTTCTCCTTCCCATGGCCGCTTCGTCGAAGAACGAAGCGTGGCTCGCCTCTGGCAATTCAATCAAAGGTGAAGGAGACGTCATGTCAAGTGTTGCTAATCGGTCGAGTGCGGTGGGCTCCAGTACTGCACTAACGTTGGCATTGTGCTTTCTCGTCGCGGTGCTGGAGGGTATCGACCTGCAGTCCACTGGCGTCGCGGCGCCTCGAATGGCGCACGAGTTCGGCTTGTCGGTCAGCCAGTTGGGGCTCGCTTTCAGCGCCGGCATGCTGGGGCTTTTGCCGGGCGCGACGATCGGTGGCAGACTCGCCGACCGGATCGGCCGCAAGCGCGTTCTGATGATCTCGATGGCGATATTCGGCATCTTCTCGATTGCGACCGCGCAAGTCTGGAGTTTCGAAAGTCTGCTGATTGCTCGCGTGCTGACGGGCATCGGGCTCGGCGGCGCGATGCCGAACCTGATCGCGTTGTCGTCCGAGGCGGTCGATCCGCGTCACCGCAACACCGCGGTTAGCGTCATGTATTGCGGTATGCCGCTCGGCGGCGCGCTTGCCGCATTGATCGCCGTACTGAGCGCGGGTGCTACCGCGTGGCGTCATATCTTCTACGTGGGCGGAGCCGGACCGCTGATCATCATTCCGCTGCTGATGGCATTGCTGCCTGAGTCGCGCGAATTCGCCACCGAATCGCGGGAATTCACGACGGCGGACAAGCCGCTCCTTTCGACGCGCGAAGTCCTGTTCGGCGAGGGGCGCGCCGCCGCGACGATCGGTATCTGGATCAGCTTTTTCTGCACGCTGATCGTTCTTTACTTCCTGCTGAACTGGCTGCCTTCGTTGACCGTGGGGCGCGGCATGAGCCGCTCGCAGGCGGGGATTGCCCAGATCTTTTTCAACGTCGGCAGTGTGATCGGCGTACTCGGCATCGGTCTGCTGATGGACCGCTTCAGACAAGGCCTGTCAGTGACGGCAATCTATGCGTGCATCGTCGGTGCATTGGTCGCGCTTTCGCAAGTCGCCAGCATCGAGACACTGTCCGTTGCCGTGCTGTTTGCCGGAATGGGCGTCGTCGGTGCGCAGTCGATGCTGTATTCGCTGTCCGCCGCCAGCTATCCGACCAGCGTGCGTGGTACGGGAGTCGGCGCCGCAGTGGCGGTGGGACGCGTCGGCTCGATTGTCGGCCCCGTAGCCGCCGGGCAACTGCTTGCGATGGGAAAGAGCTCAGCGCTCGTCATCGGCGCGAGCGTGCCGGTGACGATCATCGCGGCGATTACAGCATTGCTCGTCATTCGCTCCAACGCCGCGAAACGCTAACTCTTCGTTGATGGACCCAGCTGGCCCGGCGTTTTCGCGCCGGGCCATTTTTCATGCGTCATTCGTGATTCGTCGTGCCTCGGGCCCGCAGATCAAGCAACCTGACGGCGTTCTCCTTCAGAACGAGCGGCTTTACTTCGGGCTTGATGTCGAGCGTATCGAAGTCTTCGAGCCAGCGGTCCGGGCGGATCAGTGGGAAGTCGGACGCGAACAGCACCTTGTTGCGCAACAGCGTGTTCGCATATTTGACCAGCTCGGGCGAAAAGTACTTCGGCGACCAGCCCGACAGATCGATATACACGTTCGGCTTGTGCAGCGCGATCGACAGCGCCTGCTCCTGCCATGGCCAGGAGGGATGCGCGATCACGATCTTCATGTCAGGGAAGTCGGCGGCGACATCGTCGAGGTAGATCGGCTCCGAATACTTGAGGCGCAAACCGCCGCCGCCGCGCATGCCCGAGCCCATGCCCGAGTGTCCACTGTGAAAAACCGCCGGCAGCCGGTACTCGGCAATCACTTCGTAGAGCGGGTATGCCATGCGGTCGTTGGCGAAGAAACCCTGCATCGTGGGGTGAAACTTGAAACCGCGCACGCCGTGCTCCTCGATGAGCCGCCGCGCTTCGCGCGCGCCGAACTTGCCTTTGTGCGGATCGATGCTGGCGAACGCGATCATGATGTCGGAGTTTTTCTGCGCGAACTCCGCGACCTCTTCGTTCGAAATGCGACGGCGCCCGATGTTCGCTTCGCAGTCGACGGTAAACATCACGAAGCCGATATTGCGCTCCCGATAGTGCTCGATCGTTTCGGGAATGGTCGGGCGGCACCCTTGTTTGAGCACGGTGCCGAAGTATTTGTCGGCGGCTTCGTCGAATTCATTTGCAAACAGGTCCGGCGGTTGGCAGCACGACACCTCGGCGTGCACGTGGGTGTCGATGGCCTTCAGTTGATCGATGTTCAATGGGGTCTCCTATGTGTAATTAACGCTGATGCGTCAGGCTGCGCGAAGATTGCGCACGCACGTCAACAGCAGGTTTTTCAGCATCTGTGAATCGTGTTCATCGATTTCGCCGAGCATCGATTGCTCGACCCTGTCAGCGGCACCGTCGCACTGAGCCAGCAATGTTTCGCCGGCCTTCGTCAGCGACAGCAGCCCGACGCGACGGTTGAGCGGACCGGCCACGCGCGTCACCCATCCATTCGCTTCCATCGATTTGACGACCGCGCTGGCCGCTTGCGGCGTGATCAACGAGCGCTGCGCGAGCTGTGCGTTCGACGAACGTGCGCGCGCCCGCAGCACCGACAGCGCGGTGTATTGCGGCAACGTCAGACCATGCGAGGCGAGCGCTTCGGAAAGCTGCCGCGTGAGAATCTTGTCGAGCTGCCCGGCCAGGTAGCTGAGACGCACCGGAGCGGCAGCGTGCCTTCGATCGCGCAGGTTGCGCAGGTTGCGCCGCGCCGTGGCGCGCGCTGTCGATTCAGACCCTGACGGCTTTCTCGTGATCGTCGGCATAGGCGGTTAGGGGTTTGTACCAAGACTTCGATATTGTACTTTACTTATCAGGTCACCTGATATTAAATTGAGCTCAGGCCGCGAGGGCGGCATTGATACGGAGAAGCAGATGAGTTACGAAGGACGCTGGAAAACGGTCAAGGTCGCGGTGGAAGGCGGAATCGCCTGGGTCACGTTCAATCGTCCGGATAAGCGCAACGCGATGAGCCCGACGCTGAACAAGGAAATGATCGACGTTCTCGAGACGCTCGAACTCGACGCCGAAGCCCAGGTTCTCGTGTTGACCGGCGAAGGCAGTGCATGGACGGCCGGCATGGACCTGAAGGAATATTTCCGCGAAGTGGACGCGGGCCCGGACGTGCTGCAGGAGCGGATTCGCCGCGACGCGAGCCGCTGGCAATGGCAATTGCTGCGCATGTACTCGAAGCCGACGATCGCCATGGTCAACGGCTGGTGCTTCGGCGGTGGCTTCTCTCCGCTCGTCGCCTGCGATCTCGCGATCGCCGCGGACGAAGCCGTGTTCGGCCTGTCCGAAATCAACTGGGGTATTCCGCCGGGCAACCTCGTGAGCAAGGCGATGGCCGATACCGTCGGTCATCGTGAAGCGCTGTACTACATCATGACGGGCGACACCTTCACGGGTCCGCAAGCCGCGAAGATGGGTCTGGTGAACAAAAGCGTGCCGCTCGCGCAACTGCGCGACGAAACGATCGCTCTCGCGGCGAAGCTG
The DNA here is from genome assembly GCF_014201055.1 of Paraburkholderia sp. CI2. Classification (NCBI taxonomy): domain Bacteria; kingdom Pseudomonadati; phylum Pseudomonadota; class Betaproteobacteria; order Burkholderiales; family Burkholderiaceae; genus Paraburkholderia; species Paraburkholderia sp. CI2. Next base: position 164,112 of record NZ_JACHDL010000003.1, read on the forward strand.
CTGAACAAGAACCCGGTCGTGCTGCGCAACGCGAAGCATGGCTTCAAGCGTTCGCGCGAACTCACGTGGGAGCAGAACGAAGATTACCTGTACGCGAAGCTCGACCAGGCGAACTATCGCGATCCGGAAGGCGGCCGCGAACAGGGCCTCAAGCAGTTCCTCGACGACAAGAGCATCAAGCCGGGCTTGCAGACCTACAAGCGCTAAGCGGCGCACTTCAGCAGGACGACTGAGGAGACGAACACATGCATCAGACGAACCTTTTGATTGGCGGCGCGAGACGTGCCGCGTCGAACGGCAAGACCTTCGAGCGCATCAATCCCGCGACGGGGGCGGTTGCCACCCGCGCCGCGGCGGCCACCGTCGAGGATGCCGATGCGGCCGTCGCCGCGGCGGCGCGCGCGTTCCCGGCATGGGCGGCGCTCACGCCGACGGAGCGCCGCAAACGCCTGCTAGCCGCCGCCGACCGCATGGACGCGCGCACGGCCGAGTTCATCGAGATCGGCGCGGCCGAAACGGGTGCGATGGCGAACTGGTACGGCTTTAACGTCATGCTCGCGGCCAACATGCTGCGCGAAGCCGCGGCGATGACGACGCAGATCGACGGCGCGGTGATTCCGTCCGACGTCCCGGGCAGCCTCGCAATGGCCGTGCGCCAGCCGTGCGGCGTCGTGCTCGGCATGGCGCCGTGGAACGCGCCTGTGATTCTCGCGACGCGCGCGCTCGCCATGCCGCTCGCGTGCGGCAACACGGTCGTGCTGAAGGCATCGGAAGGTTGTCCCGGCGTGCATGCGCTGATCGGCGAAGCGCTGAACGACGCGGGTCTCGGCGAAGGCGTCGTCAACGTGCTCACGCATGCGCCGGAAGACGCGCCCGCGATCGTCGAGCGTCTGGTCGCGAATCCTGCCGTGAAGCGTGTGAATTTCACCGGTTCGACGCGTGTCGGCCGCATCGTCGCCGAGCTGTCCGCGCGCCATCTGAAACCCGCATTGCTCGAACTGGGCGGCAAGGCGCCGGTGCTCGTGCTCGACGACGCGGACCTCGACGCTGCCGTCGAGGGCATCGCGTTCGGCGCGTTCTTCAATCAAGGGCAGATCTGCATGTCGACGGAACGCGTGATCGTCGATCGCAAGGTTGCAGATGCGTTCGTCGAAAAGCTCGTCGCGAAAGCGCGCACGCTGAAGGCAGGCGATCCGACACAGCCGGGCTCGATCCTCGGCACGCTCGAGAGCGAAGCCGCCGCGCGGCGCATTCGCGCGCTGGTCGAAGACGCCCGCGAAAAGGGTGCGAAGTTGCCGCTCGGTTGCGAGGTGAAAGGCGCGATCATGCAGCCGGTGATCGTCGAGAACGTGACGCGCGAGATGAAGCTTTATGCCGATGAATCGTTCGGCCCCGTGGTGACGGTGCAGCGCGTGGACGGCGACGAAGAGGCGCTGACGGTCGCCAACGATAGCGAGTACGGCTTATCGGCCGCCGTGTTCAGCCGCGATATCGCACGCGCGATGAACGTCGCGAAACGCATCGAGTCGGGCATCTGCCACATCAACGGCCCGACCGTGCACGACGAGGCGCAGATGCCGTTCGGCGGCGTGAAGGCGAGTGGTTATGGGCGCTTCGGCAGCAAGGCGTCGATTCCCGAGTTCACCGAGTTGCGCTGGATCACGGTGCAGACGAGTCCGCGTCATTATCCGATCTAGACGTCGGCTCCCGGCCGCAACGATTGCGGCCACCTCATCCTTGCATGAAATGGCACAATCAGGAGACAGGTTTTGGAATCGGAGCACAGCCACGCAAGCTCTCTGGCGACCGGATACAGGAGCGTCGCCGTCGGAGCACCTTCAGCGCGGATCGAGAAACGCGGCGACTGCTGGTACCTCGAGACACCTGAACCTCTGGGTCCGTTTCCGGAGCGCTTTACGGACCGCCTGCTGAGCGGCGCACGCGCGCATCCCGACCGGCTGCTCGTCGCACGACGCGATGCCGGTGGCGCGTGGCAGGGCATCACGTATGCGCAGATGCTCGAGCGCGCGCGTGCGATCGGGCAGGCGCTGCTCGATCGAGATCTCAGCGCGGAACGCCCGTTGGTGATCCTGTCGGGCAACAGCGTCGAACATATGCAACTCGCACTCGGCGCGATGTGGGCGGGTATCGCTTACGCACCCGTTTCGCCGGCCTATTCGTTGATGTCGGGCGATTACGGAAAGCTGCGCCATGTCCTCGAACTGCTCAAACCGGGTCTGGTCTACGCGGACGATATCGGCGCATACACAGCGGCGCTCGATGCCGCGCTGGGAAGCGACGTCGAACGTGTCAGCGCGGTGCCCGCGCCAAACGCGTCGAGAGTGACGCGCTTCGACGCATTGCTCGACACGGCCCCGCGCGACGTCGACGCTGCCAACGCGCGCGTGAACGGCGACACGATTGCGAAGTTCCTGTTCACGTCCGGCTCGACGAACCTGCCGAAAGCCGTGCCGACGACGCATCGCATGCTGGGCGCAAACCAGCAGATGCTGCTCGAAACCTTTCCGCAGTTCGGCATCGAGCCGCCGGTCCTCGTCGACTGGCTGCCGTGGAATCACACGTTCGGCGGCAGCCACAACGTCGGCATCGTGCTGTACAACGGCGGCACGCTCTATATCGACGACGGCAAGCCCGTGGCCGGCAAATTCGACGAGACGCTGCGCAATCTGCGTGAGGTCGCGCCGACCATCTACTTCAACGTGCCGAAGGGTTGGGAAGAACTGACCATCGCGCTGGAAAAGGATGCGGCGCTGCGCGAGCGGTTTTTCTCGCGCGTGAAGATGTATTTCTTCGCGGGCGCCGGTCTGTCGCAGGCGGCGTGGGAGCGTCTCGAGCGCGTAACGCTCGAACATTGCGGAGAACGCATCCGCATCATGGCCGGGCTCGGCATGACCGAGACCGCGCCGTCGTGTCTGTTCACGACGGGACCGGTATCGTGCGCCGGCTATATCGGCTTGCCGCCGCCCGGGTGCCAGGCCAAGGTCGCGCCCGTCGATGACAAATTCGAAGCGCGCTTTCGCGGCCCTCACGTGATGGGCGGTTACTGGCGAGCATCGCCGGCGCTTCAGAGCAGCGTGTTCGACGATGAAGGCTACTACCGCACAGGAGACGCCGTGCGTTTCGTCGACCCGCAACGTCCCGAACTGGGCCTGATGTTCGATGGCCGCATTGCGGAGGACTTCAAGCTTGCGTCTGGAACGTTCGTCAGCGTCGGGCCGATGCGCGCGCGCATCATCAGCGAAGGGGCGCCCTACGTTCAGGATGCCGTCATTACGGGGATGAATCGCGACGAAGTGGGCGCGATGATTTTTCCGCGCCTCGACGCGTGTCGCTCGTTGGCGGGTTCGCCCGCCGATGCGAGCGCCGAGGACGTGCTCAACACGGCCGCCGTGCGCGACTTCTTCAGCGAACTCGTCGCGCGGCTGAATCGGAGTGCGACGGGCAGTGCCTCGTTCATTGCCCGCATGCACCTGCTGAGCGTGCCGCCGTCGCTCGACCTCGGCGAGATCACCGACAAAGGCTCGATCAATCAGCGCGCCGTGCTCCAGCACCGGGCCGCGCTCGTGGAAGCAATGCACGAAGCCGACGCCGCCGACGCGACCGTGATCCATGCGCGCAGAGGCAGCTAGTCCAGGGACAGGAACAAATGACGTTGACTTATCAGGCGCCGCTACGCGATATGCGCTTCGTGATGGACGAGTGGCTCGACGCCACTTCGTGGTGGCGCGACGTGCCCGACTGGCAAGACCTCGACTCGCAGACCGCGCAGCAGGTGCTCGAGGAAGCGGCGCGTTTCGTCGAGGAGCGCATCGCGCCGCTCAACGCGAGCGCCGATCTCGAAGGATGTCGTTTCGACGCGGGCAAGGTGACGACGCCCGCGGGCTTTCGCGAGTCCTACGCGGAATTCGTCGAAGCGGGTTGGCCGACATTATCGCTCGACACCGGGCACGGCGGACAGGGCCTGCCGCAGCTTCTCGACGTCGCACTTCAGGAAATGCTCGCGGGCGCCAACCATGCATGGTTGATGTCGCCCGGGCTCACGCACGGCGCGACGGCATGCTTGCAGACGTATGGCAGCGAACGCGTGAAAAAGGCATTGCTGCCGAAAGTCGCGAGTGGTGAGCGGCTATCGACGATGTGTCTGACCGAGCCCCAGGCCGGCAGCGATGTCGGCCTGATCCGTTCGCGCGCGGCTGTGCCAGGAGTCCGATCCGCCGGTTCGTGCCGCCGGCGCGAAGCTCGCAGAGCTCGCACAGACAGTGGAGAGCACGACACGGTCGATCAAGGCACGCCACGCGCAAGACCCGGAGACGGCATACCGGGTCGCGGACGACTATCTCGCGATGCTTGGCTGGATGCTGCTGGCGTTCGCATGGGCGCGCACGCTGCGAATTGCGACGCCGCAATGCGAGGCGGAAACGTTCTATGTGGAGAAGCGGGAGACGGGCCGCTTCTTCTTCGACTACCCGCTCGCGGCCTTCGCTTATCGCCGCAGCCTCGTTGAAGCCGGGTGCGAGGCAACGCTGCCGTACGTTTGAAAGTCAGCTTGAGCAACACCTGCCTGATCAATACCGCTCGGCCACGTATTTAAACGGATAGTCTGGTTCCTTGTATCCGTCGGGCTTTTGCCGTTTCGGCAGCGAGACCTTCTTGCGGGCAGGCTGCTTGTACGGAATCCTCTGAAGCATGTCGCTGATGATGTTCAGTCGCGCGCGCCGCTTGTCGTTTGAATTCGCTATGAACCACGAAGCATAGTCGGTGTCCGACGCCGCGAGCATCTCATCGCGGGCACGCGAGTAGTCATACCATCGGCTATAGGATTTCAGGTCCATCTCGGTCAGTTTCCAGATCTTGCGACCGTCGTGGATGCGTGCCTCGAGACGTCGGGTCTGTTCCTCGGGGCTGACCTCGAGCCAGTACTTGAGGAGGAGGACCCCGGATTCGACGATCGCCCGCTCGACGAGCGGCACGGCCTTGAAGAACGTCTGCACGTCCTCTTCGGAGCAGAAACCCATCACGCGCTCGACGCCCGCGCGGTTGTACCAGCTGCGGTCGAAAATGACGATCTCGCCCGCGGCCGGCAAGTGCGGCACGTATCGCTGCATATACATCTGGCTTTTTTCACGTTCGCTAGGCGCGGGCAATGCAACGACGCGGAAGACGCGCGGACTGACGCGCTCGGTCATCGCCTTGATCGTGCCGCCTTTGCCCGCGCCGTCACGTCCCTCGAAGACGACGCAGACCTTGCTTCCCGTTTGCACGACCCATTCCTGCAGCTTGACCAGCTCGACATGCAGATCGAAAAGCGCCTTGCGATATTCCTTGTACGACAGCGCCCTGTCTTGCTCGGGCTGCTCGTTGTCCGACTTCGTTTTGGCCATTCTCTTCTCCCCAGCGCGGACTGTTCCAGCGTACTACGCAATGATCCATTCCCACGGTAGAGCGCGACGCGAACCAGGGCCATACGACCTTGGTCCAATATCGCCGGTACAGGGCGCGCTGTATGCTGCGGGCGTCCGCTCGCGCCTGCCCGATCCGACTGTCCTCGTCACGCCTCATCCGTATGCCAGCAACGGGCGGGTTCGGTTCACGTCATCGCCACGGGAGGCCTCATGGATGCCACGGGTCACACGGAGCAGGAAAACTTCGGCGATAGGGAGCCGGTTCTCGATGTCGTCGATCGAGTGTGCGAGTTATGTTTCGGCCTCTTCATGGCGCTGACGTTCGTCGGCACCGTCTCGGCCGTCGGCGCGGGTGCCGACGCGGGGCACAAGATGTTCTACACCGCGCTCGGCTGCAATCTCGCATGGGGCCTCGCGGACGCGGTGATGTTCCTCGTGCGTACGCTGGTGGCTCGCGGCAGGCGTGTGACGCTTGCGCATTCCGTGCGAAGCCAGCCGAATGCGGCCGCGGGCGTTCGGACGCTTCACGACGCAATGGCCGCGTGGCTCAGACCGTTGATCGGCGATATGGAGCTCGAGTCCATCCGCAGGCGTGTTGCGGCGCGGCCGGATCTGCCGCAGCGGGCAGTATTCGTGCGCGACGATTTCACCGCCGCCGCGGCTATCTTTGTGCTCGTAGTAGCCGCAACATTCCCGGTCGCGTTGCCCTTCGTGCTGTTCGCGAACGTTCCGACGGCGTTGATCGTCTCCCGTGTCTTGACTATCGCGATGTTATTCGGCAGCGGCATGGCGCTGGGGCATTACGCGGGATTTCGCGGCTGGCAGGCCGGCCTTGCGATGGCGGCGGTCGGCGTCCTGCTCACCGTGGCGATCATCGCGCTCGGCGGATGATCGAGGTCGGCCCCGCCAATCAGCTTCGCTGGCTTCGCGTTTCATTCATCATCGACACCGCGCTTCCTGTAAGACCAAGGTCCGATTCCGCAGCGGTTTCAGCGTGACATCATGTATCTGCAAGCGTTGTAGTCGTCGCATCCGGATACCGAAGAAAATCGACGGGCGGCGATGGCATTGATGGTTCCTTGGGCGGCTATGCCGCTTCACGGCGGAGAAAAAAGATCGAGGCTTCCAGCCATCAGGACTGGCGACTCGGATCGTAACCAGAACGGAGTCGATAGTGAACAGACGGAACTTTGTGCACACGCTCGCGCTTACATCCATGGCCGCGAGTCTGGCTTTGGCGGGTTGCACGACGACCGGAGGCAGTGGCGAGAGCGCCACTACCGACGCCGCCAAACGGCAGGAGATCGACGCGGCCGTGAACGGTGCGCTGTCGAAATTGTTCGAGACGGTGCAAGGCTCGCACGAACTGGTATCGAAGGCGCAGGGCGTGCTGGTGTTTCCTTCGGTGAAGAAGGCGGCGTTCATCGTCGGTGGCGAGTACGGCGAAGGGGCATTGCGCGTCGGCGGAGCGACGGTCGGCTATTACAGTACCGCCGCGGCATCGTTCGGATTGCAGGCCGGCGCGCAGTCGACCGCCGTGTTCTTCCTGTTCATGACGAAAGATTCGCTCGAGAAATTCCGCAACGCGAAGGGCTGGTCGGTGGGCGCCGATGCTTCGGTTTCACTGCTGAAGGTCGGCGCTACCGGCGCGGTCGATACCTCGTCGGCGACCGCCGAGGTCGTCGCGATGGTCTTGACAAATACGGGCCTAATGGCAGACCTGTCGCTGGCCGGCACCAAGGTTACGCGCATGAATCTGTAACAGGGCGCGGCAAGCAGCGGCATTCGATCGAATCGTCATGGCGCTGTCACACGGTGGCGCGTCTATCGCGTGTTGCGCGGTTTCGCTACAGCCAGGCCGCGCGACACGCTACGCGTGCCTTGGCACGGTGACGCGCAGTGGATAGTTTTTTGGCGGACTCACCTCGCCAAGCCTCCCTATCATCCCTCCCGTTGTTCCCACGAAATGCTGCGAGCCAGATGCGCTCGCGACTCGCAGCCACGCTGCCTGTAATCTGCACTGACCGTCCTGTTTATTCAATACCGGTAGAAAAGACGAAGCCGAAACACGCCTTCTCGCCGCGGCGCTGCGTTTAGTCATCTGCCTGGCATAATTTTATTTTTTGTGGTCGATGAATGAAAATGATTCGCACTGGAATAGCGGGCGATAAAAGCGTTGACTTGCTTCAAAAAAACCTATCGCCGACCAATTAATTAAATTGGAGAATTAGCGTTGGGTATACCCGCTGACTCTGCGATTCGCGATGCATGAAAGCTTTACGGTTGGAAGTTTTCATCTGAAAGCGCTATCTCGCCGGGCTTCATGGGCTAGTGCAAATCCGTCACGGCGCAGGGGAACATTGCGGCTCGTACGGCGACGTTGCCAGTTTGCTAACTTTCCTGTGCGTGCAAACGGACGGCACGGACACTGCCCCGCCCGGCAATAATTAACTGCCTAACAAACTCTGTCGGCATTTTCCGATTGATGGCGGACAACGCAGAACACTATTGAGTAGTTTCCCGAGTAAGCGGCATAAATTAAGGTAACCCTTCGGTAAGTGATTCTGGATAGCCTATACTGACTTCCAGCCACCCGACGTGCGAAGTATCGATTGTGAAGTCAATTATGTGGTTCGAAGCCCAAAGATAAAGACGTCGCAGTTGTACGGAATCCGTTCGCACTGGACCCGGAGGTGCCAATGATTAATCTGATCGTGCGTGGCAGACACCTGGCGATCGGGGTAGCGGGAATTCTCACGGCGCTGAACGCGCAACCGCGCCACATGGGTCAAAGCGGCCCGTCACAGATCGACGCTACGCGCAACGACGGTGCTCCACTGTCCGGGCGCGACCCTTCCAGACAGTCTTCACCCAGGCATCACCGGTTTCAGCGCGCTCGCAGTATCTCCGGCGTGTCGAGCCGACAGAGTACCAACGATACCCGCGATACCCACGAGCCGCCGTACGCGTTGCCGGCATGGCGGCGCTGTGTCGCCGCTTGCGCGTCGTGGCTGCGAGGCGAAGGCGATAGCAGCACGCGGCGCGTGCTCGAAGCGAGAATGCCGCTGTGCGAGACGCTCGAAATGTTGCCGGTTCCGATCGTCACGGTCGATCAGCGGGACCAGATCATCTTCGCGAACGCGCGGGCGGCGCAACTGTTCGGCTACACGAGGGAAGAGCTGATCGGCGCGCCGACCGCCAAGCTGTTTCCGATCGATGGCATCAATGCCGATCGGTCGGCCTCAGGCAAGCGTGGCGCGAAGATACAAATCCCCGGCGTCACGACCACGCAGATTCTGATCGCGCGGCGGCGCGATGGGGGCGGCTTTCACGCGGAGGCGGAAACCACGCGATGCCGCGTGCACGATCAGGAATTGCGGATCACCGCGATATCGGATTGCAGTGCGTGCGGCGAAGTCGATGGAAATACGAGGGATCTCGCGCATCTCGCGCGCGTTTCTTCATTGGGCGAACTCGCCGGATCGCTCGCGCACGAGTTGAAGCAGCCGCTTACCGCGATCCTGTTCAACGCGCAAGCCGCACGCAAATTCATGGATGCGGAGACGACCAACGTAGTGGAGCTGCGCGAAGCGCTCGAAGACATCGTGGCCGACAATTGCCGCGCGAACGACGTGCTGCAGAAGATCCGCGCGCTGGTACGCAAAGGCGATATCGAGTTGCAGTTGCTGGACGTCGGCAACGTCGTGCGCGACATCGCGACGCTCGTGCACAGCGATGCGTTGACGCGCAGCGTGCGCACGAGCTTCGACATTCCGAAGAATCTGGCGCTGATTTGCGGCGACAAGGTTCAGCTTCAGCAGGTGATCCTGAACCTGCTGCTCAACGCTTTCGACGCGGTCAAGGATTGCCCTGCCGCGGACCGCCTCGTCGAAACGACAGCGCGTGAGGAAGCGGACGGACTGATACGGATAACGGTAAAAGATCGCGGCCAGGGCCTCGATGTCGACAGCATGGAAAGGATTTTCCGGCCATTTTTCACCACCAAACCGCAGGGGCTCGGACTGGGTCTTTCGATCAGCCGCACGATCGTCACGGCGCACCGCGGCCGGCTGTGGGCGGAAAACAACGAGGGCAAAGGGGCATCGTTTCACGTCACGCTTCCCGTCGCGACCGATATCCGACAGAGACTCGTGCCCCGATCATCATGAACCAGACCAACACTCGCGTCTTCATCGTCGACGACGACGACAGCGTGCGCAGCGCGCTCGCCCGCTTGCTGCGCGCCTCCGGCTACCAGGTCGAATGCTTCGACAGTCCTGAGGCCTTTCTCGAACGAGCCGATCTGACGAGCATGCCAGCCTGCCTCGTTCTCGACCTGCAGATGCCGGGCATGACGGGACTCGAAGTGCAGCGCAAGCTCGATCAGCTGCTGCCGATCGTATTCCTGACCGGGCACGGCGACATCGGCTCGAGCGTCGACGCGATGAAAGGCGGAGCGGTCGACTTTCTGCCCAAGCCGGTGCGCGACTCGCTGTTGCTCGCCGCGGTGGATCGCGCGCTCGCGCGCGCGTGTGTGGAAAGCAGGCGGCGCCACGAACGCGAGGAAATAGAAGAGCGGATGAGGCATCTGACCCGCCGCGAACGCGAAGTCATGGAACTCGTCGTGACTGGCCGCCTGAACAAACAGGTTGCGAGCGATCTGGGCGCGGCCGAAAAAACGATCAAGATTCATCGGGCCCGCGTGATGGAGAAGATGAAGGCCCGATCGATCGTCGACCTCGTTCATCTGGTGCGAAAGGGCGGCGTTTGTACGGCCGACGAAGAATAATCGCCCGAGCCAGGCGCCGACTCCCGCGTTGCGCCGCCACTTTCAGCGGCGCTGGCCGATACCGCTAGTGGACCAAAGTCTTATATCTCATTGGGGTTTCAACCAGTACGCTAAGGCATCAGTGGTCCACTTTCCGGAGCGACTGCGCGTTCGCGCTGTCATATGGTCAACCCTAACCAATTCGTTGCGGTGGTCGACGATGACGAGTCGGTGTGCCGAGCCATCAAGCGTTTGCTGCATTCCGAAGGTATCAGGGCGGAGACGTTTTGCAGCGGTGACGAGTTCTTGAATGCGCTTGTGGCAATTCCGTCGTATCGGCCTGCCTGCGTGATTCTGGACGTCCAGATGCCGGGAACCAACGGCCTGGAAGTCCAGCGTCAGCTCGCGCAAATGGGCGTGCCGGTCATCGTGATTACCGCCTATGACGATCTCTCCGTCCGCCAGACCGCGCTCGCGGCCGGCGCGGCCGCGTATCTGCGCAAGCCTTTCACCAGCGCGATTCTGTTCAAGGCGGTCGAGGTGGCCATCGGCGGTCCGCCGACACCCTGAACGCGCGTCTTCGCGCCGGATGATATGAGACCAAGGTCCGATTGTCGCCGTTTCTTCGGACCACCAAACTGAACTCAGTCAACGCGTCGAACCGAACACCGGCTGCGCCGCACCGAATTCGAAACCGGACAGGTTGCGGCGCGTGCGTGCCTTTGCGCGTGCGATGCGCCGCGCGGAGTGCGGCAGCGTTCAAGGATAAAAGCGGGAGCGCACGTGATGAAATCAATTTCGGTTTGTCTCGCGATTCTTCTCGGTACCGCTGCGATGCAGGTGGGCGCGGCGGACTTCGACGGCAGCAAGCGGCTGATCTGCGCGACGATCGACGCGCACGCCTGCGATCCCGGCATCGCCTGCACGCGCGCGTTGCCCGCGGATCTCGGTCTGCCGAAATTCCTGACTCTCGATTTCGACAAACGCGCGGTCGTCGGTCCCGCGCGCACGACGCCGATGCTGTCGGTCACCAAGGACGCGGATCAGCTCCTGATCCTCGGCAATGAGATGGGCTTTGGCTGGACGCTGGTCGTCGATTCGACGGACGGCGAGATGACGCTGACGATCGCGAACAGAAACGATGCCTTCGTGCTGTTCGGCAACTGCACGCCTTTGTAATCAGGCGGAGTGCGCGATGAAAACCGTACCCGTGTCCCTGGCCTCGCCGCGGCCACATTCTCGCGGCGCTCTCCCATTGCTCGCCATCGTCGCGGCGCTGACGCTGCTCACGTTGCTCGCGTCGTGCAAGAAGGCGCCACCGCCGCCGGTCGTCGCCGCGCCGGAAGTGACCGTGATGACGGTGACGCAGCAGGACACGCCGGTCGACTTCGAATTTACGGCGCAAACGCAGAGTTCGCGTGAAGTCGAGATCCGCGCGCGGGTGGACGGCTTCCTCGACAAGCGCATGTACACCGAAGGCGCGTTGGTCAAGGCGGGACAAACGATGTTCCAGATGGACCGCAAGCCGTTCGAGGCCGCGCTGCGGACCGCGAAAGGGCAACTGGCCCAGCAGGAGGCGCGTCTCGAAGTCGCCAAGGCCAATCTCGCGCGCGTGGTGCCGTTGGCGGCGCAGAACGCGCTGAGCAAGAAGGATCTCGACGACGCGGTCGGCAACGAGAAGCAAAGCGCCGCCGCCGTGATCGCCGCCCAGGGTGAAGTCGACACCGCGCTGCTGAACCTCAGCTACACGACGATCAAGTCGCCGCTGAACGGCCTGGCGAGTTTCGCGCGTCTGCAGGATGGCAGCTACGTGACGGCGACCACGAACGGTTTGCTGACCTACGTGTACCAGCTCGATCCGATGTGGGTGAACTTCAGCATCTCCGAGAACGAAATGCTGAAGTACCGGGATGACATTGCGGCAGGACTTCTGCGATTTCCCGCGCACAACGATTTCTCCGTGCATCTGATTCTCGCCGACGGCTCGCCCTATGCCGAGCAAGGTCAGATCGACTTCGCGAACCCGGCGTTCAGTACCGAAACGGGAACCTTCCTCGTGCGCGCGACCTTCCAAAACCCGCAGGGCACGTTGCGCCCCGGCCAGTTCGTGCGGGCCCGCGTTTCCGGTGCGATCCGGCCCAATGCGACGCTCGTGCCGCAGCGCGCGGTGTTGCAGGGCGCGAAGAGCCACTTCGTGTGGGTCGTCGATAGCGACTCGAAGGCGCATCAGCGCGTCGTCGAGGTCGGCGACTGGCAGGGCGATAACTGGTTTGTTACCGACGGACTCAAGGCGGGCGAGCGCATCGTCGTGGACGGCGCGCTGCGCGTTACCGCGGATTCGCAGCTGAAAATCATCAAAACCCTGGCGGCCGGCGGGAAAAGCCAGGCGGCGGTGGCGACGGCTGCATCGCAAGGCGCCGCGGCAGCGCCCGCCGCCGAGTGACGGGGCAGTCGCCATGAACATTTCGCGCTACTGCATCGATCGGCCGATTTTCGCGTCAGTCATTTCGATCGTCATCACGCTCGGCGGCGCATTGGCGATGTTCTCGCTGCCGGTCGCGCAGTACCCCGACATCACGCCGCCGCAAATCACGGTGTCCGCCACCTATCCGGGCGCCAGCGCCGAGGTCGTCGCGAACAACGTCGCCGCGCCGATCGAGCAGCAGGTCAATGGCGCGGACAACATGATCTACATGAACTCGTCCAGTTCGTCGACCGGCAGTATGACGCTCAACGTGTACTTCCAGATCGGCACGAACCCCGAACTGGCCCAGGTCGACGTGCAGAACCGCGTGAATCTCGCGCTGCCGCAACTGCCGCAATCGGTCCAGGCGCAGGGCATTCAGGTACAGAAAAAGTCGCAGGCGTTCATGATGGTGATCGCGATCTATTCGCCCACCAACCGCTACGATTCGACGTATATCGCGAACTTTACGAACATCTACGTGCTTGACGCGATCAAGCGGATTCCGGGCGCGAACCAGTCGAGTATCTTCGGCACGCCAGACTACGCGATGCGGATCTGGCTGAAGCCCGACCGGATGGCGCAGCTGGGCGTGACGGCCGCCGACGTGCAACGGGTCGTCGCGAACCAGAACCAGCAGTTCGCGGTGGGCAGTATCGGACAGTCGCCGACCAGCGGAGCGGTCCAGCAATCGTTCGCGGTCACGACCACGGGGCGCCTCGCCGAGCCTTCGCAGTTCGACAACATCATCGTGCGCGCCGCGAGCGGCGGCGCGGCGATCGTGCGGCTCAAGGACATCGGCCGCGCCGAGCTCGGCCAGAAAGACTACTCGATTCGCAGCCGCTTCCAGGGCAAGCCGGCCACCGTGCTCGCCGTGTATCAGCAGCCGGGCGCCAACGCGCTCGACGTGGCGAAGCAGGTGCGCACGACACTCGCGGAACTGAAGAAGTCGTTTCCGGAAGGCATGACCTACGAAATCGCGATGGACACGACCGAGTTCACGCGAGCGTCGATCTCGGACGTGATCCATACGTTCTTCGAAGCGCTGGTGCTCGTCGTGATCGTCGTGTTCGTATTCCTGCAAAGCCTGCGCGCGACGCTGATTCCGATCATCGCGGTGCCGGTGTCGATCGTCGGCACCTGCATGTTCATGCTGCTGCTCGGCTTTTCGATCAACATGCTGACCTTGTTCGGCATGGTGCTCGCGATCGGTATCGTCGTCGACGACGCGATCGTCGTGATCGAGAACGTCGAGCGCAACATGACGGTGTACAAGCTGTCACCGAAAGACGCCTCGAAGAAGGCGATGGACGAAGTCGCCGGCCCCGTCGTGGCGATCGTGCTGGTGCTGTGCGCGGTGTTCGTGCCGGTCGCGTTTCTCGGCGGCATCACCGGACAGATGTACAAGCAGTTCGCGATCACGATCGCGATTTCGGTGGTGCTGTCCGGCATCGTCGCACTGACCTTGTCACCGGCGCTCGCCGCGTTGCTGCTGAAAAGCACGCACCACGAGAAGAAGGGCTTTTTCCGCTGGTTCGACAATCAGTTCGCCCGCATGACGTCGGGCTATACACGCGCGGTCAAGCTCATCATCAAGCGCTTTGTCATGGGGCTCGTGTTCTTCGCGGCGATGATCGTGCTGGCGGTGCTGATGGTGCGCTCGATTCCGTCGGCGTTCCTGCCGCCTGAAGACCAGGGTTATCTGCTCGGCGCGGTCATCATGCCGGACGCGGCTAGCCTCGACCGCACCGGCCAGGTGTCGCAAGTCATCACTGACTATTTCATGAAACAGGAGGCGGTCGGCAGCATCACCACGGTCGATGGTTTCAGCCTGCTCGACAGCCAGAACAAGAACAATGCCGGCACCTTCTTCGTCGGTCTGAAGAGCTTCGACGAACGCTATACGCGCGCCAACCGCGCGACGCAGAACGCGCGCCAGGTGCTGCTCGACGCGTATCGCCACTTCGCGAACGTCCAGGAGGGCATTATTCTGCCGGTCAACCCGCCGTCGATTCCGGGGCTCGGCACGACAGGCGGCACAGAGGTGTGGATTCAGAGCAAGGGGGATGCTTCCATCGCACAGCTCGCGGGCGTGGCCGACCAGTTCGTGCAGAAAGCGCGGGCGCGCAAGGAGCTGACCGGCGTCACGATGACCTTCAATGCGGCGTCGCGGCAACTGCTGGTCGACGTGGATCGCGACAAGTCGGAGACGCTCGGCGTGCCGATCGAAGACGTCTATAGCTCGATGCAGACGATGTTCGGCTCGCTGTACGTATCGCAGTTCAACCGCTCGAGCCGGCTGTGGCAGGTGATCCTGCAGGCGGACCCGCGGTATCGCCTGAAGCCTACTGATCTCGATCAGATCTTCGTGCGCAGCACGAACGGCACGATGGTGCCGATCAAGTCGGTGGCAAGCTACCGCTTTACGACGGGCCCGGACCTCGTCACGCGATTCAATAATTTCCCGGCCATCAAGGTCACGGCGAATGCCGCGCCGGGCTACAGCTCCGGACAGGTGATCTCGACGCTGGAACAGATCGCCGCGCAGATGCCGGAAGGCTACGACGTGGCATGGAGCGGCGAAGCATTCGAGGAACGGCAGTCGGGCGGCACGTCCGGGCTGGTGTTCGTGTTCGGTCTCGTGATGGTGTTCCTGATCCTCGCCGCGCAGTACGAGAAGTGGTCGCTGCCGGTCGGTGTGCTGATGGCGGTGCCGTTCGCGCTGTTCGGCGCGTTGCTCGCGATCATGCTGCGCGGCCTGTCCAACGACGTCTACTTCCAGATCGGGCTGACGATGCTGGTCGCGCTCGCCGCGAAGAACGCGATCCTGATCTTCGAATTCGCGGTGCTCAATCGCGAGAGCGGCGCCTCGGTGTTCGACGCGACGATGACCGCGGCGGAAGAACGGCTGCGCCCGATCGTGATGACCTCGCTCGCATTCATTCTCGGCTGCGTGCCGCTCGCGATCGCGACGGGCGCGTCGGCCAACAGCCGTCATTCGATCGGCACCGGTGTGATCGGCGGCATGTTGGGCGCGACGGCGATCGCCGTATTCTTCATCCCGATGTTTTATTACCTGCTCGAAACCATGTCGTCGCGCTCGAAGGGAGGCAAAAAGCCGACGCCGGGCGTGGAGCCCAGCGGCGGCGCAGGACGCGAACCCTCGGCGGTGCCGGGGCCCGGTGCGTCGAGCGAGGCGCCGTCCGCGCCGCAGGCAGGTGAATGACATGCACGGCACGGCACCGGCGCGTTTGCTCGCATCCGTCATGCTGCTCGCGCTGAGCGGATGCCTGCTAGGCCCCAACTACCAGCGCCCGGCGGTCGACGTGCCGGCCACTTATCGTTTCGCCCAGGGCGAGGCCGCGGGCATCGCCAACCCCGTGTGGTGGGAGCAGTTTCAGGACCCGGTGCTCGATCAGCTGATCGCCGCCGCGCTGCAGGACAATCGCGACGTGAAGGTCGCGGCCGCGCGCGTCGACGAGTTTCGCGGGCAGTTCGTGACCACGCGCTCCGGGCTGTTCCCGCAGCTTTCGGCAGGCGCCGACGCGTCGCGTCAACGGGTCTCGCAGGACGAAGGCGTGCCGGTGCCGAAGGGCGTGAGCCCCGTCTACAACCAGTTCGACGCGACGCTGGCGGTGTCCTGGGAAGTCGATCTGTTCGGCAAGGTGCGCCGGGAAACCGAGGCGGCACGCGCGAATCTGCTCGCAAGCGAAGAGGGCCGCCGCGCCACGATTCTGACGCTGGTGAGCTCGGTCGCGTCGGCCTACATCAATCTGCGCAGTCTGGACCGGCAGCTGGTGATCGCGAAGGAGACCGTGCAAAGCCGCGCGGAATCGGTGCGCGTGTTCGAGGCGCGCTTCCGCTACGGCGAGGTCTCGCAGATGGAACTCGCGCAAAGCCAGTCGGAGTATCAAGCCGCGCAAGTCACGATTCCGCAGCTCGAAGCGCAGATCGCCCAGCAGGAAGACGCGTTGTCGGTGTTGATCGGCAGGAATCCCGGCGCGATACTGCGCGGCCGCGAGCTGTCGCAGATGGGCACGCCGCCGATTCCCGAGGGGCTGCCGTCCGATCTGCTCGAACGCCGTCCCGACCTGCTGGAGGCCGAGCAGACGCTGGTCGCGCAAAACGCGCTGATCGGGGCGGCGCGCGCGCTGTACTTCCCGTCGATTTCGCTGACCGGGCTGTTCGGTTCGGTCAGCGCGCAGTTCTCGAATCTGTTCACCGGCCCGGCGCGCGTGTGGTCGTTTGCCGGCAGCGTCACGCAGCCGATCTTCACGGCGGGCAACATCACCGGCCAGGTGCACCAGGCCGAAGCGCGCCAGCAGGAATCGCTGTACTCGTACGAAAAGGCGATCCAGGTCGCGTTCCAGGAGGTCGAGGACGCGCTCATCTCCGTGCAGAAGACGCATCAGGCACTCGATGCGCAAAACCTCCAGGTCGAGGCGCTGCACACCTATGCGCACCTCGCGCGGCAGCGCTACGAAGGCGGCTATACGAGCTACATCGAAGTGCTCGATGCGGAGCGCAGCCTGTTCAACGCGCAACTGAACTATGCGCAAACTCAAGGCGCGGTGCTGGCCTCGTATGTCACGCTCTACAAGGCGACGGGCGGTGGCTGGGTGGCCGAGGCGGAAAAACTGACGGCGCCGCCGCCCGCGCCGCAAAACTCGCCGGCGATGGCGCCGGTCTCGCAGAACGCGCCCGCGCCGGCTGGAACGTCGGGTGCAGTGGAGGCGAGATGACGGGTAACGAGCTGATTGCGTGCGAAGAGTGCGACCTGCTTCAGCTCGGCGCGCCGCCCGCCGCCGGCAATGCGTTGCGCTGCCGGCGTTGCCGCGCGGAGTTGAGGCGCGGACGCTCGAACGGGCCGGAGTATGCGCTCGCATTCTCGTGCGCGTCCGCGGTGCTGCTCGTGATCTCGAACGTGTTTCCGATCGTCGGTCTGTCGCTGAACGGCCATGTCGTGCAGACGACGCTCGCGGGTTCGGTGCGCATGCTGTACAGCCACGGCTCGTGGCCGCTCGCCTTGCTGGTCGGCCTGACGACGATCGTCACGCCGGTGCTGCAAACCGCGGCGATGCTGTGGCTGCTGCTGCCGCTGCGCTTCGGGCGCGTGCCGTGGCGGCCGGCCGAGTGCTTTCGTGTGTTTCAGCTCGCGCGGCCGTGGGGCATGACCGAGGTGCTGATCCTCGGCTTGCTGGTCGCGCTGGTCAAGCTCGCGCACATCGCCAAGGTGGTGCCGGGCACCGCGCTGTGGTCGTTCATCGCGCTGATGCTGCTGCTCGCGGCCGCGGCGGCGACGTTCGATCCGCATGAGGTGTGGGCGCGCATCACGGCAGCGCGTGGCGCGCAGGCGTGGCAGTTGCCGCCGATCCGCGTGCGCCGCAACGCCATCACGGCGTCTGCCTACGGGCTCGTGCTGTGCGAAGAATGCGGCCTGCTGCTCAAGCAGCCCAGCGGCGCGGACAAGCACGTCTGTCCGCGCTGCAAGGCGCCGTTGCACCAGCGCAAGCCCGCGAGCCTGTCGCGCACGTGGGCGTATCTGGTGGCCGCGATGGTGCTCTACATTCCGGCCAACGTGCTGCCCGTGATGGACACGAGTTCGCTGTTCGGCACGCAGAAGGACACGATCATGAGCGGAGTGGTCTATCTGTGGGTATCGGGCTCCTGGCCGCTTGCGCTGCTCGTGTTCATCGCGAGCATCGTCGTGCCGATGCTGAAGATTCTCGGCATCGGGTATCTCGCGCTGTCGACGCAGCTTCGTTGGCAATGGCTGCCCGGGCAGCGCACGCGGATCTATCGCCTGATCGAGCTGATCGGTCGCTGGTCGATGCTCGACATCTACGTGATCACGATGCTGGTCGCGCTGGTGCAGTTCCAGGCGCTGGCGACGATCAAGGCGGGGCCGGCGGCGATCGCGTTCGGCGCGGTCGTCGTGCTGACCTTGCTCGCCTCGATGGCGTTCGATCCGCGCCTGATGTGGGACGCTTTGGAGACCGAACGTGTCCACTCCGACTGAAGAGCCCGAGCTGCCCGCCGCTGAGCCGGTGCCGCGCTCGCGCTGGCGGATGCAACTGGTCTGGCTCGTGCCGATCGTGGCGATCCTGATCGGCGGTTGGCTAGCGGTGAAGGCGGTGATGGAGCGCGGCGAGCAGATCAGCATCAGCTTCAAGACCGGCGACGGTCTCGAAGCAGGCAAGACCAAGCTCAAGTTCAAGGACGTCGATATCGGTGTGGTCGAAGCGGTCTCGCTGACGCCGGACCACAAGCGCGTGGTGGCCAAGGCCGAGGTGACGCGCGACGTGTCGGACCTGCTCGTCGACAACACGCGCTTCTGGGTCGTGCGTCCGCGCATTTCGGGCGGTACGGTGTCGGGGCTCGGCACGCTGCTGTCGGGCTCGTATATCGACGTCGACGTCGGCAATTCGCCAAAAGCGCGCCGCAGTTTCGTCGGCCTCGAGGAGCCCCCCGTGATCGCGAGCGACGTGCCGGGGCACGAGTACACGTTGCACGGCACGGGACTCGGCTCGCTCGACGTGGGTACGCCCGTGTTTTTCCGCAGAATTCAGGTGGGCCAGGTCGCGTCGTACCAGTTGGACCCCGACGGCCGCGGCGTCACGGTGAAGGTGTTCGTCAACGCGCCGTATGACCGCTTCGTCAGAACCGACACGCGCTTCTGGCACGCCAGCGGTGTCGATATGGCGTTCGACAGCAGCGGCTTGCGCGTCGAAACGCAGTCGATCGTGTCGATCATCATCGGCGGGATCGCGTTCGAATCGCCGCCCGATTCACAGGTAGAGACGAGCGCCGATACCAGCACCCGGTTCGAGCTGTACACCACGCGCGCCGACGCGATGAAGATGCACGATCGCATCGTCGTCAAATACGTGGTGAACTTCACGGATTCGGTGCGCGGTCTGACAGTTGGCGCGCCGGTCGATTTCCGCGGCGTCGAAATCGGCGAAGTGACGGCGCTCTACACGCGCTTCGATCCGGACACCCGCCGCTTCAGCAGTCCGGTCGAGATCAATATCTATCCGGAGCGGTTCACGTCGCGCTATCAGAACGACGGCGCCGGCGGACACCTCACCGACGACCCGCGCGGTCTCGCGAACTATCTGGTCGAGCACGGCTTCCGCTTCCAGCTGAGAACCGGCAATCTGCTGACCGGCCAGCAGTATCTCGCGCTCGACTATTTCCCCGACGCGCCGAAGGCGTCGATCGACTGGAGCAAGACGCCGCCCGAAATGCCCGCGATTCCGCGCACGCTGCAATCGCTGCAGGAATCGGTCACGCGACTGCTCGCCAAGATCAACAACATACCGTTCGAGGATATCGGCAAGGACGCGCGCTCGACGCTGCGCACCACCAACGCGATGCTCGGGCAGCTCAACACGCAGGTCGTGCCGAAAGCGCGCGACACGCTGCTGTCCGCGCAATCGACGCTCGATTCCGCGAATGCCGCGCTGCAGCCCGACTCGTCGCTGCAGCAATCGACGGAGGACGCAATGCGTGAATTGACTCGCACCGCTGCCTCGCTGCGCACGCTGGCCGACTATCTGGCGCAGCATCCGGAATCGCTCGTGCGCGGCAAGTCCGAGGACAAGAAGCCATGACAGATGCGATGGGCCGCTTTATAAGCCGCCTCGCGGCCGGCCTGATGCTCGTGCTCGCCGGCGCTCTGCTCGGCGCCTGCAAGTCGCCGGCGACGAACTTCTACACGCTGAGCCCGGACGATTCGTTGAGCAGCACCGGCGCGAGCCGGCCGATTACGGCGGTGATCGGTCCGGTCACGATACCCGAGATCGTGGACCGGCCGCAGATCGTGACGCGGATCGCTAACAACGAGGTCGCGGTCAACGAATTCGACCGCTGGGCGCAGCCGCTCGGTGGCGACATCGGCCGCGTGATCGCGGCCGATCTCGGCGCGCTGCTGAACTCGCAGCAGATTTCGGTATTCGATGCGGTACGCGATCCGTCCGTCGTCTGGCGCGTGCGGATCGACGTGATGCGCTTCGAGTCCGTGCCGGGGCGCGACGTCACCGTCGACGTGCTGTGGACCGTGCGGCCGCCCGGCAAGGTCCGCGCCGTCACCGGCCGCTCGGTTGCGCGCGAGAGCGTGTCCGGTCCCGGATTCGAGCCGATCATCGCCGCCTACGATCGCGCGCTCGCCTCGGTGAGCCGCGATATCGCCGCAGCGGTGCAGGCGAACCCCATTCAATGAGACGTCGCGCTGCGTCACGTCCACACGCGCCGCGCCCGAACCCGTGCGCTGCACCGGGTCGCGCGCATAATAAGACCTTGGTCCGATTGCTAGAGCTCTGGGTCAACTCCACGATTCAATCGATGCACGGCGCGTGCTTCGGCACCGATCGTGACGCGCACCTTTCAGGAGTCTTCCGATGGACGCTGAAACGCTGTTGTCACAAAGCCAGGACATTGCCTCGAAAATCACCCACGTGCTGCAGAAGCGCACGCAAATCGCCCAGCGGCATCTGAATGAACGGGTCACCGAAACGCTGGGGCTCGATCACGATGGTGCCCCGACCGCAAGCGCGATGCCCGCGCCGTTCGATCCGCTCAGTGCGTGGCAATACACGGTAGATGCCGCGCAGCGCTCGCTGCTGTTCTGGGACACGCTGTACCGGCGCGGCAACGAGTTCGTCGAACGCAGCGTCAGCGGTCCCACGCCGGTGCTGCATTTCGAGTACGACATGGTGCTGGACGGCCGCACGTTCGAACGGCCGGTCAACTATGCGCTGCTGCAACTTCGTCCGCTCGAAGGCGTGGGCGTGGACGTGCGCAAACGCCCGTATCTGATCATCGATCCGCGCGCGGGGCACGGCCCCGGCATTGGCGGCTTCAAGGACGATTCGCAGGCGGGCATCGCGCTGCGCGCGGGCTATCCCGTCTACTTCGTGGTGTTCTTTCGCGACCCCGAGCCCGGTCAGACCCTGCTCGACGTGTGCAACGCCGAGCAGCTATTCGTGCGCAAGGTGCGCGCGCTGCATCCCGACAGTCCGAAGCCCGCGATCATCGGCAATTGCCAGGGCGGCTGGGCGGCGATGATGCTCGCCAGCTCCGACCCCGAGGAGACCGGCCCGATCGTCATCAACGGTGCGCCGATGTCGTACTGGAGCGCGGCCTGGAGCGAAGGCGAGGGCGACAACCCGATGCGTTACGCGGGCGGCATGCTGGGCGGCGCGTGGCTCGCGTCGTACGCGGCGGATCTCGGCAACGGCAAGTTCGACGGCGCGTATCTGGTGGAGAACTTCGAAAACCTGAACCCGGCCAACACGTTCTGGGACAAGTACTACCACCTGTTCTCGAACGTCGATACCGAGCCGCCACGCTTTCTGGAATTCGAGCGCTGGTGGGGCAGCTACTACCTGATGAATCGCGAGGAGATCGAATGGATCACGCGCAACCTGTTCGTCGGCAACAAGCTGTGGTCGGGCGGAGTGACGAACAGCAGCGGCCAGGCTTTCGATCTGCGTGAAATCCGCTCGCCGATCATCCTGTTCGCGTCGATGGGCGACAACATCACGCCGCCTCAACAGGCGTTCAACTGGGTCGCGGACCTGTACGGCAGCACCGAGGAGATCAAGGCGCGCGGCCAGGTGATCGTCGGTCTGACGCACCAGAACATCGGGCATCTGGGCATTTTCGTGTCCGGGAAAGTCGCGAAGAAGGAGCACAAGCAGATCATGTCCGTGCTCGAGACCATCGAAACCTTTCCGCCGGGACTCTACGGCATGACCATCAACGAGGCCAGCAACGCGGCCGGAGAGATCGAATACGAAGTCGAATTTCACGAGCGGCGGCTCGAGGAGATTTCTGCGCGTTACAACCGCTTCGGCCGCATCGACGAAAAGCCGTTCGAAGCGGTCGCCGCGGTGTCCAATCTGAATCAGCGCATGTATGAACTGCTCGCGCAGCCGTTCGTGCAGGCGATGTCGAACGAAACGAGCGCCCGCCTGCTGCGCCAGTTTCATCCGCTGCGCTGGCAGCGCTGGGCCGTGTCCGCGATGAACCCGTGGCTTGGCTGGCTGCCGGCGGCCGCGCAGTCGGTTCGTGAGAATCGCCAGCGGGCCGCCGCCGATAACCCGTGGAGCAAGCTCGAACACAACGGCTCGCAAATGATCAGCGCGTCGCTGGACTATTACCGCGCGATGCGCGACGCGGGGACCGAGGCCAGCTTCTTCAGCGTGTACGCGAATCTGTATGCGACGTATCTGAGCAAGCCGACCGCCGATGGCGTGGCCGCGCAAGCCGGCGCGATCGATCCGCGCGAGCTGCCGTTCGTGCGCACGGCGTTGCAGGCGATCGGCGACGGCGGCTACACGGAGGCGCTCGCGCGCGCGGCCTATCTGTTGTCGCGCAAGGGCGGGTCGTTGCCGCTCGCGCGCCTGGAGATGCGCAAGGAGATCGCCGAAAGTTACGCGGAGTACCTGCCCGACGTCAGCCCCGATCACTGGCGGCGGATCCGGGGCGAGCAGGAAATCATCGTCAGCTTCGAACCGGACGAGGCGATAGCCACGCTGCCGAAGCTGCTTTCCCACAGCGAGGACCGCGAGCGCTTTCTACAACTGCTCGACAAGCTGGCGAGCGACGAGCGCGTGTTGAACACCGCGCCCGACGCCGCGCAAAAGGAGGCGTTCGAACGCCTCCGCGCGGTGCTGGGTTCGGGCGTGAGCCGCAAGCGCAACGCACGTTTGCCGGACCCCACTCGCACGTGAGCAACTGGCGCGATGCGCGGCAGGACGCAAGCGTGACGGAACCGTGTGCACAGCGCCCGTACGCACGGCGCCCGTATGCACGGCTTCCGTCAGCATGGCGTGCCACGCGTCACGAATCCAACGCACCGTACACACGAGGAATACGCAGATGGAAAAGCACGCGAAGTATCAGCGTCTGATCGATTTCTGCCGGACGCTGCCGGCGATGCCGACAGCGGTCGCGCATCCGTGCGACCAGAGTTCGCTCAATGGCGCGGTCGAAGCAGCCGGGATGGGACTGATCGCGCCGCTGCTGGTCGGGCCGCGCGCGCGCATCGAAGCGATTTCCGCCGAACACGGCATCGACATTTCGAACTTCACGATCGTCGATGCGCCGCATAGCCATGCCGCCGCGGCGGCAGCCGTGCAACTGGTGCGCGAAGGCAAGGCGGAGGCCCTGATGAAAGGCAGCCTGCATACGGACGAGCTGATGGCCGAGGTGATTCGCCGTGACACCGGCCTGCGCACCGAGCGGCGCATCAGCCATTGCTTCGTGATGGACGTGCCCGGGTACGAGAACGCGCTGATCATCACCGACGCCGCGATCAACATCTTGCCGACGCTCGAAGAGAAGGTCGACATCCTCCAGAACGCGATCGATCTCGGGCACGCGCTGAAATTTGACGAAGTCCGCGTGGCGATCCTGTCCGCGACCGAGAGCGTCAATCCGAAAATTCCATCGACGGTGGAAGCGGCGGCGCTGTGCAAGATGGTGGACCGCGGGCAGATCACCGGCGGGCTCGTCGACGGTCCGCTCGCACTCGACAACGCGATCAGCATCGAAGCCATGCGCATCAAGCAGATCGAGTCGCGGGTGGCCGGTCGCGCCAATGTATTGATGGTGCCGGACCTCGAAGCGGGCAACATGCTCGCGAAAAGCCTGTCGTTTCTCGCCGGCGCGGACGCGGCGGGCATCGTGCTCGGCGCGCGCGTGCCGATCATTCTGACGAGCCGCGCGGATTCTCTGTCGACGCGTCTCGCGTCGTGCGCGGTCGCCGCGTTGGTGGCCAAGGCACGGCGCGAGGCCGCCAAGGTGGTCGGGTGACGTCATGGCGGATGTGATCCTCGTATTGAACGCAGGTTCGTCGAGCCTCAAGTTCAGCGCCTTCGACGCGCAACAAGCGCAACTCGAGCTCATTTTGCGCGGTCAGATCGAAGCGCTCTACACGAGCCCGCGTTTTCGCGTGACGGACCGCGACGGTAATGCCAGCTCGCACGAATGGGGCGATGGCCACCGGCTCGGCCATCAGGGCGCGATCGAATATCTGGGCGGTTTTTTGCACGACCACGGCGGCGGCAATCAACTGAAGGCGGTCGGGCATCGCGTCGTGCACGGCGGGCAGCGCTTTGCCGGCCCCGTCCTCGCGACCTCCGAGGTGATCGACCAGCTGGACAGCCTGAGCCCGCTCGCGCCGCTGCATCAGCCGCATAACCTGACCCCGATCCGCATCCTCGCGCAGCTGCGTCCCGACCTTCCACAGGTCGCGTGCTTCGACACCACGTTTCATCGCACGCAGACCGAGACCGCGCAGGCCTATGCGCTGCCCCCGTCGATTACCGACCACGGCGTGCGGCGCTACGGTTTTCACGGGCTCTCGTACGAATACATCGCGAGCGTGCTGCCGGAGATCGCACCGGCCGCGGCGGCGGGGCGCACCGTCGTCGCGCATCTGGGCAACGGCGCGAGCATGTGCGCGATGGTCGCAGGCAAGAGCGTGGCGAGCACGATGGGCTTCACGGCGGTGGAAGGCCTGCCGATGGGCACGCGTTGCGGCAGCCTCGACCCCGGCGTGATGCTCTATCTGCTCGACGAGCTGAAGATGGATACGCAGTCGATCGCGGACCTCATTTACAAGGGCTCGGGGCTGCTCGGCATGTCGGGCATCTCGGGCGACATGCGCGTGCTGCTCGGCAGCAACGACCCGCGTGCCCGCTTTGCGATCGACGTCTACACCTACCGCATCGGGCGCGAACTCGGCAGTCTCGCCGCGGCGATGCAAGGTCTCGACGCACTGGTGCTGACGGCCGGCATCGGCGAGCACGCCGTCGCGATCCGCGAGCGCATCGTGCGCGATGCCGCGTGGCTCGGCGCCGAACTCGACGAAGCGGCCAATCGGGCGGGCGGCCCGCTGATCACCCGCGCCTCGAGCAGGCTGCCGGTCTGGGTCGTGCCCACCAACGAGGAACTGATGATCGCCCGCCATACGCGCGCTGTCGCCCCATAGAGGAGTTTCACCATGTCTGTCGAGCAACCGAATTTGATTCTGCGAGGAGCGAAGGCCCTCGTGACCGGCGTCGCCAACGAGCATTCGATTGCGTACGGATGCGCGAAGGCGTTTCACGACCTCGGCGCGAGCGTTGCGCTCACCTATGCGAACGCCAAGGCGGCTCCATATGTGGAACCGATCGCCAAAGCACTCGAGGCCGAGATCTTCATGCCGCTCGACGTAACGGGCGAGGACGAAATGGAGGCCGTGTTCGAGCGGATCGAGAAGACATGGGGAAGCCTCGATATTCTCGTTCACGCCGTTGCATGGGCACCGAAAGCGGATCTGCAGGGCGGCTTGCTGCAATCGTCGCGCGAGGGCTTCCTGAGCGCGATGGACATCTCCTGCCATTCGTTCGTGCGGATGGCGCGCCTCGCCGCGCCGCTAATGAAAGACGGCGGCACCATGCTGACGATGAGCTACTACGGCGCGAACAAGGTCGTGCCGAACTACAACCTGATGGGCCCCGTCAAGGCGGCGCTCGAAGCCTGCGCGCGCTATCTGGCGTTCGAGCTGGGACCGAGGGGCATCCGCGTGCACGCGATTTCTCCCGGGCCGCTGCAGACCCGCGCCGCTTCGGGCCTGAAGGATTTCGAGCTGCTGCTCAACGAAGCGGTGCAGCGCGCGCCGCTCGGCGAACTCGTCGACATCATGGATGTCGGCTATACCTGTGCGTTTCTGGCCACGCCGTATGCCCGGCGGGTGTCCGGTTCTACCTTGTATATCGACGGCGGATTGAACATCGTCGCATAGGGTCTGGAGGAGTAAGCATCATGGCTGAACTGTTTCTTGGAAACGTCGAGGAAAGCGTCTCCGACGAAGAGATCGGCGAGTTCCTGATTCGCTACGGGTTCCCGCGCTTCAGCTCGATCCAGCGGGTGCACGGCACGGGCTCGCGGCCAGGCGCGGTGGTCGTCTTCGACGACGTGCCCACGGACGGGCTGCGCATACTGCAAAACCGCGTCCATAACCTGTTCTGGAAGAACCACACGATCGTCGCGCAGCTGCTGCCGGAGCGCGACGAATCGTGACGGGCGACGGGAGCCGGGCATGGGTCTGCTGTCGCGGTGGCTGACCAGGCGCAACGCTTCCGAAGAGAGCGACGATCAGCAGACGAAGGAAATCGTCGAGCGGATCGTCGGGCTCTGTCCGTCGTTGCGGCTCGCGCGCAATTATGCGTCGCGCCTGCGGCCCGCCGTGCAACACACGACCGCCTATCTGCTCCGGCTCGCCGATGAAGTGCCGCCGACGCGCGAAGCGAACGCGGCGGCGTGGGCGACAGACCCGTATATCCACGCCTTTTTCGCCACACCCGACGACGTCTGCCCGGTCTTCAACCGCTCACACGAGCTGAACACGTTCTTCAGCGACCATCCCGCTGCCGATCAGGTATTCGCGGTGCTCGGCATGGCCATGGACGAGCGGCGTATTTTCGGCGTCGGGCAACACGGCGAAACGACGCAAACCGATCTCGCGCAGACGACCATCAACTTCAGCGATCACCAGGTGCGCGTGTGCGAAGAATCCGAAGCCGCGTTGCGGCGCCAAATCGTGTTGCGGATCGTCGATCAGCTCGTGCTCGAAGCGCTCGGCAAGATCGAGGCCGACACCTCGCGGCAGGACAAATTGCAACGCGAAAGGGCGCTGCTGAAAACGCGCCTGACGATTCTCGAACGGCAGGGGGCGGGCGTGCGCTCGCTGCTTGGTAGCGACGCGACGTCGAATTACGCGGAAGTGGCGAAGCTGCAGGCGCAGATCGAAGAGAACGATCAGGCTCTGGCGCAGTTGGGCCTGAAGACAGAGGCGCTGGAGCGGCATCTCGACGTGATGTGCGGTGTACTGGGGGCGCCGGATGCGCATTTCTACGTGCGCAAGAGCATGTACCGGCTCGACCGGATGAACGTCGTCCTGGAAGAGGGAGATACGCGGCCCGCGCACGAAATCGAGTTTCGCCTTGCGCGTCTGCCGGCGAGTCCCAATGCGATACGGGTTTTCTCGACGGTGCGTTTTCGACGCGCGGACTTTACGCCTCCCCTCAGCGGCCTCGCGCAAGCGCACCGCCTGATCTGACGCGAGCCATGCTCGCTATTTGCCGGCGACCGGCTCCACGGAGATGGCCACGGCCTCGGTATAGACCGCTTGCATCTGGTCGCCTTTTTTGATCCGCTTGAGCTGTTCGGGATCCTGCACGACCAGATCCACCGTATTGCCTTGCGGGCCTTTCAGCGTGACCACGCCGCTCTGGTGATTGACCGCGATGACGTTAGCCATGATCGTGACTTCGCGCGAGGCCGAGCCGCCGGGTTTCGCGCCCGCCGGTGTGCGAGCGAGCGTCTGCGTTTCGTTGGCGGTCAGCGGCGCGTTGCCTTTTTTCAGCATGATGGTCAGAGCCTGCGAATACTCGGCCTTGACCACGTCGCCGACCTTGATCTGATCGAAGTTGCGCGCTTCCTCGCCGACCACGACCTGCACGACCTTGCCCTTCGGGTCCTTGAGCAAGACGGTGCGCGTTGCCGGCTCGATGCCGACGACCGTCGCGGTCGTTTTGACCGTGCCCGACACGGTGACTTTGCCGGGCTCGCTCTTGACCGTGACGGGTGCCTCCGTCTGAGCGAACCCCGTATTCGCGACACACACGAGCGCCGCCGCGATGATCAGTTTGCGGTTAATCATTCTGCTCTCCTTGCGCGATCAATTGACCGTGTAACCCCGCCCCGACATGCAGGCGGCGAAAGCGCGATTGAACGTGTCCATCGAGCCCTGCGTTTGCGCCTGCGATTGTGTCGCGGCCGCGCGCCGGTTCTGCCGCGCGCGCGACCCGCCGACCATCGTGCCGGTCGCCGCGCCGATCGCCGCGCCCTTGCCGGCGTCGCCCGCAATCGCGCCGATGATCGCGCCGCCGGCCGCGCCGCGCGCGGCGCCCTGCACGCGCTCGCCGCCTCCCACCGCGGGGCCGGAAGGCGGGGGCGGGGCATTGGCGACCATGGTCGGGTCGATGCCGGTATTGCTCTTCGCCCACGAATAGCAGGCGCCTTCGTCCTGCTGCTGTTGCTGCGGGCTTTGCCCTCGGGCCGGATAGGCAATCGGCCTCGATTGCGCCAGGCCTTCCAGCGATAGCGACGCGCTCAACGCGGCGATCACGGCATATTTCGTAGACTTGTTCACGACAGCTCCTTGCGTGGGTACACGCGGGTGCGAGTCGCCGGCTGCCTGTTTGCTCAGGCGTTAGGGCGCCACCGGCACCCGTGAATGGGAATTCCGGTGGGACCGGTTGCCGCGCGGTGGATGCGCAGCAATGGCAGGTTCGCGTTCATCATGGTGTCGCGGGCCTGTCGCGCGCAATCGGACCAAGGTCGTATTTGCAATTTCGTCCATGGTTTCCAAACTGTATTCATGCAACAGGTGCAGGTCTTTTTCATTGCTTCGGACAACTGTCTGTCAAAGATCATGGCCATGCAGCCCGGGGCCGCTGACGAAGCGCAAGGGGAAGCATCGATGGACCGCGATTCGCGTGCTCGTACACGCATCATCCCGTTTGCAACGGCGCTCGACAGGCGCAGGCGCATGCCGGCACTCGACGACGAGGCGAAGCGCGCGCGACGCATCAGCCATGTACTGGGCGCCGCGCTTCTGGCGTGCTGCGGCGCGTTCTCCACTGCGGTGTCGCTGGCGCAGGCGCCGGCCGCGAACGCCCCGGCGAACGCGGCCCCGAACGCACCCGTTTCCGCGGCGACGCTCGACCAGCTCGTCGGACCGATCGCGCTATATCCGGACGATCTGATCGCGATCATTCTTCCTGCCTCAACCTATCCCGTCGAAATCGTGCAGGCCGATCGCTTTCTCGATCAGTACAAAAACAACAAGTCGCTGAAGCTCAACGACGCGTGGCACGATCCGGTGAAGGCGCTGCTGAATTACCCCGACATCGTCAAGAACATGAGCACCGATCTCGACTGGACGATCGATCTCGGCGAGGCCGTCGTTGCCGATCAGGGCTCGGTGCTCGAAGCGATTCAGCGCTTCCGGCGGCAAACGCAGTCGGCGGGGCATCTGAAATCCGACGACAAGCAGGTCGTGGTCGTCGAGAAGGAAGTGATCAAGATCCAGCCGGCCGATCCGCAGGTGATCTACGTGCCGCAGTACAACCCGCAGACCATCGTGGTGGCCAGCGCGCCCGTGACCTACGCCTACGCGCCCACGCCCTATCCGGCCTACTACTATCCGTACGCGCCCGGCGCCGCGCTCGCGACGGGGCTGATCTGGGGCGCGGCGATTACCGCCGCCTGGAACGGCGGGCACTATGAAACGCATTACGGAGGCGGCGGCAACAACAACATCAACATCAACCGCGAAAGAAACGTCGAGCGCGGCGATAGAACCGTCGAGCGCGGCGATAGGAACGTCGAGCGCGGCAATATCAACACGGGCGACATCAACCGCGGCGGTGGTCGCGGGCAGGGAGGGGGCACCTCCGCGTGGACCTCGGACAAGAAGCCGGGCCAGGTCAGCGGTATCTCGGATCGCTCGGCGCGCACGCAACGGGTCGGCGATCCGCCGTCGCGCGGCGGCGGCGCGGGTGCAGGCACGGGCGCGGGCGGTGGGTTGGCGGGCGGCAACCGGGGCGGCGCGGGCGGCGGCGCAAACTATGCAGGTGGCGGCGCGGGTGGCGGCGCCGGCGCAAACTTCGCGGGCGGCGGTGCTGGCGCGCAAGGG
The DNA here is from genome assembly GCF_014201055.1 of Paraburkholderia sp. CI2. Lineage (NCBI taxonomy): Bacteria > Pseudomonadati > Pseudomonadota > Betaproteobacteria > Burkholderiales > Burkholderiaceae > Paraburkholderia > Paraburkholderia sp. CI2. The sequence continues at coordinate 194,525 of NZ_JACHDL010000003.1, forward strand.
CGGCCGCAGCCGTCCCAGCGTCCGACGGCGTCGGCGGGCACACGCGAGGTGAGCCAGCGCGCGTCGCCTGGGGGCGGCGGCGATGCGTTCAGCGGCTACGGCTCGGCGCGCGCCGCGCAAGCCAACAGCGCGCGCGGCGCGGCGAGCCGTCAATCGACGCGTGGCGGCGGATACTCCGGTGGTGGCGGTGGTGGATTCTCGCCGCGGGCCGGCGGTGGTGGTGGCGGTGGCGGCCGCGGCGGCGGACGGCGATAAGGAGCAGCCATGAGCGGGCAAAGCATCACCGGAAAGCGCGCACGCGACGATTCGCGGCGACGTGTGGCCACATTGCGCCGGCTGTGCGCGATGGTGCTCGCGCTGTCGGTTCCGTTGGCCGCGCTCGCCGCGGGGCAGCGCACTTTCGCCACCCCGGAAGACGCGGTTGCCGCGCTGTCCAGCGCACTGAAGACCGACGACGAAGCGTCGCTCGTCGCGATCTTCGGCGAAGCGCACAAGAGCCTCGTGGTATCGCCGGATCAGGCGGAGAACGAGGCGAACTGGGCCAAGGCGAGCAAGGAGATCGAGGCCTATCACGTGCTCGACGACAGGGGACCGAACCGGCGGATTCTGCTGGTCGGCGACGAGGCGTGGCCGATGCCGATACCGATCGTCAAAGAGGACGGCACCTGGCGCTTCGCCACCGAGCAGGGAGAAGAAGAACTGATCAATCGACGGATCGGCGCCAACGAACTCGAAGCGATCAAGGTGCTGCACGCTTATATCGGCGCGCAGCGTCAATACGCGTCGCGCGACCGCAACCACGACGGCCTGCTCGAATACGCGCAGAAGCTGGCCAGCACACCCGGCAAGCAGGACGGTCTCTACTGGCACAGCGACGAAAACAGCGACGAAGAAGAGAGTCCGTTCGGCCCGCTCGTCGCCGCGAGTTCCGAATATCTGAAAGGCCACGCGGCGGGCGATCCTTACCGCGGCTACCATTTCCACATCCTGACGCGGCAGGGCAAGAACGCGCCGGGCGGCGCGTTCAGCTACGTGATCAACGGCCACATGATCGCGGGTTTCGCGATGGTCGCTTATCCGGCGCAGTACGGCACGAGCGGCGTGATGACCTTCGTGGTCAGCAACAACGGCGTCATCTACCAGAAGGACCGTGGCGCGCACGCGCCGCCCGTGACCGAGTTCAATCCGGATCATACGTGGCAGCGCGTCAAGGATTCGCTCTGAGCCGCTCCGGGTCGGCTGAGGCGATGGCCGTACAGCGCGCCCGTGCTTCCGTCAGGTCCGCTTCCGTACTCGAGGCGCTACGTTGAACCATCCACCCAGCGTCACCGGCCGCGCGTCTTCCACGCCACCCGCGCGCGGGTGGCGCTCCGCGTTTCCTCCCGCGCAGTGGCTGCGAAGCTATCAGCCTCGATGGCTCGCGAAGGACGCGGTCGCCGGCGTGACGCTCGCGGCTTATGGGATTCCGGTATCGCTCGCCTATGCGTCGCTCGCCGGCTTGCCGCCGCAATACGGCATCTACGGCTATCTGGTCGGCGGCCTCTGTTATGCGCTGTTCGGCTCGTCGCGCCAGCTCGCGATCGGCCCGACCTCGGCGATCTCGATGCTCGTCGGCGTGACGCTCGTGCCGATGGCCGGGGGCGACCCGTCGCGCTGGGCTTCGATCGCGGCGCTCACGTCCGTGCTGATCGCGTGCATGTGCGTGATCGGCTGGCTGCTGCGCTTGAGTTCGCTCGTCAGCTTCATCAGCGAGACGATCCTGCTCGGCTTCAAGGCGGGCGCCGCGCTGACGATCGCGATGACCCAGCTGCCGAAGCTGTTCGGGGTGAAAGGCGGCGGCGAATTCTTCTTCGAACGGATCGCCGTGCTGTGGGGGCAGCTTCCGCTGACCAACCTCGGCGTGCTCGGTTTCGGCCTCGTTTGCACCGCGTTGCTGCTGCTCGGCGAAAAGCTTTTGCCGGGGCGTCCGGTGGCGCTCGCCGTCGTCGCGGCCTCCATCGTCGTGTTGTCCGTCACGCCGCTGGCCAGCCGCGGCTTCACGCTCGTGGGCGCGCTGCCTCAGGGCTTGCCTGAATTCCGTCTGCCCGGGCTGCGGCTGCGCGATGTCGACGGCATCGTTCCGCTGGCGTTCGCGTGCCTGTTGCTGGCATACGTCGAGAGCGTTTCGGCCGCGCGCGCGCTCGCGCAGGCACATGGTTACGAGATCGACGCCCGCCAGGAATTGCTGGGTCTTGGCGCAGCCAATCTGGCCGCGGGATTATTCCAGGCTTTCCCGGTTGCGGGAGGGCTTTCGCAATCGTCGGTGAACGACAAGGCCGGCGCGAAAAGCGCGCTTGCGCTGGTATTCGCGTCGTTCGCGATCGGCTTCTGTCTGATGTTCCTCACCGGACTGCTCGCGAATCTGCCCAACGTCGTGCTGGCGGCGATCGTGCTCGTGGCCGTGAAGGGCCTCGTCGACGTCGGCGAACTGCGTCATGTGTGGCGCGTGAGCCGCTTCGAATTCGCGATTTCGATGGTGGCGTTCGCGGCGGTGCTGTTGTTGGGCATCCTGAAGGGCGTCATCGTCGCGGTGCTCGTGTCGATGCTGCTGATCATCCACCGCGCCGCGCATCCGCATGTCGCGATGCTCGGGCGTATTCCCGGCACGCGCTATTTCTCGGATCTCGAACGTCATGCCGAGAACGAGACGATTGCGCATGTGCTGGCGGTGCGTGTCGAGGCGTCGTTGCTGTACTTCAACTGCGAGCACGTGCGCGAGACGATCTGGCGCATGATCCACACCGCACCCGCACCGGTCCGGCTCGTGATTTGCGACCTGTCCGCATCGGCGGTCGTCGATCTGGCGGGCGCGCGCATGCTCGAAGCGATGCACGGCGCGCTGGAGGCCGCGGGCGCCGCGATGAAGGTCGTCGGCGCGCACGCGGACGTGCGCGACATGCTGCGCGCCGAGGGGCTCGAAGTTCGTGTCGGCCACATCGGCCGACGCGGCTCGGTGGCCGACGTCGTCGATGCATTCCAGCAAAACGGCGATTTCGCGGACGACGCGAATCGCGGATGAACTCGAGGAGAAACCCATGTCACGTCAATTTCGTCCTGGCGCAGGCGCGCCCGCACTCGACGCCGCGTACGCCCACACGATCAGGCAGTGGCTTGCGGCAGCGGCGCTGCTCGCCAGCCCAATGTTGTGTTACGCAGCGAACCTGAACTTTCTGAAAGACACGCCCGTTACTTACATGCGCGAGGCCGACCGTAAAGCGCTCAACGACGCGGCGCAAAAGGCGCTCGATACAAAAAAGGATGGCGAATCGTACGAGTGGAGCAATGCGGGCACCGGCAATTCCGTGTCGATCAAGGGCACGGTGACGCCGCAGGACACGACGAAGGACGGCGATCGAACCTGCCGGACCGCGACGCTGACCGCGGTCGCGAAAGGACAGACCCAAACGTGGACGCCGATCGTCTGCAAAACCGGCAATGGGCCGTGGAAGATTCTGCGGCAATAAGCATATGCGTGCCGCTTCATACGCCTCTGAACATGGCGGCGCCGCCACGCCGCCCGAGTTGCACGAGCACGAACCATCTGCCCTGTTGATGCATAATTTGTCCAGCGTTTCGCGGCTCATGCACAAGGCAAACACATGGAACACTCTTACGCTAACGACGATACCGGCAATCTGGTCCTGCTCGAACACGTCAACCTGAAAATCCCCAACCAGATTCTCGCGACCGCCTTCTACGTCACCGGCCTTGGGCTCACGCGCGATCCGTTCGTGATGACCGGGGTCGAGAATATGTGGATCAACGTCGGCCGGTCGCAGATTCACTTGCCGCACGGGGCGGCGCAACGTCTGCGCGGCAGTGTCGGTCTCGTGGTCGGCGAGCTCGAAGCGCTGGCGAGGCGGCTGCGCTCGGTCGAACCGCTGCTCGCCGGCACCGCGTTCGGCTGGACGGAGCGCGCAGGCAGTGTCGAAGTGACGTGTCCGTGGGGCAACCGCTACGAGTGCCTCGATCCTCTCAATCGATCCGCGTCGGCTCCGTGGTCGGAAATCGATCTGGGCATCGCGTTCGTGAAGATGGACGTGCCGGTCGGCAGCGCGTTGCCTATCGCGCGCTTCTACCGCGATATGTTCGATGCGACCGTCGACATCGAAGAGAAGCATGGATTGCACCGTGCGGTGATCGATATCGGCACGCATCAGCAACTGCTGTACGCGGAAACGACCCAGCCCATTCCTGCATACGACGGACACCACATCGCCATTTACACCGCTGCTTTTTCGGGGCCGTTCACACGGCTCGCCGAAAAAGGTCTGGCATATGGAGAAGAGCCGCATCAATACCGGTTTGCCGACCTGCTCGATCTGTCATCCGGAGAGCGTTGCTTCCGGCTCGAACACGAAGTACGGAGCCTGCATCACCCACTTTACGCGCGCCCGCTGGTGAACCGGAATCCGGAACAGACCAACCGGAACTATCAGCGGGGGGCCGATTCGCGCGGCGGCCGGTTCTGATCAGCTCAACGAGCGGCCGCAACGCGAAGCGACCCAGGTGAAAACGCCACGACCAGGGCGGCGGTCAGCGACCACAACGGTGCACGCTGATCGCTCGCCACTCCTTAGCGATTTAATCTAGAAAATCCACAACACATCGCCTACCCTTAATCGAGCCGGTTTGCCGCGGACCCGTGCATCACTTCTCCCCTCTCTGCGAAGCCGACCCATCCTGACAAAGCTAACAACGATTCGAAGTCGTACGCTTTTGTTGTCTGCGAGGGTTGCGCCATCGTGCTCTTTCACGCTGTCGTCCGCGTGGATCCATGTCGCACTCCTGCGCTGCAATTCATAGGAACAATAAAAAGCTAGGAGACGCTCATGCCATTCAACCGTATTCAGGGAATTGTCGGCCTGCCACTGCTCGCCATCGCGTTCGGCGTGCCCGCGGCTCATGCCGCCGACGAAGTACAGAACAGCTCGACCACCACCGCCGCGCCGGTGCCATCGACGCTTCAGCCCGTGACCCAGGATCAGCTCGATCGCGCCGGCAGCATGACGTCGGTCTGGCTCCATCCGAACGGCTCGTACGCGCAGACGCGCTATTACCCCGGCTCGCAGATCAACCGGACGAACGTCGCGAAGCTCAGACCGGCGTTCATCTTCCAGACGGCCGTCAACGAGTCGATGGAAACGGCGCCGATCGTGAAGGACGGCGTGATGTTCCTGACCACGTCGTTCGATCACGTATACGCGATCGATGCGACGACGGGCAAAGAGTTCTGGCATTACAAGCACAAGATGGGTCCGGTCACGACGTTCTGTTGCGGGCCGAACAATCGTGGCGTCGCGATTTCGGGTGACCGGCTCTATATGGGCACGCTCGACTCCAAGCTCGTCGCGCTCGACGCCAAAACCGGCAACGTGCTGTGGCAAAGCCAGATCGCCAGTCCCGACGAGGGCTACTCGGAAACGATGGCGCCGACGGTCGTCGACGGCAAGGTGCTGATCGGCACGAACGGCGGCGAGTACGGCATTCGCGGCTTCGTGAAGGCGTACGACGCGAATTCCGGCCAGTTGCTGTGGACCTTCTACACGATTCCGGAAACCGGCCAGGAAGGCGTGTGGGCCACCAAAGACGCCACCGGCCGCGACGAGAAGCGCGACATCGACGCGGAGAAGAAGCAGTTGGCCGACAAGGGCGGCGACTTCTACAAGACGCTCGGCGGCGGTGTGTGGATGACGCCGGCGGTCGACCGGAAAACGCACACGGTGTACTTCGTGGTCGGCAACCCGTCGCCGGACCTGTATGGCGCGATCCGGCCGGGAGACAACCTCTATACGGATTCGCTCGTCGCGATCGATCTCGACACCGGCAAGTACAAATGGCACTACCAGTACGTGCCGCACGACGTCTGGGACCTCGACGCGGTGAGCCCGCCGATCCTGATCGACGTGCGCGACAACGACGGCAAGATGATCCCCGGCATCGTGCATGCGGGCAAGACCGGTCACGTGTACGTGCATGATCGTGCGACCGGCCGGCTGATCCGCTTCTCGCAGGCGATGATTCCGCAGGAAAACATGTGGACCCTGCCGACTGCAGCCGGCGCGCGCATGCTGCCGGGCGCGAACGGCGGCGTCGAGTGGTCGCCGATCGCGTTCGATCCGCAAACGCGCCTCGTCTACGCGGCCAACCTGAATCAGCCGATGACGTACCAGGTCGAGGACGCCGCCTATCCGGGCGGCAGCAAGCTGTGGCTCGGCGGCGCCTTCAAGCTGATTCCGTCCGAGGCGCAATGGGGCAAGCTGTCGGCCGTCAACGTCGACACCGGCAAGATCGCGTGGGACTACAAGACCGACCAGCCGCTGATCGGCGGCGTACTTGCAACGGCGGGCGGTCTCGTGTTCAACGGCGAGGGCAACGGCCTGTTCCGCGCGTTCGATGCCGCCACCGGCAAGAAGCTGTGGGAGTTCCAGTGCGGCGCGGGCGTCAACGCGCCGGCCGTGTCGTACACGGTCAACGGCAAGCAGTACATCGCGGTCGCGGCGGGCGGCAATACGCAGATCGACTTCAAGCGCGGCAATAGCGTTGTCGTGTTCGCGGTGCCATGAGGCGGCCGGCGCTGCGGGGAGCGGCGGCGGTGGCGCGCGCTGCATGGGTGGTGCTGTTGTGCGGCGGGTTGATGGCCGCACGGCTGCCGACGGGCGCGCGCGCCGATGCCGAGGCGGGCAAGGCGAAAGCGCAGGTGTGCGCGGCCTGTCATGGGCCGATGGGCAATTCGACCAATCCGGACATTCCGATTCTGGCCGGGCAAAATGCGCGCTATCTGTATCTGGAACTGAAGGACTTCAAGCAGGGACGGCGCAGCCATCCGCCCATGTCGCCGATGGCGTCGGATTTATCGAGCGAGGACATGCAGGACATCGCCGACTACTTCGCCGCGCAGAAGCTCGTGCCAGTGCGGTTCAACGCCGATGGCGCGAGCATCGAAGCGGGCAGCAGGAAGGCCGCCGAGGTGCTGTGCACGATGTGCCATCAGGGCGGCTTCTCCGGGCAGAACGAGATTCCGCGCGTCGCCGGTCAGCAGTATCAGTACATCGTCAAGCAGTTGCAGGACTTTCGCTCGCACACGCGCACCAACGATGCGGGCAACATGGCCAGCGTGACGCGCAATCTGACCGACGAGGACATCCATCATCTGGCCGCTTATATCAACAATCTGCAGTAGCACGGGGAAGACACCATGACAGATATGTTCATTCGGCCGCTTGCGAGCGCTGTTCTGTTCGCTGCCGCATTCGGTGCCTGCGTGCCGGTGTTCGCGCAGGACCAGGGGGAAATCAACCGCCAATTGCTGGTAGCCGCGAAGGACGACGATCAGCAGTCGGTCGTCGCTGCGCTGCAGCGCGGCGCGTCGGTCGATGCGATGAACCGGATCGGCGACACCGCGCTCGTCACCGCGTGCAAGAAGGGCGATACGGCGATGGCGCGCACGCTGATCGAGCGCGGCGCGAACGTGCAGCATGCGAACGCGCCGGGCGATACACCGCTGATGGCCGCCGCCTACGGCGGCTTCGACGAGATCGTCGCGCTGCTGCTCGCGCATGGCGCCGAGCCGCTCGCGACCGATCGCGTCGGCAAGACCGCGATGGAATACGCTGCGGGCCAGGGGCAAACGAAGGTCGTCGGTCAGTTGCTCGATGCGGGCGTCGACGTGAACCGGACCTACAAGAACGATCTGACCGCGCTGATGTGGGCGGCGGGATACGATCGCGCGGAGACCGCCCAGTTGTTGCTCGCGCGCGGCGCGAACCGGTCGTTGAAGGACAATCGCGGGATGACGGCGAAAGATATCGCGGTGCAGACGAAGTCGGAGCGCGTCGCGGGGTTGTTGTCGGCGGGTTAACGGCTCGAATCACGCCCGCAATGCCGGCCGCGCTTGCGCCAGAATCGCCGGCAATGCCTCGAACGAATCGATCAGCGCGTCGCAGCGCGGCAGGTCGGCGCCGCTCGCGCTGCCATAGCCGTAGCTGACGATGAAGACCGGCAGAGCGGCCGCACGCGCCGCCGCGACATCGACCGATGAATCGCCGACCAGCACGCAACGTTCGGGCTCGACGTCGAGCAGCCGGCACGCGTGCCAAAGCGGCTCGGGCGACGGCTTCATGCTCGCCACGGTGTCGCCCCCGACCAGCACGTCCAGAAAAGCGGCAAGCCCAGTTTTGTCGAGCAGCGCCGCCGCCAGTGCCTGCGGCTTGTTGGTCACGCACGCGCAGCGGTACCCGTGCTGCTGCAACGCGCGCAGCCCGGCCATCACGCCAGGAAAAACCCGACTCAGCTTTGCGTTGGTCACCGCGTAGTGCCGCTCGAACACGGCCTGCGCGTGGTCCAGTTCGACGCGCTTGCCGAGGCCCGCCGCATCCAGCGAGCGTTGCACGAGCTTGCGCAGGCCGTTGCCGATGAAGCCGGCCACCCTGTCGTAAGGCAGCGGCGTGGCGCCGAAATCCGTCAGCATCAGGCCGGCAGCCGCGACGATGTCCGGCGCGGTATCGACCATCGTACCGTCGAGATCGATCAGGACAGCGTGGTAGTCGCGGTTCATTGCCATGACGCGCTCGCGCTCGCCTGGTCCGCGTTCAGTGCGCCGTGCGCAGCCGAATCGGGACGACGCGTGGCGTCTTGATGCCAGCGGCGCAGTGTCGCCAGATCCACCCAGCGATGCCATTCGCCGCGCACCATCGGAACGATCGGCGCGTGCGGATCGCCGAGATGAGGCAGCACGGCCAGCGCGCCATCGAAGTCCTCGCGCGCGGTAAAAGCGCTCGGCGTGACGACGACGGGCACGCACGCGGCGCGCGCTGCCAGCATGCCGTTGCGCGAGTCCTCGAAGGCGAGACAGGCCGCGGGCTGCAAGCCGAGCTGTTCGAGCACGTGGCGATAGACGTCGGGGGCGGGCTTTTTCGCCGGCGTGGTGCCGGCGTCGCCGATTGCCGCGAAGCGATGGCGCCAACTGGCGCCGAAATGCGCTTGCAGCAGCGCGTCAAGGTTGGCGGGAGTCGTGGTCGTCGCGATCGCCACGCGTAGACCGGCCTCGTTCGCCTCGTCGATCAGACGCGCGATGCCGGGTCGTAGCGGCACGCCGCGCTCGCGCATGCGCTCGGTGTAGTGGCGCGTTTTCAGCGCGTGCAGCGCGTCGACGGCCTCTCGCGCTCGCGGGCCCCCGGCTTCCTCGCACTCGAGCGTGCGCCAGTAATGCAGCAGACGCTCCTTGCCGCCCGCCACTTTCAGCAAGCTGGAATAGAGCGCTTCGTCCCAGAACCAGTCGAGGCCCGCTTCCGCGAACGCGGCGTTGAATGCGTGCAGATGAGCAGTCTCGGTGTCGGCGAGCGTGCCGTCGACGTCGAAGATGAGGGCTTGCATCGTGCGATCCTCGCAAGGGTGGGGTGCCGTTCAGACACGCACCACGATAGCCGAGCCGTCCGCCGATTCAAATTCAGAGATTCTTTCGCCGCCGACAAGCGGGACTTTGTGTGCCGGCACGCACCGAACACGCACGCCGCGCCGCGTCATTTGCCCAACTGCGGGTCGGTCACGAAGCCCAGCTTCGTCAGCCCGCCACGCTGCGCCGCCGACATCACGATCGCCACCCGCTCGTACGGCACCTTGCGATCGGCGCGCAAATGCAGCTCCGGCTGCGGCGTCGCGAGGGCGGCTTGCGCGATGCGCGCGCGCAAGGCGTCGTCGGTCACGGGCTGACCGTCCCACAGCACCGTACCGTCCGCCTGCACCGCGACGTCCACGTGCGCGGGCTTGAGCGCTTCCGGCTGACTGCTCGCGTGCGGCAGATCGATCCTTACCGCGTGTTGCAGCGCCGGAATGGTGACGAGAAAAATGATCAGCAGCACCAGCATCACGTCGACGAGCGGCGTCATATTGATCTCGTTCATCAGACCTTGTTCGTCGTCGTCGGAGAAAGGGCTCATTGCCATTCGAGGTCTCCGTCGCGGTTTGCGTTCGTCGCGTTGGTACCGCGCGGCACCACGCGCATCTGCGGCCCGGCGCTCGACGGCAACTGCGAGCCGGTCACGAAGTACGCGTGCAAGCCGTGCGCGAAGCGCTTCAGGCGCGCGACGATCGAGCGGTTCGCGCGCGTCAGACCGTTGTAGCCGAGCACGGCGGGAATCGCGACGAAGAGCCCGAACGCCGTCATGATCAGCGACTCGCCGACCGGGCCGGCGACATGGTCGATCGAGGTCTGACCGGTCTCGCCGATCACGATCAGCGCATGGTAGATGCCCCACACGGTGCCGAACAGCCCGACGAAAGGCGCGGTGCTGCCGATCGACGCGAGAATCGCGAGGCCGCTTTGCAGGCGCGCGATCGTCTCGTCCATCGTGTCCTGCAGACGCCGGGTGATCCAGTCGGACACGTCGATGCGGTCGTGCAGATGCTGCTGCGTCTGCCGATGGTGCGTCGCGGCTTCATGGCCCGCCAGCGCGAGCGCGAGCAGCGGGTTGTCGTGCGCGCCCGATTCCGGATGGCCGAGGCTGCGCAGCCCGTCGTCGAAGCGGTCCGCGCTCCAGAAGCGCGCGTCGCTCCGGGTTGCGCGCCTGAGGCGGATCAGTTGCCACAGCTTCACGATGATCACCGTCCACGACAGCACCGACATGATCACGAGCACGCTCAGAATGCCGCGCGTGACGATATCACCTGAATCCCAGACGTTTGCGAGTCCGTAGTGTTGCATGGCAAGTTCCTTCGTTTGGTGTCCCTGGTCTGATTGGCGGTGCGCTCAACCTGTCGCGTCACTCGGTCAGTCCGAATACGAACGACTGCGAGTACGCGGCGCGCACCGGCGTGCCGTTTTCGGTGTACGGCTGGCAGGCGCCCGCATGGACGGCGGCGAGCGCCGCGTCGTCGAGCCGCGCGGAGCCGCTGCTGGTTTGCAGCTGCGCCGTTTCGATATGCCCGCTCAGCCCGACGACGAAACGCACGATCGCCGTGCCATGCTCGCCGCGCCGCTTCGCGATGTCGGGATAGTCGGGCTTCGGAATCGAGCAGTCGACGTGCGACACGTTGCGCGGCTCGGTCGACGCAGGCACCGCCGGACGGACGGCGGAAGCCGATGCCGCCGACGGCACGGCGGCTGTTGGCACGGCGGCCTGCGGTGCCGCCGATGGCGCCGCGGCTTGCGTGACGGGCTGCGCGGTGCTTTCGCGTGTCGGAGACGGTGTCGGCACAGGCTTTTCCACACTGCGTGGCACCTGCGCGCGAGGCTGCGGCGCCGGTTTGACGCGCACGGCGGGGTGCGTGACCGGCGGCGTTGGCGCCGTCGGAACGACAGCGGCGGGTGGGGGCGGCGCGGGAGGTGAAACAACCGGAGCGGGAGGTTCGGGGCTCAGCAGCGACGCGGTGATCGTGCGCGGCTCGAGCGGACGCTCGACGATCCGGTTACGCGCGCTCAACGCGATGGCGAGCAGCACCAGATGCGCGACGATCACGGCGCCCAGCACGATGGCCGCGCGACGGTAACCGGCCGCGGCATTCGTAGAACTTCCTGGGTTCACCATGGCAACTTGCAGCATCATCGCCACCTCCGCGCTCATTGTCCCCCGCCGACCCCGCTTTTCAAACCCGCGACGGCCGGCGCGAAGCAATTCGGGAAAATCTCCCGCCGATCCGCGTTGTCAAACAATCGCCCGGTGGGCTACCTTGAAACGATGACGCGAACCATCGCGGCGCCGCCATATCAACCCGGAGTACAACGATGCTGGAGACACGGATTTTCCCCCGACCACCACGCCATTCCCTCGCGCTGGCCTGCGCGCTCGTGCTGGCCGCGAGCGCCGCGCATGCCGCGGCCGCGCCGCTCGCCTACGTGACGAGCGAGAAGGCCGGCGTCGGCGTGATAGATCTCGACCAGATGACGCTCACGCAGACCTTTCCGGTCGGCGCCGGTGGCCCGCGCGGTCTGAGCCTGAACGCCGACGGCACGCGTCTGCTGGTCGCCAACAAGAACACGAACGATCTCGCGGTGATCGACACCGCCACGGGCAAGGTCGTCCAGCGCGTGAAGATCGGCAAAAACCCTGAATATGTGCGGGTGCGCAACGGCTACGCGTACGTGACCTACGAGCCCGGCGAGGACGGCGGGCCGCCGGGAGCCAAACCCGACGCGAAGGGGGACAATAAGCCCGAAGCGAACGCGGGCAACAAGCCCGCCGCGGACGACGACGACGCGAACAAGCCGCCCGCCGAAATCGCGATCATCGATATGAAAAACTGGCACGTGATCCGTTCGGTCACGAGCGGCCACGAAACCGAAGGCATCGAATTCTCGCGCGACGGCCAGATGATGCTGGTCACCAACGAAGGCGACGATACGGTGTCGATCTATCACACACGAACCGGCGCGCCGATCCGAACCGTGAAGCTCGCGGCGGGCGGGCGGCCGCGCGGCATCCGGCTGTCGCCTGACGGCAAGCATTATGTTGTCACGCTGGAGTCGCTCAGCAAGTTCGTCGTGATCGACGCGCACACGTTCGAGGTAGTCAAGACCGTCGACACCAAACTCGGGCCCTATGGCGTCGCGTTCGGTCCCAACGGTCAGCGGCTTTTCGTGGCCGCCGCGCGCGACAGGGTGGTGCAGGTGTTCGACGGCCACACGTACGAACATGTCGCCGATGTGCCGGTCGGCCAGCGCTGCTGGCATTTCAGCTTCACGCCGGACGGCTCGAAGCTGATGGTCGCGTGCGGTCGCTCCGACGCGGTCTACGTGCTCGACGCGAAAAGCTATCAGCCGCTCAAGCAGATCGGTGAGCTGCCGCTCGCGTGGGGCATCGTCACGTATCCGCACAGCGACGGCTCGATCGAATCGCATTGAGCGAGGCGGGCGAATGAGCTGTTATCGGGTTCTGCCATACCAGTACGTTCGCGCGCGGCACCGCCGCCGCGAGTGTCCGGTCGATGAACCAGAAGGTCACCGTCCCGCTAAAAATTTCCATGTCACTTGACGTCCAGATGAGATTCGTCGCATCCGCAAGCGATGCGTGCTGCGAGAATGCGATATAAACCGTGAGCGCCTTGTCGCGCGAATATAGCGCGAGTAACCAGAGCGTCACCACGGGCACCATAAGGTTCACGCCATCGAGCGGCGCGATACCAGGTGGACCGATGTTCGCAAGGGGTTTCGCCAGGTTCAAGCGTGTTGGCCCGATCGCTTCGATGCCTCCAGGCGTCGATGACCTCGGGAATGATGCCCAGCGCGCCGCCGCCGCATGCGCTGAGCATGGCGTCGATGGCTGATTGCATCACGTTCTCCTTACCTCGGACGCGACCGAACAAACCGACACTCGCGATACCATACTGCCTCCCTCCCGCTTGAGGGTATGCATATGGCACCACTACGTACAACTCTGCGTGGCATCGCCGATGTCACGAAAACGACCGCGATCATCCGAGCGGCCCAGCTTGCATATCAGGAGCAATACTGGCGTGCTCGGGCGGAACGTGGATGGAATGGGCGTTATATGTATAAGTCCAGACGCGACCTGACAGCCACAGTCCGATCCGGCCGCCAGCGGCCATGTTCGAGGCAAGGGGCGGCAGCCGACCCACTTCAGTCGGCCGCCGTTTCCCAAAGCGGCCGTTCAATCCGCCGTCCCAGCATACGTTTTCGACCGAGAAACATTTAATATGCGTCATGCACAACAATGCCGCAGATGTATTGTGCTGTTCGATAGGTGAAGTCGGACGGCCTAAGCTTTTTCATATCCTTTATGGTCCAGACCGACTTTGAACGGTCGAAGTCGCCAGTGGACGACATAATCGGCTTCATGCTTTTGTCGAAATACATTTCACTCACATTGCCCCAACTAAGATCGTTGCAGTTGATCATGGTCTCAGCGATCAAGGTCGTCATGACGTCACCGTCGAAACCGCGAACGCCTGGGTCCCACGTCACCTTCATAAAGGCCGTTCTATAATTTCCTTGTATGAGCTTGACGCTCGTCGGCAGAACGTATTCAGTGTGCAAGGATGTTCCTGTCTCGTCGCTGTCCGGTCCCGAAAAAGTCTTAACCCACGGTCCAGCAGCTGCCGCTGCAATTGAAGTGGCGCCAATAAGTACTGCGGCCACGAAAACTTGATTAATAGTCGTAGTCATATGTTGAATTAATTTCGTGATTGCCGTTCTCGGCGTCTGTGATTCGGTGAATTCCAATACTTCGATCTGCTTCATTCGTCGGCGAGGGACATCATAGCCGAGATAGCGGTCACAGAGCATAGGAGCAGGTCCTTCCATCCGAGGGCACTATTGATCCTCGAGATTGGGTGCAAGACGGGGGAAGACTGCCCAGACGAAAGAGCAATCCGATTGTCAACGGTCTGGAGCTCGAAGTCGAATGTCGCTTGTCGCCTCATTCGAGTCACCCATTCAGCATTGGCATTGGTCTCGCCGACACGAGACGTTCGCATGCAGAGCTGCAATCACAAGAACCGGTACGCTCCGTGCATCGGGATGGAGCGGACTGCCAGCTCGTCGGGCTTATTATCCGAAGGTCGTACGTTCAAATCTTACCCCCGCAACTTCGCCTTGATTAGAGCAGGATCACTTATGCCAACCATCTATCACTATTGCGACGCTAATGCCCTTCTTTCGATCGTTAAGAACAAAAAATTGTGGCTGAGTAGCACCACGAAAATGAATGATGTCAAGGAGGGGTCGGTCGTAGAAACCGCTCTCAGATATCGCCTAAGCAGACCCATGGATAAACTCACTCTTGAGGAAATTGATCCTTATATTAAAGTCGTTAAAGACGAGATTTACGCGTGCTGCTTTTCTAGTGAAGGCGATTCCACTGTCCAGTGGATGAGTTACGCGGATTCTGGAAAAGGCTTCGCCATCGGATTCGATACTGGAAGATTGCTATCGCAATACCCTGATAGTTCAAGCATTGAGACGTTTGAGTCGTATTTCAAAGACAATACAAAAAAGCTCCGTGAAACAAATAAAATAAAATTAAGCCCCGTGATATATTTTACAGATAAAAATAGATCTAAAATAATGCAGTTGATTTCCAATCTACTTAAAAAAATCGGTGCGACCGAGGACGAAAATGAGCTTCACTATTACACCATCGCCCAGACTACCGCATGGTTCGATTCGATTACTAAGGATGCCGGGTTTAGTCACGAAGTCGAATACAGATTGACCCATACTCCAGAAGGATTGACGTTAGCTCAAATGATTGACACGTCGAATTACGAACCTTTGCGAGCTAGTGATCTTGATCCGTTGCTTTGGCGTGCGTCGCGATACGGGCTCGCTCCTTACTATGAATTCTGCTTTCCCCCTGATGCGATAAAAGAGATTTTGATCGGTCCTCGCAATCCAGATCATCCTAATGTTTCGGCTCAGCATCTCGTAAAGCAATTTTGCGTGAGAAATGAAATTCCGCATGCTCATGTTCAGAATTCTAAATCGCCATATCGAGGTTAGATCTGGCGATTTACCCGCTGTTCACCTATCGGTGGAAGGACGTTGTTTTGTCCGATATCCGCATAGGCCTTTAACCGATACCAAACGGGTTGAATGGCCGAAACTTGTCGAATTTCAGCCATTTGTTGCCGTCGAGGAGCGTCGCTTCCTGGCCGCACTGCGTCCACGGTCGGGCGCGCACTTCATGCAAAAGGCATAACCGCAAACCCATTGCAGTTTCTTGTAGCCCGAATACGCGATCTTTGGTCATCACGTTATCAATAACATTACTAAGAAAGAGAGTTTTCATCGCCTACGATGGTAAATCTAAATTGATCGTTACCATCTCGCTTCCCACCATACTGAACCTCTACGCATGTCTGCGTGTGTCGACTGGATGTAGTATTGAAAATGTCCGAGTAGCTGGTTCGCCCAAAAAGAAAAATTCTGCACGTTCGATTTTTGAGGCCTGTTATCTGCGTGTCGCTAAACGTAACCGGGTTACTGGAGACGGTCGTGTTGGGGAAGATCGTGGACCGTCCGTCGACGATCTCGTCAGCGCTCTTGAAAGCTGGAATGCCAGCCGAGTTAGGCAAGCACTCGCCCTTCAACATAATCATCGCCTTGACTGCCGGCGTTTTCCCCGGATTGGTCCAGCGCATACTGAATGCCCAACCATCTCCCTCTTTCCATTGCCCGTCAGTGGTGTCAAAAAAACCACTGTCTTGAAACCTCACGGGGTCAACTTGCATAAGTGAAACCCATGCCCGTTCTGAAACCATATAGGCCTTGGCACTATCTCTTGCCACGTCGGCCGCTTCCTTCGCGGCAATAGCTGATTTTTCAGCTGTCGCACCTGCGGATTTTGCCTCTATCCAAAGCTTATTGGTCGACCACCAAAGGAGCATAGTACTGACCGCGAGTACGAACGTGAATAGTGCAACGGGGTCCTCAATGAGTCTTTCCAACCAGTTCTTAACGTCCGGGTGCTCGTCTAATTTTTCGTTATTTTCAACCGGACCTTGACTAGATGGACTCACAGCAGCGACGCCAGGAAGTGATGGGCCTGTTGCATGGTCTGATGCAGGCATCTTCTTCTCAGCTTCGACGTTAGACTGCCAATGCGCAGAGGTGTCGGCGCGTGATGCGGGGTTGGTTTGGCCAAGTACTGCTGACGAAACAAAAGCCAATGCGAGCAATAATGCTTTCATTCACATACCCTGGGAATAAACTGCGCCAAGCGGGGACTGTGCTGAATCGATCATGTCAGTTGCGCACCCGGCCCGATTGTCGACGATCTTAGCTCACCAATCGTATGACCGAAAGTGGCCGAACGCGGCCAACGGCGAACGCACCAGATCGACCCACTGCCGCCGCTGAACACCGGCGGGACTCGGCGGCAGCTTTCAAGTCCGACAACGGCCACTTGTCCTGCCGCATCGGACGGCAATAAACCGGCCTTGGCGGGCATTGGAGTCCGCTCGCATCCTGGTCAGTCGCGCAGTCGATTTATTTGCTGATTGTGGGAATGGCCTGACGGTAGCTTCGGCAAGAAGCACTGGTCACCGCGGACAACTGGGAAATGCGCGCTGGCGACCGCGTCCCCGATGCCCGAATGCGACGTCAATTTTTCCACGCTCGGCTTTCTACGGCGGCTGAAGTCTCAGCCTGCACGGCCGGCGGATTCTGACTTTCGAGAATCGGTTCGTCTGCCAGTCATTTTCAGGTCGATGAAATCCATATAAATCAATAAGATACGCGACCTCCACGTCAGGCGATCGATGGCACGGGCCTTGCGTTGTTTAACGCATAGAGCATTCAACGCCATTAAAGCAGTCCACATAGGACTCACCTGCGGAGACGACATCCATGATTCGATTTATCCCCCCGCGCTCACGCGCGCGGCGCTACTAAGCCGCAACTCGACTTTTCCCACTCTGCCCTGGTCACCGACTGCCTCCCGCGGACGGCGGGACAGATGCGTCCGTCGATTGTTCGTCACTGTATCCGGCACGCCCGACGATGCCACCCCGCAGTCCATCCAGAAAGCAACCCACAAGGAGACGATATGCAAGTCACTGGTATGTTGTACGGCTCAAGACTGTTGAAATTCGGTGGTTTTCCCACTGCCGAAGTTCTCGGCCCTGACGCAAGCGAAGAGCAGATCAAAGCCATGATCGATCGTCATGGCTCGGTATTCGTGAAGCCGATGTTCAAGGGTGGGATAGGCAAAAAGGGCAAGGCGGGACTCATCGGGCGAGCAAGCGACCTGAAAACCGCACTGAAGGAGAAGGAGCGCCTGTATTTCACCGAACATCGGCATGGAAATCAGACCGCCAAGGCTAATGGCGTGACCTTCGAAGGCGCAGTGCCGGCGCAGCACGAAGTGTATTTCTCGATCACTGATTCGACGCGCTTCAGGGCGCCCACGATGACACTCACGCATCACGGCGGCGTCGACATCGAAGAACTTGATCCGAGCATGATCGTGCACGTGCCGTTCGATCCGCTCACCGGACTGAAGGCGTTCGTCGTCGCGAACGCGCTGTCGCGCCTGAACGCGCCTAAGGAAATCATCTCGCCGCTGGTGCAACACCTGCCGAAACTGTGGGAGCTCTATCACAACTTCGGTATGACGACGCTAGAGCTAAACCCGATCCGCATGCAGGCCGGTCGCGATGGCCGGCTCACGCCAGTCGCGTGCGATTTCAAATGCGGCTTTGATCGCGACGACGTTCGCTGGCAGCGGCTCGACATACCCGCGCACGTGTTCTCGGTCGACTATTCCGATTTCGAATCAGAGATCAACCAGTTGCGGACCTACCAGGGTCAAAGCGACGTCTACGTGATCAATGAAGGCGGCACGATCCTCGCGCCGACTTTTGGCGGCGGGGCCAACTCGCTGGTGTCGGAGATCCTGGGCGACGACGCGATCATTTCCTCGGACTTCGGTGGGAATCCTCCCTACGAAAAGATGAAGGAAGTGGCTCGCATCTGTTTCAAGCACTGGCTGAAACAGACCAACGTGCTATTCATCATCGGCGGGAAGTCGAACAACACCGATATCTTCGAGACGCTGCGCGCAATGGCCGATGCGTTGCGCGAGCATTTCAGCAAGAACGGACCGACGCCGCTTTACGTGGTGATCGGGCGCGGCGGCCCTAATCTTGTACGCGGCATGGGTGCAATGCGTGATACGTGCGATGCGCTCGGCCTGCCCTACAGCATTTTCGGGTTCGATTCGGATATCAGCGAAGTCATCCAGTACGCGAAGGCGGCGGACGCGTGGATGAAAGCAGGCGGCCGCGAGCTGGTCTCCGCGACGCTCAACAGTGCGCAAGGCTCGCCCGCCCGGGCCTGAACCGACATGACTTGAGCATCTAATCAATCTGGAGGAAGACCATGTACAGGCAAGGTGCAGGAGATTTCAAATACTACGTCGGCATCAGTTCGCTCGCGCAGGCCGCCTGCCGCGAGGACCGTGTGTGCGTGCTGAACATACTCGGGGGCGAGTCGCGGCAAGTCACGCCGGTGGGCCACGCGTATTCGGGAGGTAACGTGGTTTTCGGCACGTCGCCCGGACGCCGCGGACAGGTGCTGGAGACTTCGCTTGGCAATATCCCCGTGTACAACAGCGTGCTGGAAGGGCTGCAGGACGGCCATCGTTTCAACTGCGGCGTGATCTATTTGCCGCCATCCGCTGCGCGCGACGGTGTGGCCGAACTGATTCGCGTCAATCCAGAACTGAAGAAAATCTTCATCGTCACGGAGAAATTGTCCGTGCACGATTCGCGCGAGATCCGCGCGATGGGGCAGCAAAACGGCATCGACATCTTCGGCGGCAATAGCCTTGGCATTGCCGATGCGTGGAACCGCGTGCGCATCGGCGGCGCACTCGGCGGCGATAGCCCCGACGAGGCACTCAGGAAAGGCTCGATCGCGATCTTCTCGAACTCGGGAAACTTCACGACAACGATCGCGACGTACCTGCGAATGGCCGGCTGGGGAACGACTACGCTGATGTCGAGTGGTAAGGACGTTTATATCCATTTCGCGGCGCCGGAGTTCGCGTTCGCGCTCGCCAATGACGCGCGCAGCAAGGCGGCCGTGCTGTACTCGGAGCCGGGCGGCTACTACGAACTCGAAGCGAATTTCAGCAAGCCGGTGGTCGCCTGCGTGGTCGGCCGCTGGAAGCAGAAACTGACGCGCGCGGTCGGCCATGCGGGAGCATTGGCCGGCGGCAACGACGACGCTGCATCAAAAGAGCGCTGGTTCATGGAGAAGTTTGGCGTCGATCGACCGTTCACACCGGACGATCCGGTGTGTAGCGCAAAAGGCGCGCTCGTAACCAATATCGCCCACATTCCGGCGGCCCTGACGGCGGTGATGCATGAAAACGGCGCGCGGCCCGACTTCGCGCCAGAAGGCAGTCTCGCGCTCAAGCCATGGTTTCGCTCGTCAATAGGGATTGCATTGCCGCCCGAGCTCGACCTGCCGGTTGTCACAGCGTTGCCGCCGTATGACGCACAGATCGCCGCGCTGAACCAGCAGGTCGGCATCGTGTTGCCCCGCCAGAATATGAAGGACGCTTCGGGCGCATCGCAGATGGACCCGGACACGCAGGTGACGAGTCTGCACGGCGTGCCGGTGCTACAGGCCGCGCAGTATTCGCTCGAGGGCAACCTTTGCCTAGCGCTGTTGCATGAACCGGGGGGCACAAACGACGCGAAACTCGTCAGTGTTGCGGTCGGCGCCGAACTCAACCTGCATGGCGACGCGACGCTTGCGGCGGCGCAAGCCGCGCGCGACGCGGGCAACGCGCCGAATAGCGTCCTCGCGGCGGCGGCGAGCATTGTCGGGCCTCGTCGCGCGGACCGCGCGCGACGGGCTGCGCAAGCGTTCGTCGACCTCGGCACCGTGGCCGGCCTGCGTGATGCGCTCGACGAAGACTTCGAGTTGTCGTTGCTGCAGTCCGATGCCGAGACGCGCGCGTTGCTCACGTGTGAGGCGCCCGACGAAAAGGCCCAGGCGATGCTCGCAGGTCTGGCGAACCGAGAAGCGAAGTCCGTGTTCATCCGCTATTTACAGGGCCTCGACGGACACCCGAACGCCGATGCCGTGCTGGCTGCAATCACCACGACGCTCGCGTGGGGGCCGTTGATGCGCAAACGCGTATCGCGGATGACCGTCGAAAACCTGCCATGGTGGATGCGCCTGTTCGGAACGCTGATCGGCGCGTCGGTCGACGCCGGGCAACATGAAGCGGGACGCTTCTGCGGTATCGCGATGGACGAGGTGCTAGGACAGCGCTCGCTGACCGATGTTGCGTGCGCCGCGTTGATTGGGGGTAAGCCGGATGAGGCTGAGCTGTTTGGATTTCAGACACTCGTGGGCCTGCTGCTCACGAACGGACCGGGCGCGATCTCCGCGCAGGGCGCGAAGGGCGCGGTATCGGCGGACGGTCCCGAAACGCCGGAACGAGTCCAACTCAACAAAGCGATGGTCGCCTTTCTCACCCACGCGGGCTACGCGCATGGCGGCAATGGCTTCGAGGGAGTGGCGTTCCTGCTCGAGCGTTTCAAGGAGGTCGCGATGACCGATCCCGGTGATCCTGCGCACGGTCTCGACCTGAAAGCGATGGCTGCCGGCTTCGCACGTGCATATGGCGAGGAGCGGACACAACGCAAGGAGGTCGGCGCGCAGCAAGCCACGGCACTGCCCTGCATCAACCATCCGGTGTTCAAGGGCAAGCCCATCAACGTCGATCCCCGTGAGGCGTTCGTGCGTCAACGCTTCGAGGCTCGCGGCGAGTACAACGTCTTTCACGACTACTACCGTGCGCTGGTGCAGGCGTTGTACGATGAAAACGTGACGCGCAACGTGTTCGCGGTCAACGTGGATGCAGTGATTGCCTCGGTGTTGCTGAAGATGCTGTGGGCGCGCCATCGGGCTGGCGAGTTCTCCAGTCAGGCGCTGGAGACCGCGGCCTTTACCGTGTTCCTGTATGGCCGGATGATCGGCTGCGCTGCGGAGGTTGACGACCACTTGAATCGCGGTCGCAACCTCGACACTCGCACACCTCAGGCAAACGTGCGATTCGTCGCGTGAGAGCCAAAAGCTGTATTACGATCGACTGATCAGTCCGAAGACCGGGCCGCATTCGACTGATTTATCGGAATGCAGCACCGGGCTTCAAACGCCGAGGAGACACGTCGTGCCAGTCACTCCACACACATCACAGCCGGTACCGGTGCCGGCGCCGCAACCCGAAATCAAGCCCCGATTCTGGCCTGAGGGCTGGTGGAAACTGATGGAATACCGGATCGGCATTATTCCGCTGCCGGTCTACGTTATCCTGCTCGCGCTGATCGCGGGTTTCGCGATCACCGGAAAGCTGCCCGGCGAGATATCAATGGCGATCGCCGTATTGGCCTTCTTCGGTTTCACCTGCGCGGAGATCGGCAAGCGCCTGCCGATCGTGCGCAATATCGGCGCGGCCGCGATCTTTGCGACCTTTATACCTTCCGCGCTGACCTACTACCACCTATTGCCCAAGCCAATCCTCACGCTTACCACGGATTTCACGAAATCGACCAACTTCCTGTACCTGTTTATTGCGTCGATCATCGTGGGCAGCATTCTGAGCATGGACCGGCGTGTGCTGATTCAAGGCTTCATCAAAATCTTCGTTCCGCTCGGGCTCGGCTCGGTCGCGGCGGGCATCGTCGGGACGCTGGTCGGCACGGCACTCGGGCTCGGCGCGCGCCATACGTTGTTCTATGTCGTGGTACCCATCATGGCGGGCGGCATCGGCGAAGGCGCGATACCTTTGTCGATCGGCTATTCCGAAATCCTTCATCTGCCGCAGGGCGAATTGTTCGCCCTGGTGCTGCCGCCCGTGATGCTTGGCAGTCTCACCGCGATCATCTTCGCGGGCGCGCTCGATATGGTCGGCAAACGCTTTCCGCATCTCACGGGGCAGGGGCGTTTGCAAGCCGGCGAGGTGGACCAGATGAACCCGGTGGAGGAAGAAATTCGCGGGCACGTCGACGTCTCCCACATCGCGGCGGCTGGAATTACTGCCATCACGCTGTACCTGCTCGGGCTGATGTGTCGCAACATGTTCGGGCTGCCCGCGCCGGTGGCCATGCTGTTTCTCGCGGTGCTGGTCAAGCTCGCCCGGGCGGTATCGCCGCCATTACAGGAAGGCGCGTTCGTTGTATATAAGTTTTTCTCGACGGCCGTGACCTATCCGCTGCTGTTCGCGATCGGCGTGGCGATGACGCCGTGGGACAAACTGATGGCTGCGTTCACGCTGGCGAACATCGTCACGATCGTCGCGACGGTGGCCACACTGATGGGGACCGGCTTCATGGTCGGGCGCATGTTGAAGATGTACCCTATCGACACAGCGATCGTGAACGCCTGTCACAGTGGGCAGGGCGGGACCGGCGACGTCGCCATCCTCACGGCGGCCAACCGCATGCAACTGATGCCGTTTGCGCAGATTGCCACCCGCATTGGCGGGGCGATTGTCGTCACGGTCACGTTGGTCGTTCTAGCGCGCATGGGATGATGAGTTGCTATTGGCAAGCGTCGGGACGCCGTTCCCCACGTCGGGATCGGCAGTCATTCTGCAATCGAGCGCCGCGGGGCGACCTTGGGCATGAAAATAAGCGGTATTCCGTTGTGGGGATGGATGGCCGCCGCCGCGCTTTACGTCGGTGTGGCTGCCGCCGCGGTCGAGTTTGCGTGGGACCGTTCGATCGATGCGCTTGTGGAGATCGGCGCACACCGGCTCGACCTGTATGCTGCCAGCCTCGGGAGCGAACTCGGACGCTACGAGATGATGCCTTCGATCGTCGCGAGGCAGGAAAGCGTGCGCGCGTTGTTGAGTGCGATGCCCCACCCACCGGCCGGACTTCTACAGACGGTCAATACCTATCTTGACGCCGTGAATCGCGAGGCCGGCAGCGTTGCCGTAGACGTGATCGACCAGCACGGCCTGGTCGTCGCCGCGAGCAACTGGAATCGGCCAGAAAGTTTCGTCGGCACCAACGTGTCTTATCGGCCGTATTTCCAGGACGCGCTCGCACATGGATCGGGCCGGTTCTTCGGTATCGGCACGAACACCGGCATGCCTGGCCTCTATTTCGCGAGCGCGGTGCGAGAGGATGGCGGGCCGATCGGGGCCACGGCCGTCAAGGTCAGCGTAGACGCGCTTGAATCCGCGTGGAGAGTGCCGGGCGTCGCGGCGATGGTGATCGATAGTAACGGCGTGATTGTCATTTCCACGGTTCCGGCGTGGAAGTTCACGTCGCTTAGACCGATAACGGCACAGCAGCAACGCCAGATCCAGGCATCGCGGCAATATGCCGGCCGTAGCGTAGAAGCGCTGCCGCACCGGCGTCTCGGTGACTGGGACACTTCGGCGTGGTTTGCACGCTTTCCCGACTGGGGTCGCCCAGGCCACGAGCGGCGATATCTGGCAATGTCGCGAACCGCGCCCCAGGCCGGCGATTCGATCATGATTCTGCTCGACGTGTCCAGCGCGCGGCGCCAGCAACAAATCGCGCTTGCGTTCGTCACGGGGGGCTTCCTCATCATCGGACTGTATTGCCTCTATGCGATCCAGCGCCGCCGCGCCATAGCGGAAAAACTCAGGGCACAGGACGCGCTGCGCCGCGCCAATGATCGGCTGGAGATCACGGTTCGCGAGCGCACGGCGGCACTGACGCAGGCCAATGAAAGGATGCGCGAGGAGATTGTCGAGCGCACACGCACCGAGCAGCTACTGCGGGATTCCCAGCAAGAGGTCGTGCATGCGGGCAAGCTCGCGGTGCTCGGACAAATGGCGGCCGGTCTGACGCATGAACTGAACCAGCCGCTCGTTGCCATCAAAACGCTCTGCGACAATGCACGGACGTTTTTCGAACGCAATCAGCCTGCGCCTGCCATCGGAAACCTCGAACGAATTTCGCGGCTCGTCGACAGCATGGCGATACTCACAAGCGAACTTAAGACCTTCGCCCGCAAGCCTGAATTCGAACGTGTCGCGGTGTCACTGAATGAAGCGGTCGCGCATGCGGTGCTGATCTACGAAGCACGGATTCGCGATGAGCAGGTGCAACTCGATGTCCTGATCCCGGCCGGCACGACGATATGCGCAGAGCCGAGCCAGCTGCAGCAGGTGATCGTCAACCTGCTCGGCAATGCGCTGGATGCCGTCGCGGATCAGGATAAGCGCGTGATCGCGATCGAAGCTTCCAGAACCGAACGGCCGAGCCGTGTGCGGTTCACCGTCAGCGACAGTGGCGCGGGCATCGCGCCGGAGGTTCTGGCGCATCTATTCGAACCATTCGTGACGACGAAGCCGCGAGGCCGCGGCCTGGGTCTCGGGCTCGCGATTACCTCGCGTCTTGTGGACGGCTTTGGGGCGCGAATCTCCGCTGCAAACCGACCCAATGGCGGCGCACAATTCACTATTGAATTCTCCGTGGCGACGGAGCGGGAGGCAGCCAATGGGCGATGAGATTAGCGTTGTCGTGGTCGAAGACGATGAGAACGTGCGTCTCGGCGTCGAGCAGGCGGTTGCTTTGGCTGGCTTTCCAGTGCGGGCGTATGAGTCGGCGGCCGCGGCGCTGGCGGAGGTCGCACCGGGGGCACCGGTGGTGATCGTGTCCGATGTACGGATGCCGGGCATCGACGGTCTGAAATTGCTCGAACGTGTCCTTGCGATCGATCCACAGATCCCTGTTGTACTGATCAGCGGGCACGCGGATATCGCGACAGCGGTGGGGGCGATGCGAACGGGCGCCCATGATTTCATCGAGAAGCCTTTTTCGTCGGACCACATCGCGAGTCGTGTAACACGCGCTGTCGAGAAGCGCCGTTTGACGCTCGAAGTGCAGGGTTTGCGCGCGGCGCTGCACAACTGGCGGGGAATAGAGGCGCTTGTGCTCGGCAAGTCGCCCGCGATCGTCGAGGTTCGACGGAAAATCCTGCGGCTGGCGGATACGTCAGTGTCGGTGCTGATTACCGGCGAGACGGGCACGGGCAAGGAACTGATCGCTCGTGGACTGCACGATTTCAGTGGGCGCCGCGATCGTCATTTCGTTGCGCTCAACTGTGGCGGCTTACCGGAGCAGCTATTCGAGAGTGAGCTATTCGGTCATGAGGCCGGTGCGTTCACGGGTGCAATCAAGAACCGCATCGGCAAGATCGAATGGGCCACCGGCGGCACGCTCTTTCTGGACGAGATCGAAACCATGCCGATCGCATTGCAGATCAAGATGCTGCGGGTATTGCAGGAACGCCAGATTGAGCGACTGGGCTCGAACGAGGCGATAGCTGTCGATTGCCGGATCGTGGCGGCCTCGAAGGCAGATCTCGTCGAACTTGCGACAGACGGACGTTTCCGCGCTGACCTGCTGTATCGGTTGAACGTCGCGCTGATCGATTTACCCCCTCTGCGCGAACGTCGAGAAGACATACCGCTGCTATTCGAGCATTTCGTACTCGCTGCCGCACTTCGTTTTGGGCTGTCGGCTCCGATTGTGTCTGCATCCCAGGTCTCGGAGCTAATGACGCATCAGTGGCCGGGCAATGTGCGGGAATTACAGAACGTCGCGGATCGCTTTGTCCTTGGGCTCGATGGCGACCGCCTGCTGCCGGCCGGCGGGCAGCGGATTAAAACCGGAACGCTTGCGGAGCAACTTGCCCATTTCGAACACATGCTGATCGCGGATATGCTGCGGCGGCACAACGGGAATATCGCCGAGGCCAGCGCTGAACTGGGAATGCCGAAAAAGACGCTCTATCACAAGGTGCGTCAACTGAAGTTTCCGGGCGCAGACGAGCAAAGCGAAGGACTCGACGCTTGAGGGAGCGCCCCGATCATGCAGCGCTCAATATCGCGAATCGTGGCTGCTTCCTGGGTGGAACGGACGTGTGAATGTCCGAGTAACGACGCGAACGAATGACGGTTGATGGCCGCACTGAGACCGACGATCTGACATCGTCTGTCTGACCAAGTCCTATTTTCTACGCAGCAACTGACTACCCGGCAACGGCGATGTCGCAGCCGAATGGACAAACCGGCACAGCCGGTCGCACGATTCGATATAACGATATTTCGGCACACTGCCAGGCACTCGTCGTAACGCGACGCGACCTGTCCGACAGTGACGGTTTGTTCCGTCGACACCTGCCAGCCATGCCCCTGTGCGGCAGCGGAGATACTGCTGTCCAGCACGGTCTCCGCTTCGCGAAAAAGCGCGACGTCTGGCTTTTGCGTCAGGAATACAAATGCGGTGCCGTCGACAACCCAGTACCGTACGAGCCATCTGCCGCCACAGCCCGTCCCTGCTGATCGAGGATTGTTCAATCAGTGCCGTATTGAGGTGACCGTGGCCCGTAAAGCAGCCCGTTCGGCGGCCCGGCATGCAGAAGCCGATAGCTCGTCACTCCGGCAATATCGTGTCCCCTGTCCGTCAGCGAATTCGCAACCTGCTTGATCGCTGCCATGACCAGCATGCCGATCAGGCCACCGCCAGCATTGTTGTTGCCCTCATTGCTGTTGGCGCTCGCACTACCCTGCCATAGCACGTCACCGGTCTTGAGATCGACCAGCCTGGCGGACGCCGTTACTACTGTTGCACTGTCGACGATGTGGTACACGGAGCCGTACTGTGTGATCTTCGAATACAGGGCCGTGTCGGCACCGAATATTTCGCGCAGCTTCGCGGGTGAGGTCGCCTCGATCTCGGCCGCCATCGTCAGGCCGTTCTGTTTGAACGTTTCGTCCATCACCGCTACCGGTATCACGTAGTAGCCGGATTCGGCGAGCGGCATCGTCATCTGCGAGAGCATGCTGTTGGTCGCCTGAACGTCCGTCGTTTCATTGGTCGGCGGCAGCACCAGGATCGAGCGCGGCCGGCTGTTCTTGAATGCCGTGTAGTCGGCGTGCTTCACAGGTTGCGCGCACGCGGACAGCAGTGCAACAGTCGATAGCGCAAACCAGAGTTTGAAGGAAAGGATCTTGGACATGTCGGCTCGCTCAGGGCTGTTTCGGTTTCTTCATCAGGAAGTCCATGTAGGTCGAGGACTCCGGAAACAGCTGCTTCTCGGACTCGAACTCCTGCATGGCCTCGGTGTCGTTCCCGACACTCGCGTACAGCATGCCCAGTTGCGCATGAAATCCCGGCGGCGGCGTGTGCCCCTTGCCGCTGATGTCCTGGAGGGCCTTTTCCAGCGCATCGATCTGCTCCTGCGGAGCCTTTTCCCCCTTGAGATAGTCGTACACGGCCGGCTGGTAGCCGGTCCACTGGTAAAGAGGCTGGGGGCGGTTCGCCGCGCATCCCGTGAGGAGTATGGCTGTCGCCATTACTGGCAGACAGATTCCCCGCATCATGCGGCTATGTTTCATCGTGAATCGCATCATCACATTTATGGCAGGTGCGGTTGAAAGTGGGTGGAACGCAATGGTCCGGCGCACTTACTGTGCGGCCTTCAGCGTGCCTGCATCGACCTGCTCGACCAGGTGATTGACGGCCTCCTGGATCGCCAGATCGAGCACCTTGCCGTTCAGTGTCGAGTCGTAGCCGGCGGTGCCGCCAAAGCCGATGACTTCACGGTTCGAAAGGCTGAACTCGCCCGCCCCCTGGCTCGACGCCACGACTTCCGATGTCGTCGTGTCGACGACGTTCAGGCTGACCTTTGCGTAGACCACCTGACTCTTGCCGCGACCGAGGATGCCAAATAGCTGCCGGTCGCCAACCTCCTTGCGACCGAACTCCGTTACGTCCCCGGTGATGACGAAGCGCGCCCCCTTGATCGATTGTGCTTTTTTGAGGAAGCCTGCTTCCTGGCGGATTTCGTCGAGGTTGTCGCGATCGAGCACATTGAAGCGCCCAGTCTGCTGGAGCGCCGTGATCAGGATGGTTTTGGACTGACCACCGAGACGGTCAACGCCATCCGAGAAGATGCCGCGCATATAGCTCGACCGGTTGTCGAACTTGCCGACTGAAATGCCGATGGGTTGGCCCACTGCTGGCTTCTGCGCACTGGCGACGGGGGGCACCGGCAGCGAGCGCGACGATTCGGTTGCACATCCGCCCAGAACCACGACAACGGCAACAGCAACGGCTCCAAGCCCATTCGTTTTCGATGACTTCATTTTGTTTTCCTCTTTGTTGAAACGCCGAAAACCCGGATAGCGTCGGCAGGGTGATTATCAGAATTGAGCGGTCAACTGGAAACCGAGCGTCACGCGCGCAGTGGGAAAATCTGACGGCTTGTAGATCGGCGTCCCGGCGAACAGGTCATAGGCGAGCGCGCCAGCCTTTGCTGATGCACTACCGCGCACACCGAGCACCGCACCTGCCAGTTGCGTACCGGCGAGATATGCGGCGTTCGGTCCGAACACGTGCCCGTAGTCGATGCCTGCGTAAAGTGACTGTCCGGTCGATCCAACCGGTAGCTGCAACTCGTTGCGCCAGAAGAAACCGCGCTCGGCCGCGAGCATCGTTTCGCCGTCGAAGCCGCGCACCGTGTAGCGGCTGCCGATGGTCAGGTCATCGATGTAGTTCAGCGTATTGTTCGTGAACTGGCCGTGCACGCTCGTCACGTAACGCAATGGCTGGCTTGCTATCCTGAACGGCACCGACAGGTTCGCGTCGAGGATGGCCATGCGGAAGCGGTAAGTCGGGCCATTCTCGTAGAAGTCTGGTGTCGCCCCGAGTCCGCCCACACCCTGACGGTACCCGAGGCTGCCGTCGAACTGCGAACTGCCGAAGTAGTGGCGATCGGTAAGGCCGGCCTCGATGAACGTGTTGTTGCGCCGCTGCTGCGGGATATCGGTGTCTTCAATGAAGCTTTCACCGAAGCGCTTCGTCAGGCGGAACTGTGCGCCAAGTACGTTGTTCTGGCTGCGCATCAATACCCGTTGCAGTTTGAAGTCAACGGTCTGCGCGTTGCCGCTCGAAACGAAAGTCGCGTTAGCGCCCGCGATCTGCTGGTAGTACGTGTTCGTGTAGGCCGATAGCGTGCCGGTCCAGTAGCCCCACGGAATCGAATACGAGCCGTTCCAGCCGTGCGAACCGAGACCTTTGTCGCCGAATTCGAGGTCCTGGCTGACACCGACGTTGAAAATGTCGTTTAGCCCGAGCGGGTTGTCGATGCCAAGGCTCAGGTTGCCTTGCAGCTTGCCGGTGGCCCGCGTGCCTGAGTTGTCCACCGAGGCGACCACCGTCCAGGGCTTCGCGCGCTTTACCGTGACGACCACATCGCTTTCGCCCGGTACGTCGGTAGGCTCGATTTTCATGTCCACGTCCTGACTGCTGACGCGCTTCATCTGTTCAAGTCCCTGTTCGAGGTCGCGCAGGTTCAGCATGTCACCCTCGCGGGCCGGGAAGGCGGTTTTCCATGTGCCGCGCGTGGCGGGGTTGGCGAAGCGGATCGCGCGCAACACGCCCGGCACCAGTGCAAACTTCAGCGTGCCGGTTGACAGGTCCTGTTCGGGTAACAGTACGCGTGTGGTGATATAGCCGCGACCGAGAATAGCCTGCTGCAATCCCTTGGTGAGCGTGTCGAGTCCCGCCTTGCCGATGCATTGCCCCCGGTAATGGTCGAGCCATTCGCGTGCGAACGCGAAGCGGTCGAGCGGTAACGCGGATGCACCCTGTTTGCGCACGGCATCAGGTAACGTGGCAGGTACGTCGAGCAAAAACCATTCGATGCGAAAGCATGGCGTTTCAGCAGGCAGTTCCGGCCAGACGCTGGCCTTCGGCGCGGTCGAGCGTACCGAAGGCGCGTTGACGGTCTTCTCACGCTGCTGCGCGTCGCGTTGCTGCTGGAGCTGCTGGTTCTGTTCGGCATTGGCGCGCGCCGCGGCGGCTGTATCTGCCGGAGTCGGCGCCTGCTGCGCGAGTGAAGTCGAACTACCTGGCGCAAAGAGCGCTGCCGCCAACGGAAGGACAGACAGCGCCGCCCTGCTGACCTGTAGAGATTGTTGCTTTGTCATGCGGGCCTTGTAACTAACCACACACCACCAAGAATCACTACCGCGCCGACCAGCTGAGTCGGCTTTAACACCTGCTCATGCAGCGCCGTGAACGCCAGTACGACCAGGATCGAGACGGCGACCATCAACGGATAGGCGACGCCCAGACTGGCCTTGCGAAGCGCAAGCGCATAGAGAACAAATCCGACTCCGTAAGAGCCTATTGCGGCCACGCGGAGCAGAAGCGGCACCCATTCACCTACTGACGGTGTCGCCGCCCGAAGTGCGGCGAGCCGCAGCAGAACACTTGCCAGTCCGCTCAACATACCGCTGGCAATCAACGCGATCAACGACATGACTAGCCCGCCAAGTTGGAACGCACGCGCGTCTCAACGTGCGCCTGATCGCTTTCTGCGTTCGAGAAGATCTGCCCGAAACGGCTCGCGCCATTCAATGCGACGAGCACGATCGCGGGGAAAGCAAGGGAAAGGTTGCGGATCTCGTCGGTATAGCCGAAGAGCACGAACAGAACGAGGAGCGGCAGGAACGCGGCAAGGAAGTATCGTCTGTCGCTCACACTGGTTTCCTGCCACGCACGGCGAAAGAACATAATCGTGGGGACAAGGATCAGCGGATTCTGAAGGCTCGGCGTCAGGATGCCCTTGGCAACCAGGTTATAGAAACGAACGTATGAAGCCGGGTTAAGCCAGAACAGCAGGTTTTCCTTCGCGTGAAACTCGATGAAACCGCCGCTGTTCGCTTCGTAGCCGTTCATGATGAAATGCCGGCTGACGAAACAGCATGCCAACTGGAGCGCCAGCCAGCCGAACCGGCTGCGCATCGGGACGTCCCGCTGGTGCAGGAAGAACAACGCAAGTGGCACGAGAAAGAACGTTTCCTTGTTGAACGAGAAAAACGCAATCGCCAGCGTGCAGGGGATCATCCAGCGCTTTAGCATGAAATAACATGCGCTGAACGCGCCCAGTATTTCGATGAAGTCGTAGTAGTACGCGCCCGCCTGGAACGTAAGTGGGTAGATGAAGCTGAAGCCAGCCAGAAACCCGAGTGCCTGCCCGAACGACAGGCCACGCATCCGCGCCAGCTTGTAGATCAGTAATAGCGCAAGCGCCATCGACAGCACCACGAAGAAATAGACGATGTGGTACGTGATGGCGACCATCGACGTCCAGTACGTGTCCGGGACGCCGCTGAAGTAGCTATGGTGCAGCGAATCATAGCGACTGATGGACTTGAACAGTTTCTGCTGGAGCGCGGGGTTCAGTTGCCCGGCCATGTACTTCGCCGCTTTGGCAAACGTGGAGCGGTAGACGTACGGCCGCGGAGCCGTCCCCTCGATCATGCTGACCAGCGTGAGGCTTTGCGCATAGCCGTCCAGCTTGTGATCGTCGCGAAATCCGAACTTCAGCAACACGCTGTTCGTGATGTTTCCTGCGCACACGAGCAGCAGGACGAATACGATCGAGAACCGGCAGAACGCCAGCATCCTGTTTCTGTTTTTCAAATTCATTTTGCAGGGACCTGTCAAAGCGGCACAAAGTGGGCCGTCATCATGGTGGCGACCATGATCAGAATGGTAAGGAGGCTGCCGTGATCTTCGATCAGATGGACTAACGGGTCGTCATCCATTACGCCCCGCACGGTCTTGATCCACAGGCTCGCGAACAGGGCGATCAGGCCGCCCTTGAGGTCGGTGTTACCCACGACACTGATGTTGAATCCGCCGTCACCGGCCGAGATTCCAGCCTGTTCATTGACACCCGCATAGCTGCCGCTCGCGCTCGCGTCGGTGTGACTGAAGCTCGCACTGCCGCCGCCCTGGCTGATGCTGAATCCGCCGCCTGTACTTTCCTGATGCGCGGCGCTCGTCAGCAGGGCCGCCAGCCTTTTTCTGATTTTCATACATCTATATTGTTTCGACTACTTACGTGTGCGTGAACGTTCGACGCGATCAGCGAACGCCGCCCCCAAGAGACACAGGCCAACCCCCGGTGCGAGAATCGTTAGGTCTGGTTGACGCGTTCCAAATATTCCGAATCCCAGTACGACAATCGACATGAGTAGAACCATCGGACGAGCCAGCAGCTTTGCCAACTCATGCGGCATCGAGGGGCGACCAATCAAACATGCACAGATTACAAAGAATAACGACAAGCCAGCTTGGAATCCCGCCTTTGATGCATCCACGGAGTAGACGACGCAAAACGCGATCGCATAGATTACTGCAAGCTCGACCCAATAGACGACTAGGTGAAGAGCGCGTGGTTTCATTGTTTGCGTCCAAAAATGTCATTGATCGACGGTACAACGAACGTTGACGAAGTGGATTTCCCTGCGCCAATACCAGCACCGAAACCGACTCCAGGGAACACCTTCATGGGCGCTGCACCGCCAATTCCGCCAATAGTGCCGTCGTCGTTAATGGAAAAATTGGCACCTCCTGATGCGCCAAACCCCGCATCGAGTTCAGCGTATCCGCCTGTGCTGCTGCCGGTGCTAATTGGACCATTACTGTGGCTAATTCCCACGCCGCCTCCCACGCCTGCGTATGCTCCCGCGCTCGCCATACCGTTGGCTTGCACTTGAATATATGGCGACGTTTCGCCCAACGTACCATCGGTTTGCACGCCCACGCTTACGCCCCCACCCGCACCAATAAAAGGGAGCATTACTGTTCCTGAAATTCCGGCGGAATATTGCGTGAATGCTCTCGTAGTCGAATCGTAGCTAAGTCCAGTTGCATTGCTCATGCTGTTCGCATTCTTCATGATGTAACTCTGAATATCGGCATCACCAGATGGCAACGATTGTGCCCACACCGGCTGTCCAGCCTGGTTGATACCGTAAGGCACCCAAGTTGTTCCATCATCCGGCTGACTGCCAACTGTGACACGCACGCTACCAAGCTCGGTCTGACTCCCAGTAGTCAGGTTCATTTGCGCCAGTTGCTGCTCTATTTGCTGTTCGGTGTACTTGCCGCCGCTCTTGTCCGCAAGCTGTTTGGCGAGAGTCTTTTCTTCAGGGTGCAGTTGCCGGTTAAACCGGTCCACGTTGTACCCCGAGACTGCACCTGCATTTCCGCCCACCGCCGCGCCTGCGCCCGTGGCAATCGCATTGGCCACGATGTTCCCGAGGGCTTCATTCATTGCCGCATTGCCAGTCGGATTCGAACCGGCAATTGCATCGCTCAGGTTGTTCAACTGTCCGGCCGCAATCGACGCAATCGCAGCACCGGCAGCGCCACCGATGGCGTTGCCACCCGCCAGGCCGGTCACAAGGGCCGCGCCTGCCGCCTGCATCATCGCGCGATCTGTGCCGCCTTCCTTCCACGCGTCCATGCCTGCCTGATCGCCTGCGGCGGCTGCCTCGTCATACTTCGTTTTCGCATAGTCGCCAATCCGCCGGGAAACGGCTTCGCCCGCTGCGCTCGCTGCCGCCATCATGTCGGACTGTCGGTCAAGCAGATCATTCACGTCCGGCAGCTTTGCCACCGTGCCGTTTGTGTTCGACGTATCCCGGTTCAAACTTGCAATGTCCTGGGTCTGCTGCGCGGCATCGGTCGTGATGATCGTTCCCGCGCCGATCGCGCTTTTCGTCGTCGCGCTGTCGCTGCCGCTGTCGTTCTGGCTTAGCATCGGCGCGACGCCGCCCCCGTTGATGCCTGACGTACTGCCGTGCGTGCTGTAGTTCGCGCCACCATCGCCCGCCGTGATGCCCCCGCCGATTCCGCTGGAATGTGCGTCATAGCTGGATGAATTCTGAACGTCAGAGAACGTCAGCGTACCTGTCGAAAGCGTGTTTTTCGACGCATCGGCCTCGCTGGCGATCAGCCCGCCCTTGAGGTCGGTGTTACCCACGACACTGATGTTGAATCCGCCGTCACCGGCCGAGATTCCAGCCTGTTCATTGACACCCGCATAGCTGCCGCTCGCGTTCGCGTCGGTGTGACTGAAGCTCGCACTCCCGCCGCCCTGGCTGATGCTGAATCCGCCGCCCGTACTTTCCTGATGCGCGGCGCTCGTCATCGTGTCCTGTACGCTTGCGATATTGAGGTTGCCGCCGACGCTGGCATTCACCTGCTGGCCGCTCACGTTGGACCCGATGATGTTCGTATCGCCGCCCGAAATGATTGTCGCCGTATTGGCCGCCGTCACATGCGTGTTGTTCTGCGTGGCCGCATCGGTATTGCCGTCGCCGTGCGCCTTCGACATGGCGGCATCGACGCCGAAACCGCTGCTGCCATAGGATATGCCGACGCTGCCGCTGCTCGACTGGTTCGTGCTGCGCGTCGAATCGGTGTCGGTCGTATTGACGAGATTCACCTGATTCTGCGCCGCGAGAATCACGTCGCTGGCATTCACCTTCGAACCGGCGATGGTCACGTTGCCGCTGCCGGCCGTGGCGTTACCCGTTGCGACAAACGCCGCTGTTCCGCCAGCCGTCACGTTCGACCCTACGTGTGTCGTGGAGTCCTCCGCGTAGGTGCTTTTCGAGCTACTGGAGCCGAAACTGAGTTCGACCTTCATCTGAGGCGTGGTGCCCGTCGCAAGATCGTTGGCCAGGCCGCCGGCGGCCATATTCGCGTCCCACGCCGCGCTCGCTGCCGCCATGCCGTGCAATGCCGCCGCCCGATCATCCTTGCTGTTGCTGGCCGCATGTGTCTGGTCAACCGCATTCGATATGGCATCGATGACCGGCGCTTTCACGGCAAGGGTGAACCCGCTCTGTTTGACCGCATGCGATTCGTCATAGTGCGTGGTGTCGGTGGCGGCGTCGATGATGACGTTCGCGCCCGTACCGGTGATGTTCTTCGCAGCAATGAGATCACTGCCTGTCACATGCAGATCATTGCCCGCGACGATGCTCAGATTGCCCGCGAGCGAGCCAACGGTGCTGCCCGTGTTCGTCACCTGCGACGTATTGGTGGTATCGGTCTGCGTCTTGCTGCCGACCGAGATACCGACGCCGCCGCTCGTACCGAATCCCGACTCATGTTTCTGGTAGTACGTGGACGTAGTCTGCGTATCCTGCGAAGTCGTAATGTTGACGTTGCCAGCCGCTGCGAGATTCACGTCGTTCGTGCCTGCCACCGTCGAGCCTTTCACGGTCAGGTCCTTGCCCGCGCCGATGTTGACGGTATCGCCTGCCACTATACTTGCCACGCCGATATTTGCCTGCGTGTTCTGTGTCGTGTCCGTGGTCGAGCCGTGAAACGCGCTTCCGCGCTTCGATTCGGTCGCCACGTAGCTGTCGTGTTCCTCGCGGGCTTCGTTCAGCGTGACGTCGCCGCTTGCGGCAATCGTCGCTGCCCCTGTACCCGCCGTGAGCGTCGAGCCGGTCAGCGTCACATTGCCCTTGCCCGCGTCGGTACTGACCGCGCCAAGCGTTGCATTGCCGCCCGCCGAGAAGTTCGTGCCGACCGCCTGCTCGTCGTACGCATGGTCAACCTCCTTGCGGGAGGGGCCGTCAGTGGCAACGTTGTTGAAAGTGGCGGTGTCCGTCACCGTGGTAGCCGTCAGGTTGCCGCCCGCGATCACTGCCAAGTCGCCGCCCGCCGCAACGGTCGCGCCCCTGAGCGTCGTGTCGTTGCCGCTCTGCATCGCGAGACTGCCGCCTGCCGTGATCGCACCCGTCTCATTGATCGTGCTGCTCGCATCCCAATGGTGCTGCGCGTTCTGCATCCCGGACTGCGACGTTGTGGACTGCACCGCGTCAACCGTAATGTCATGTCCTGCCGTGATCTGCGCGTCACCGCCAGCGGTGATATTCGCGCCGTGCATGGTCAGGTCCTTGCCCGCTGCAACCACCATGTCGCCGGTCGACGCAATCGTGCCCTGTGCGCCAAGCAGGGTGGTGTTCATCCTGCTGTCGCTGGCCGCGTTGCTCACGCCCACCGTGTCGACCAGCGTCGTATTGATGATGTTGTTGCCCGCCAGCACCGCAACGCGGTTGCCGCTGATCATCCCGGACGCATTGACCACATCGTTCGTCGCGGCCACGACCGTGGTGCCGTTCGTCCCACTGCTGCCGATGGTGCCGCCACGGTTCAGGATATCGGTGGCGCTCAAGACCGTCTGCGTACCGCCTTTGATCACGCCGCTGTTCGTGGCGCTGCCGGTCGCATGAATCTCAACGTCATCGGCCGAAATCAGCGCGCCGGTCGGTTGCAGGTCGTTCGCGTGGGTCTGCGCGAGATAGACAACGGGCGCGAGGACCTGCTGCATGCTGCCATC
This sequence comes from Paraburkholderia sp. CI2, assembly GCF_014201055.1. Classification (NCBI taxonomy): domain Bacteria; kingdom Pseudomonadati; phylum Pseudomonadota; class Betaproteobacteria; order Burkholderiales; family Burkholderiaceae; genus Paraburkholderia; species Paraburkholderia sp. CI2. Next base: position 231,249 of record NZ_JACHDL010000003.1, read on the forward strand.
GGGCAGCGTGACGGTCTGACTGACCAGCCAGACAATATCGCTCGTCAGTGCATCCATCTGCGCGGCCGTCAGCGCGATACCGGGCTCAAGCCCGAACTGTTGCGCAACGTTCACGCCGTTCGTCATCAGCGCCTGATACTCGTCCAGGTTGTTCGTATAGCCTTGCAGATAGACGCGGCCTGTCAGTTGCGTGATCTGCTCGCGAATCAGCTGTTCCTCGTACATGCCGTCGCCAAGGCGCTTCTCGACGCTCTGCGGATTCAGCCCCAACTGGCCGAGCATGTAGTCGCTGGAGATGAAGCTCGTATAGCTGGTCAGGCGCGAATCGGTGACGACCAGATAGGACGCGCCGGGCGCAGTCTGATAGGTGTACAGGGCGCTCGACGGCAGGGTGAGATTCAGCTTGCCAGTGCTGCTGGCGACCGTTTGCGGGGCGTCGACCTGCGGCCCCGTCAGGACCTGGTTCGCGCCGAGCGTGCCACCGGTGGCCCCGGTCGCGGAGTTCGCCGCCGCCACATTCGTGTTGTTGATGTCGGTGCCGCTTATCTGGACCGCGTTATTCGCGATGATCGTGCCGCCCGTGCCACCGATCGCCACAGGCGTCAGGACGATTGACGGTTCCGTCACCGTCTGCCGGTCCTGGCTGGTGTCCACGTTCCACGCATACGTTGAAACGATATCCTGACGCTGGTACTGGTACAGCGTCTGTCCGGTGTTGTTCACCAGCGTACTGCCATAGTTGGCGCTGCCGTTGCCGATTTCCCCATCCTGCTGGCTGGCGCCGATCTGGATCGAGCCGCCCGCTGCGATCGCACTATAGCTGTTGTTGAGCGTACCGACGTTCGCCAGCGTCAGGTTGCCGCCCGCCAGCAGTTGCGCCTGCTGGGCCTGCGGACCGGTTACCTGGTCCTGCTGCGTGGCGGTCGTCGTGTCTCTCGCGACCTCGACGACCTGATAACCATTATGTCCACCGCTGAACGTCGGGTATTCGGTCGACGGCAGGTAGTTGATGTTCGGGTCGTAGTCGTCCCAGTAGTTGACGGTGACCGAACCGTCAGCGTTCTTCGTCAGCGTGTTGTACCAGATCGTCTGTTGCTGGCCGTTGACGTTGACCACCAGCACGTTGTCGGTCGCATTCGGCCCCGAGCTCTGCGACACGATCTGCGAGGCGCTGAACGTTGCGTCGAGCGGATTCTTGTAGCCATCGCTCCAGGTGGGATTGGAACAGGCCGGAATCGGACCACCGGTCGGACAGATGATGTACTTGCCGCGCTTGGTCTGGTGTTCAGTCTCAACATCGGTTGTCACTGTCTCAACGGTGGGCGCGGGCCGCGAGTTCGTCAGCGTCTGCGTCGCGACTTCGATATTGCCCTGCGCCTCGATGGTGGACTGGTCGTTGGTGAGCGAATTCGAGCGGTTCGCGAGCAGACCGTTACCGTCGCGCGTCGCGTCGGCGGCGATGTTGATATTGCCCAGGCTGAACAGGTTCGCGCCGCCCGTGTTCGAGATATCGCCGGGCGAGTACAGGTTCAGTTGCGAAGCGGCGGCCATGATGGCGGCCGCCCCGGTGTTGATAATAGACTGGCTGCCGTTGAGCGTGACCGTGTTGCCGATGAGGGTGGCGGTGTTGGTCAGAGTGGCGCTATTCGTCGTAACGGTGTCGCCCTCGATGCGGCCTTCATTGGTGATCGCGTTCGCCGCGTTGACGGTGGTGCTGGCCGAATTGAGGTCCGCGCCCGCCTGGTTGTCCACGTTCGCCGCATTGACCGTCAGCGCGTTGACCGCGCCGAGGGTCCCCTGGTTCGTGAAGCTGCCTGCTGTCGTGAAGCTCAGATCGTGATTCGCCTGGATCAGGTTGGCGGTGTCGAGCGTGTAGTCGGCATTGATGGTTACTGCGCCGTCACGGCCCGCCACGATGCGGCCGTCACCGGTCAGCTGGTTCGTCGCGACGCTCAGGTCCTGGTCGCTGCCGATTGCGCCGCCCTGGTTGGCCAGCGTGCCAGCCGTGATGGCAACGCTGCCACCACTACCGTTGTCATTGCCGATCCGTCCCGACGTGTTGTCGAGCATCGCCACGTTCAGACCGAGCGCACCGTTGGCGTGGATCGAACCATTCTGGTTCACCAGCCTCGCGCCTGCCTGGTCGAGCGTGAGGTTATTCGCACCCGAGAGTGTGCCGTCCGTGTTACTCACCGACTGCGTCGCGTTCAGCGTCAGGTCGTGACCTGACACGATCTGTGCGCCGTCCATGTTCGACAGCGTCTGCGCGTTCACAGTCACGTCACCGTTGCCGCCGATCGTGCCGGCACCGCTCAAGCCGCCCGTGTTGGCGTTCGTGATGGTTGCCGCGCTGATGGTCGTCGCGCCTGTGCCGACATTGGCGATACGGCCATTCGTGTTGTCCACCGATGCGCCCGACACCTGCAATGTCGTACCCGCGCCGTCCGATTCGATCTGGCCACCGGTATTGACGAGCGCACCGGATGCCGAGGCCGATACGCTGCCGTTACCCTGGATCAGACCCGCTGAATTGTCGAGCGTGCTGCCGGACTGGACGGTTGTCGCGCCGGATGCGGTGAGCGTGCCGCCCGCATTGTTGACGCTGCCTCCCGCGACGGACACGTCACCGTTGCCGCCGATCAGTCCGTTGCCGGTGTTCGTGAGTGCACCGCTGGCGCTCACCGTCGTAGCCCCTGTGCCGCCGTTCGCAATCGTGCCGCCATCGTTCGCAACGCTCTGCGCTGACACGTCGAGCACGTCGTCGGCCTGCACCGTGCCGCCCGCGTTGTTCAGTGTGCCCGTGCCGGTTATCGATACGTCGTGTGCGCCGACATAGCCGCCTGCGCTGTTATCGAGCGAGGCCACCTGAAACGTCGCGGACGATTGCCCCGCCAGCGTCCCGCCCCGGTTCGATACCACGCCCCCGTGGACATCCAGCGAGCCATTCGTGGCGATGGTGCCCGCGTTGTTCGACAGCGAACCGGTGGCAATGGACAGGGTGCCGGTCCCGGAATCCGTAATCCTGCCGCCGTCGTTGATGAGCGCAGCGGGCGCGAGCGTGAGGCTGGAACTGTTCGTCGCCAGCGATCCGTGCGTGTTGTCGAACGTACCGGACACATTGACGGTAGTCGGCCCGGTGCCGGTCTGCGTTAGCGTGCCGCCGTGGTTGGTGAGGTTCGCTGCCGCCAGAGATAGCTGCGTCGCGTTGAGCGTTGCCGCACTGGTGTCAAGCGTCTGCGCGGCGGAAACATTGAGCGCGCCGTTAGCGGCGCTCTGGCTGCCCGTAAGCGTTACGTTGTTGCCCTGAAGCGTGGCATTGCCACCCGCGATGTTCTGGCCTGTTGCGGAAAGGGTATCTGCCGCGCTCAGGGTCAGGTCGCCGCTCTCGGCGACGCTGCCATCCGCATTGATGCCCGCGCCGAGGGTGCCGGTTGACGTGACGTTCCCCGCACTGATGGTCAGGTTCTGCTGCGCGTAGGTCGAGCCGCTGTTGTCCACATCGCCCGCCGCTGACATCGCAAGATTGCCGCTCGCGGTTGTCTTGCCGGTGAGAACCAGCCCGCCCTGCGTCGTGAGCGTCAGGTCACCCGCCTGGGCGGCGATCACGCCCGCATTGGACACCCCGACACCGTATTCATTGCTGACCAGAACGATACGATTGGCGTACATTCCGCCAAGCTGGCTCACGTCGATGGACACACCTGGCGCTGCGCCGCTGCCTGCGATGGGCGTCGCGGCCAGCGTGTCGTGATTGACCTGATTTGCGCCGGTGATGACATTCAGGCCGTTGGCACGGATGGCCGCGTTAGCCTCCACCGCGCGGGAGATCAGGTCTACCTGATCAATATTGGTCGCGTCCAGGCCCGCGCCCTGGACGGTAATCATGCCGCCAGTTACGTTGAAACCGCTCAGGTTGCCGCCCGCATCGAGCATCGGCGTACCGGTGGTGAGAATGCCGCGCGTGGTATTGATGAAGCCGCCGCCATCGACCACGATCCCCGAACCGTTTGCCACGACGACTTCGGCCCTGTTGCCCGCCACTTCGAGATAGCCGCGCAACTGGCTGGGCGAATTGCTGTTGACCTGGTTGAGAATGATCCGCGCGGACTGGCCTGGCGAAAGATTCGGGTTACCACTCACCTGTCCTGCGAGTTGCGTGTTCGTGATAACGGGCGAGTTGTTCAGGATCGCGCCGTTTTTCTGCACATCGAACTGCGAATACGTATTAATCGAAACACCCGCATTCGACGCCTTGTTGATATCGACCTGCGGCAGGCCATTGCGCGTCTGGATGACATTCGGCGCGTGCGCGCCCGAGGGCACGATCTGCGCATCCGCGAGAACAGGTGCGAGTCCGCACAGCACCAGCGCGGCGAAAGCTGCGTGACGCATGGCGAACAGTGTGATCGGGCGCCGTGAGGCCGATGAATGGGTCTCGCCCTGACTTGCGCTGCAGTGGGCAATGGCGGTTTCCGCAACAGCGACGAGCATACTCCGGCACCGGCTGAAAACCAGCCTGAACATGTTCTTGTTCATTCGGCATAGCGTATTTTTTTAACCTGCCGAAAAATACCTCATGCCACCGCTCGGGTAAGTTAAAAATTGTCAATGCAGTGCGAAGCAACAACAGAAATCAAAAACAGGAATTGTCTGATTGACGCAAAGCGTCAATATTTGCAGAAGAGATATGCAAACGAATAAACGTCTGCTTCTCGCCGTGTAATTGAAAAAAAGCGCCCTCAAGCCACCTTCATTGGAATGCCGACAGAACCGGTTAGTGTTTTGTCGTGGTAGAGCCGGGAGTCACAGGTCTGCCGTTTTTTTGACGTTTATTATCAATGTTTGTCAAAACGGATCTATCTTAAATTAAAACTGTTGACCGTGACTCCTTCGGATGGTTAATTCGTCGGGTGTTTTCTGGAAAATCAGAAGAGGTCAAATGAAACAACAGAAACAGGACGGCACTGGGGACGAGGAAGAATGCCTGCTTTGCCGTATCACCTATTCGATCTACTCAAACTTTCCGCCAATGCCATCCGCAATGGCGCTGAACATCGAAACCGGCGAATGGTTTCCGTTCGATAGGCTGAAGTCGTATTCAAACGGTTACGAGATGGCCGTAGCCCTGGGCACCGCATGGGCGTGCGATTGTCACGGGCGCTCACGACAAGCGGACGACGCGAGGATGGCAAGCTCGCTCTATGGCAGCAGCCCGCGCGTGCCGGAGAATCTCGGCAGTGCTCAGTCGTTCGTCTATCAGCCCGACATGCCGGACGGCGACGCTGTGCAGCTCGCCGGCGCCGATGGTCGGCCCGGTAACAATCAGGCGCAGAACAAGCAATTTAAGGCGGTGGTCAAAGCACTTGGACTAAGCAAGAATCAAGCACGCCGCCTTCACTACGATATTCAGATGGACGATCTTGAGTATCACGGCATGATGGAGCGGGCCCTGGACCTGTTTGGAGACAAATTGGAATGATCGATACGAAAGAGCAGGTAGGACTTCACCTTTCCGCCTTGATCGGGCTTAACGTTAGCGGAGTGGCGCACGCGGCCGACATGCTTACGTTACAGTTCGGTCCGCTTCGGGAGGTAAAGACCGGCAGAGGAACCATCAAGTATCTGGGCGATTGGGCGCTCCATATTCAGTGCGACTGGCGCATCGAGCAGGGACACGTGATCGTTGCGTCTTATTCGGACTTCGCAGCGTCTGAAGAGAGAACGAGAGTGACAACGGAACGAATCCGTGATCTCCTTGTGACACATGGCCCAACGGCTGTTTTGAATATCGAGGCGGGCGAGAACGGTGATGCCGTCATTTTGCTGGCAAGAGATATGCGACTAGTCATTCTTGCGGATGCGATACCTGATGATGAGGACTGGCGCCTATTCCCCTCGAATCCCGACGCGAAGCATTTCGTGATCGAGGGTGGCAAGGTCGATCCCTGGTCCTTGTCGTAAGGAGAGACTGGACATTGAGCGTCCCCTCATTACCGGTATTCCTGGTAATCGTCAGGTGATGCTCGACATGGCAGAGGTATCGACATTGAATAAATTTTGGAGGTGCTTCTTGCTAGTCATGGCGCTTTGCAGCTTTCGGCCGATATTTGCCGATGAGGTGATCAACGATTCGAATTGCATGCAGTACCTGGGCGGTGGCGGATTTGGAGATTTTGATTGCTATGAGCATCATGCAAGATCCCTTGAAGTCGACAACAAGAAACTGGCGAATTCAATTAAATCCGCACGAGGCATCCAAGGCGCGAGCAAGGCTGAGCTCGATCGGTACATGCGCGCACAAGATGAATCGGCAAAGGCTTGCGATCTAGCCCCTAAACTAGCTTATGATTGGAATATTGAAGAACCGCCAAAAACACACGTGGATATGTACGATGTCACGGGAGCGCGTTGCCATTATTCAATTCGCAAGCAGCAAAACGAAATCCTGCGCGACCTCTATTCGATAAAAACGGATTGAACGACCCGTTTCGGCGGGGCCATTTAAAGGCGGGTCACGCAGGCAAGCGGCACCACCACGACTGAGCATCGGCCACGTCGCTTATCAACTCGATCCCGCGAGCACGAAGTCGTTAGGCATCAGACGCCGGGCTTACGGGTGCCGCGACGAGGCGTACATATTCCTCAAAATCCGAGCGTTCCCGGGCAGTGCGCTCGTGATAAAGCCTCAGGTGGCGGAAAGAGTGAAGCCATGCGATCCGCCACGCCAGACGCCACTACTTCCACGCATACCTCATCCCCACCCAGAACCCCCTCGGCGCACCCGGCCCGACGAACTGCTCGTTGACCGGCGCCGTGCCGTTGAACGTATTGCCCGGTCCGGTAAAGAAGTTCTCCCCGAGCGCGCCGAAGCTCGCATAGCGCTTGTCGAGCAGGTTCGACACCGACGCGAACACCTGCAACTGCTTCGTCACCTGGTAGCTGGTGTCCATATCGATCAACAGATAGCCGGAGATCTTGCCGTTCACGTCCTGGTTGTTCTCGTCGCCCTGCGCGTAGATGCTGCCGCGCCACGTCAGATTCGTGCCGATTCGCCATTTCGCGGTGGCCGCGTAATCGAGCCGCAGCTTGACGGTCGTCGCCGGAATGCTCGGGATGTGGTCGCCGGGATGCACGGTGATGTTGCCGTTCGCGTCGGCGCTCGAGTTGCTGGGGCTGCTTTCGACCCATGTCGACTGGTAGGTCGCATTGACGTAGCTATAGCTGCCGGTCACCGTGAACGGACCGTACTTCGTCTGCCCAGCCAGTTCGACACCTTGCCGGCGCGTGCGCCCGACGTTCTGGAAAAACCCCTGCGAACTGCCCGCGCCGTTGCTGCTGATGAACTCGATGTCGTTGTCGAGCGTCGTGCTGTAGGCAGCCGCGCTCCATGTCGTGTTGCCGCCGATCCTGCCGCGCGCGCCGACTTCATAGGTCTTCGAAATGACCGGCTGCAACGACGGATCGGAGATGAAGTCGTTCGGCAGCGAACACGGCGCGTTCGGATCTGCGCAGGCCAGCTCGATCGCGGTCGGCGAGCGCATGCCCTCGTTGTAGGTCGCGTAGGCGGTGAGCGCCGGCGTCGGATTCCAGTTGATGCCGACCGCCGGATTGAAGCGCGAGAACGTATGGTGGCCGTCGAGCTGCGGCTGCGTGCCGGATTCGTCGCCGATCGTCGCATCGGCCCAGTTGTAGCGGCCCGACAGCGTCAGCGACCACTGCGGCGTCAGCGAAAGCGTGTCCGTCAGGTAGATGCCGTAGTTCGTGTTGTGCGTGTTCGCGTTGGTCTGCTGAGCGAAATTCCCGATGCCGACCGTCGCGCGCGAATCGGTAAACGTCGCGTCCTGCGACGACTGCGTGAAGCGCGAGTCGGCGGCATCGACGGCCATGCCCGCGATGAACTGGTTCTGCATGCCGCCGAGCTTGCCGAGCAGCGTCAGTTGCAGGCTCGCGCCGTAGCTGTCGGTCGTCACGGTGGACTGTACGTTGGTCGCCTGCAACGTGTCGACGGTGCCGTCGGGATTGATCGTGCCGTAGTCGTTGTTGACGTTGCTGCTGGTGTTGGCATTGCGAAAGTGCCGGTAGTACGCGTTGCCGCTCAGCTCGACGGTGTCGTTGAAGTAATGATCGCCCGACAGCGTCAGGTAGCCGGCGCTGTTCTGATTCTGATCGGGATACGTGTACGGTTGCCTGGGGTTACCGAGGAACGAGCGCGGAATGGTTTGCGCGCCGTGCAGATCGTTGTCCGCGCCGCCGGCCGATAACGACAGCGTCGTGTCGGCGTCGGTATAGCGCAGCTTGCCGAACGCCTGGCGGATGCGGCTCTCGTTCTGCTCGGCCCAGCCGTTGTCGTTCGCGGCGTTGGCGGTGAAGTAGTAGTCGAGGTTCTGGCCGATCGTGCCGCCCTGTTCGATCTGCGCGGCCTTGCGTCCCCACGAGCCGCCCTGAATTTCGGCCTCGCCGACCGGGTTGTCCTTGCCGTTTTTCGTCGTGATCGACAGCGCGCCGCCGAGCGTATTGAAGCCGAAAGTCGGATTGGAGCCGGGGATCAGCTGCATCGTGTCGATCGCCTGTTGCGGCAGCAGGTCCCAGTTCACGACGTCGCCGAACGGTTCGTTCACGCGCACGCCGTCGACGAATACCGACAAACCTTGCGGCGTGCCCAGCAGCGGCGACGCGGTGAAGCCGCGATAGAACAGGTTCATCTGATACGGGTTGCCCTGCGCGTCGGAGATCGTGACGCTAGGCAGATTCGCCGCGAGATAGTCGCTGAGTGTCTGGCGGCCCTGCCGTTGGATATCGGCCGCGTGGACCGTCTGCACGTTGGCCGGCACCAGCGTGAGCGGTGTGCCGATGCCGAGCAGCGGCGTGGTGCCTACGACGACGATCGGCGCGAGCGTCGTGGTGGGTGTGGTGTTGCTGTTGGCGTTGCCGTCGGCTGTGCCGGACGAGGCAGCGGAAGACGCAGCGGAAGACGCAGCGGAAGACGCAGCGGAAGACGCCGAGGCCGGCGCCGACGCCGCGACTGGCGGCTCCGCCTGCGCCCATACGCTCGTGGACAGACCGGCGAGCGCGCCGCCGACGCAGAAGGTGATGCCGGCACGCCGCTGAAGCCGGCGTTTGCGGCGTGCTTGTGATCGCATGCTCATCGTTATTGTCTCCTGCCGGCTTGATTGGTACGCGTGTCGCGCGTTGCTTGACGTTGGTGTAAAGCTTCGCATACGCGTCTGTAAGCCGCGCGGGAGCTTTTCCCGATCTGCGGGGGAAGCGTTCCCAAACTCGCGCAAAACCCGCTGCGTGTGCCGGCGCTGAGTAGAATGCAAGCGTCATGTCAAGCGAACCGATCCATTCCTCTTCCGCTGACCGAGCGCCGCCATCGTCGCCGATATGGCGCGACCTCGGCTGGGTCGTCGCCGTGACCGTGCTCGCGGCGGTGCTCGGCGCCGCCTTCGATCTCAGCGAGAAGGTCTACCGGTTCACGCGTGGCATGGAGCGCTTCCAGCTCGACGAGTTGCCGGGCGCGCTGTTCGTGCTGTCGATCGCGCTCGCGTGGTTCGCGTGGCGCCGCTATCGCGATGCGCGCCGCGAACTGCGCCATCGCCGCGTGCTCGAGGAACAGGCCGAACGGCTGCTCGCCGACAACCGGCGCCTTGCCAGTCAGGCGCTGCAGGCGCAGGAACTGGAGCGCCGCCATCTGGCGCGCGAACTGCACGACGAGCTGGGTCAATACCTGAACGCGATCTCGCTCGACGCGGCGCGCATCCGCGATCTATCGGGCGAGCGCGAGCCGGAAATTCATCGCATCGCGCTTGGGCTGATGCAGAGCGCGACGCATGTGTACCGCGAGATCGGCGGCATGATCCGCCGCCTGCGGCCGATCGGTCTCGACGAATTCGGCTTGCCGACCGCGCTCGAACATTGCGTCGACGGCTGGCGCGAGCGCTTGCCCGAGGCGTCGTTCTCGATGACGATCGAAGGGGATTTCAGCGGCCTCAGCGATGCGTTGACGATCACGCTGTACCGGCTCGTGCAGGAAGGACTGACGAATGTGTCGAAGTTCGCGCGCCGCTCGCGTGTCGAACTGTTCATGGTGCGCGCGCCGCGCGAACACAACGGCGCGCAGATCGACGAGATCGTCGTCACGATGGCCGACGACGGCCCCGGCACCGATCTGACGAAGCCGCGCAGTGGGCTCGGGCTGATCGGCATGCGCGAACGCGTCGAGGCGCTCGGCGGCGAATTTCACATCGCGAGCGAGCCGCAGCGCGGTTTTCTGTTCTGCGCGCGCGTGCCCGCTCAGGCGGGGCTGGCCGAGCCCGTGAACTGAAGCCCGAGGCGGCTTGCCATCTGCGCAAGCTGTACGCCGTTGTCGGCGCCGAACTTCTGCCGGATCACCGATTGGTGGTTGGCCACCGTTTTCTGACTCAAGCCCAGCTTTTCGGCGATGCTCGGCAGCGTATAGCCCTGCACGAGCAGCCGCAGCACCTCGAACTCGCGCGCCGACAACTGACGCCCCGGCGGCCCTTCGTTGAACGCGGTGCGCAGCGCGAGCGCCTGCGAGATGTCCGGGCTCAGGTAGCGGGCACGCCGCGCAATCGAGCGCACCGCTTCGACCAGCACGTCGGGCGCGCTCGCCTTGGTCACGTAGCCGAGCGCGCCCGCGTCGAGCGCGCGCCGCACGAAGATCGATTCCTCGTGCACGCTAAAGATCAGCACGCGCGCATCCGGTTCGCGCGCGAGCATGCGCCGCATCGCTTCGATGCCGCTTGCGCCCGGCAGCGCCACATCCATCACGACCACGTCGGGCCGCAGCGCGCAAAAACGCTGGTAGGCCTGCGCGGCGTCGCCCGCTTCGCCGCACACCTCGACGTCGGCATTCAGTTCGAGCAGACGCCGGTAGCCTTCGCGCACGACCGCATGGTCGTCGACGAGCAGAACGGAGATGGTGTCGGCACTCATGATTGGACTCCGGGTGACGTCCGGTTATCGCCGCCGGCGTCGGGCTCGCGGGCAGCGGCCGCGAACTTGCGTGAGTTGGCGTCGTTGCGGAACAGGATCGGCTGTTCGCGGGCCGCTGCTGTCGCCCCGGTTTCGGATGCAGATCCCGATGCTGCACGCCGCACGATCTTGACCACGGTGTCGTGAAACGGCGACTTGTCGCAGACCGGGTCGGCGTTGGCCGCGTCCCCGGTCAGCAGGTAGGCCTGGCAGCGGCAGCCGCCGAGGTCGCGGTCCTTTTCATCGCAGCTGCGGCATGGCTCCTTCATCCACCGCAAACCCCGAAAGCGGTTGAACGCGTCGCTGTCGTACCAGATCTCGCGCAACGGCATGTCCTTCACGTTCGGCAGCGTCAGGCCGGGCAGGCCGCGCGCCGCGTGACACGGCAGCGCGGCGCCGTCGGGCGCGACGCCGAGGAACACCGCGCCCCAGCCGTTCATGCAGCGCTTCGGGCGGCGCTCGAAGTAGTCGGGCACGACGAAGAAGATCTTGCAGCGCTGGCCATGCGTGCGGCGATAGCGCGCGACCACCGCTTCGGCTTCTTCGAGCTGCTGTTGCGTCGGCATCAGTTGCGCCTGGTTCTCGCGCGCCCAGCCGTAGAACTGCGTGTTCGCCAGCTCCAGATATTCGGCGCCGAGAGCCAATGCCATCTCGATGATCTTGTCGACATGCGGCAGGTTGTAGCGATGCAGCACGCAGTTCATCACCATCGGAAAGCCGTGCCGCTTGAGCGCGACGGCGACGCGCTGCTTCAGTTCGAAGGTGCGCGTGCTGCTCAGGAAGTCGTTCAACTGCTGCGTCGAATCCTGGAAGGACAACTGGATGTGATCGAGCCCGGCGGCCTTCAGATCGCCGAGGCGCTGATCGGTGAGACCGACGCCCGACGTGATCAGGTTCGTGTAGAAGCCGAGCCTGTGCGCTTCTTCGACGAGTACTTCGACGTCGTCGCGCACCAGCGGCTCGCCGCCCGAAAAGCCGAGCTGCACCGCGCCGAGCGCGCGCGCCTCGCGCAGCACGTCGAGCCATTGCCCGGTGGTCAGTTCGCGGTTGTGATCGGTGTAGTCGAGCGGGTTGTAGCAGAACGCGCAATGCAGCGGACAGCGATAGGTCAGCTCCGCGAGCAGCCACAGCGGCGGCGGCACGACGGCGGCCGCGTCGCTTTGCACTTGCGCGCCGGGTTGAGAGCCAGCTTGAGAAAGATCGGTCATCGCGCTACTCCAGCCAGCCGCGCCCATGCGCGTCGGCGATGAAGGCCCGCACCTCGCTGCCGATGCCGGTCGTGTTGAACGCCTGTTCGAGGTCGGCGATCAGCGTATCGATGTCGCGTGTGCCGTCGCAGCGCTTGAGGATTTCTCCCGCGCTTTGATTGAGCTTCACCATGCCCTCGGGGTACAGCAGCACGTGCGCGTTCTGCGCGGGCTCCCATTGCAGGCGGAATGGCTTCGCGATCGCGAGCGGCGTGGCGGGGTCGGCGCGTGTCGAGTCGTTCATTGCGCAAACGCCTTCTCGATCGCGTCGAGCATGGTCCACAGAATGTCGAGCTTGAACTGCAGGATGTCGAGCGCCCGTTCCTGCTGATCGCGTCGCGTGAAATGGGCAAGCGTGACCTCGAGTCCGTGCTGCACATCGCGCTGCGCGAGTGAGATGCGCGAACGGAAATACGCGAGGCCCTCCGCTTCGATCCACGGATAGTGCTCGGGCCAGCGCGCGAGCCGGTCGCGATGCACCTGCGGCGCGAACATTTCGGTCAGCGACGAGCACACCGCTTCCTGCCACGGCGCGCGGCGCGCGAAATTCACATACGCGTCGACGGCGAAGCGCACGCCCGGCGTCACGTGTTCGAGCGACCACAGTTCGTCGCGCGTGAGGCCGACCGCATCCGCGAGACGCGCCCAGGTTTCGATGCCGCCTTCCGCGCCATCGTAGCCGTCGTGATCGAGAATGCGCAGCACCCAGCGGCGGCGCGTCTCGCGGTCCGGACAGTTCGACAGCACGGCCGCATCCTTCAGCGGAATGTTGATCTGGTAGTAGAAGCGGTTCGCGACCCAGCCGCGAATCTGCTCGCGCGAGCAGCCGCCGCTATTCATCTTCACGTTGAACGGATGGTGGATGTGATAGGCGGTGCCCTTCGCGCGCAACTGCGCCTCGAATTCTTCACGGCTCCAGGCGGGTCGGTCGATGCCTTGAGTTCCCGTGGTACTCACGTCGCGTGTTGGTGTTGTTCGTGTCGTGTCCTGAATGTCTTTCGCGTTCATGCCGTCTCCGTTTTATCGTCGTTCACAGCTGCGCCTCGTTACCGCATCACTCCGTACTCTTCACTGCGCGCCTCAAAGCTCGAAGCTCATTCCGTCGTACGCGACCTCGATGCCATGCTCGCCTAGCGTGCGCCGCTCGGGGCCGTCTTCGATCAGGATCGGATTCGTGTTGTTGATATGGATCAGCACTTTGCGTTTCGCGCCGAGCGAATCGAGTGTTTCGATCATGCCGCCTGCGCCGCTCTGCGGCAGATGGCCCATATCCGCCGAGGTCTTCTTCGACAGGCCGAGGCGGATCATTTCGTCGCCGGTCCACAGCGTGCCGTCGACGAGTAGCAGATCGGCCTCGCGCATCGTCGCCAGCACGTGCGGCTCGATCGCGCCGAGCCCCGGCGCGTAGAACACGCGCCGGCCCGATTGCAGGTTCGTCAGCACGAGTCCGATGTTGTCGCCGCGCTCCGGCGCATCGCGATGCGGCGAGTACGGCGGCGCCTTGCTCGACAGCGGCAGCGCGTCGATGCGGATGCCGGGCAGCGCGTCGACGGCGAGCGGCGCGCCGTCGAGCGCGATACGGCGGTGCTCGACTCCGCAGTAGTGCGACAGGATCGGCGCGACTGGAAAGCCGGAGCGGAGGTCTTGCCAGACCGCATCGGTTGCGTATAGCGGCAGCGGGGTGTCGCGTTCGCGCAGCATCAAGAGGCCGGTCACGTGGTCGATCTGCGCGTCGATCACGAGCACTGCGGCGATGCCGCTGTCGCGCGCGCGCCGCGCTGGTTGCAGTTCGGGATGCGCGGCGATCTGCGCGAGCAGATCGGGCGATGCATTGACGAGCAGCCAGTCCTCGCCGTTCGCGCTGACCGCGATCGACGACTGCGTGCGGCGCGTCGCCTTCACCGTGCCGCGACGCACTCCGTCGCAATTGCGGCAATTGCAGTTCCACTGCGGAAAGCCGCCGCCCGCCGACGAGCCGAGTACCTTGATCTTCATGCCGCGCGACGCATGCTGCTGCGCCCCTCTTCGACGGTGGGAGTGAACATCGCGGTGAGCGCCTGCGCGACGCATGCATGCAGCGCGGGGTCGCTCGCCAGATGACCCGCCGCGCTCACAGACTCGACGCGTGCCGACGGAACCGCGCGCGACAGACGTCGCAGATTGCCGCGCGGACACACCGGATCGCGCGCACCGTGCACGGCCGCAATCGATACCCCGGCCGCCGCCGCGCGGCTCGCGAGCGACAGCAAACGCGTCTCGCCGAGCCAACAGCGATGCGCGAGGTAGTGCGCCTGAATCCGGTATTTGCCGATCAGCTTGCGCGCGTGGCGTTGGGATTCGCGTGGGTTTCGCAGGTTCGCACGTCGTTGTGCGGCGCCTCGCGGCGATGCGCTCGCGAGCACCGCGTTTTCATAGTCGCGCCAGGCCAGCGCGAGCGCGCGTTGCCGCGCTTCATTCGCGCCGTATTGCAAGGTCTCGCCGCAACGCGCGGCCAGTGTCGCGGGCTGCTCGCAGCGAGCAGCGGCACGCAGTTTTGACCACGCACGCGGCGCACGCTTGCGTGACGCGATGAACAAACCGCGCACTTCGCGCTCGGACGTCAGGAACAGGCCGCGCAGCACGACGCCCGTCACCGACCGCGGACACTGCCCCGCATACGCGAGCGCGAGCGCCGCGCCCCACGATCCACCGAGTACGCCCCAGCGCGCGAAGCCGAGCCGCGCGCGAATCGCTTCGAGATCGGCGATCAGATAGTCGGTGCGGTTGTGGCGCACGCTGCCGCGCGGCGTCGAGGCACCGGTGCCGCGCTGGTCGATCAGCACGACGCGAAAGCGCTGCAGATCGAACAGCCGCAGCACGCCGGGCTGACTGCCGCTGCCTGGGCCGCCGTGCAGCACCGCGACCGGCACGCCGTCGCGCGCGCCGGCCAGCGCATACCACACGCGATGGCCATCGCGCGTGCGCAGCGTATGGACTTCGAGCGCGGCGGCTGCCTGCGTGTGGCGCGATAAGCCTCGCATCGTCATGGCAGCATCCTCGCGAGCAGGTTGTCGCGATCGATCCACTGATGCTTGATCGCGCCCGCCACGTGCAGCACGATCAGCACGATCAGCGCGAAGCCGATGGCGTGGTGAAGGCCGAAGAACAGTGCGCGCAGATGCGCGTCGTCCCAGCCCCACTTCGGCAGCAGGATGCCCCAGAAGCGCGTGCCGTAGGTGTTGAACGACGAGCCGAGATACCCGGCAAGCGGCATCGCCACCATGCCGACATATAAAAGACCCTGCGTAGTGCGCGCGGCGGCGCGTTGCCACGGTGGCATCGGCGGCAGCGGAGGCCGGTGAAGGACCAGCCGCGCGACGATGCGCAAAAGCACCAGCAGGAAAACCGTCAGTCCGAGCGACTTGTGCAGATTGATCAGCGTCGCCTTGACAGGCAAGCCCTTCGGCAAGCCGACCATATAAAGCCCGAGTGCGAGCAGCCCGACGATGCCGAGCGCGATCAGCCAGTGCAGCGCGATCAGCAGCCCGGCATAGCGCGGGCCGCCGGCGCTGGCATTTGCGTTGACGTCGATATCAGGCTTCGCGTTTGCAGAATCCGCTGTCCTCATGCCCTGTCTCCATGCAACATCGTTGCGGGACGTTTCTTTTTTGCCGAACACCGTTTCAGTCGCGGCTGACATAGCTGGCTCAGCCGACGATCAGTATTTCACCGCGGCCGTCGACCGCGAGGTCGCCCGTGAAGCGGACCGGCAGACGGTCCGCGCGCCACTGCGAAAACGGCGCGATTTCGGCCGCGAGACTGCGTATGAGCAATGACCAGAATACGTCGAAACCGTGTCCGCCGCCGGTGAAAGTAGGGGGCGGCAGTGGCTCTGGCCGTTGCGCGAGCAGCAGCGTGCCACGCCTCATTGCATAGGCATAATGCGCGCCCAGTTGCCCCGCCACGCCGACGGTCCCCGCCACCAGCCGCGACGCCGCGAAGTCGCCCGCGTTGCCGCCGACCAGCACGAGGCCGCGGCGCATCCGGTCGGCGAGCCGCGCGCCGGCGTTGCCGTGGATCGTCAGCGTGCCGCCGCTCATGCCTTCCATATCGCCCGTCAGTGCGCCGGCGGCGAAGTCGCCGCTGTCGCCGCGCACCGTCACGCGTCCGCCGCGCATTTCGCAGCCGGTGAAGTGCCCCGCGTCGCCGTCGATTTCAAGCAAGCCGCCGCTCATTCTGAAGCCGCTGTAGTCGCCGACCGAGCCGCGCGCGACGAGCCGTCCGCCGTCCAGCTGCGCGCCGAGCCGGTCCAGCCACCGCGCGGCGTCGTCGATCAGCAGCGTGGCCATGTCGTCGCCGGAGGCAGGCGCGTCGTCGCGCGAAACCTCGAAGACGTCGCCGACCTCGCAGCGCTCGTTGCCGGCCGGCAGCACGATGCGCTCGATCTCGGCCACGCTCATGCTGGCCAGCGCCGAGGGTGACAGCGCTGCGGCATCGACGCGAAAGCCGGGTGGTGTTTTCACGCGCAACGTGGTCGTGCTCATGCGTGACCCCCGTTGAGCCCCGCCGCCAGTTCGTGCAGATGAAAGTGGTACGGCCCGAGCTTGCCGCCGTAGTTGCCCGCCGAAATGCGCAGTACGCCGGCCGCGCGGCCGAGTCCGGCGGCCGCGCCGATCCCGGCCGTCATCGCCGCGCCGACGTCGGCGTCGGTCAGACCGTCGATGACGATCTCCAGCACGCAGCCAACGTCCGCGCTCAACTCGCTGCGCCGCGCGAGGCCGATCAGGCTCGGGCAGAACGCGTCGTTGGTCGACGCGGTCGCACCCGCGTACTTCGAGCCGATCTTCGAGCCCGAGCGCACGATGCCGCCGGGAAACGGCATGATCACGTTCGGCAGCCGGCGCATCGCGGCGACCGCGGCTTCGGCCGCCGCGAGCGCAGCGCCGAGGTCGCGCGCGAGCAGCAGCAGGTTGCCGCCGCCGACGGCCTTGACCGTCGCCGCCATGTCTTCGCAGACGAACTCGCCGTCCATCACCGGCACGCGCCAGTAACGCGTGGGTCCGTTCCCTGCGTCGATCATCTTCGCGATCTGCCAGCCGTCGCCGAAAAAGCGCAGCCCGCTGCCGAGCGGCGCCGGGTCCGACAGCGGCGCGCGGCTCGTGGCCGGATCGATGCCGCCGTAGACGGCCGTGCTCGGGCAGGTGAGCACGCACTGGCCGACGCGCCGCCCGATCTGCTTCGCGAGCTCCTTCGACGACACCGCGAACAACAGCACCGCGACGCCGGGCCGGCCGTCGGGCGTGGCAGCGGGCGCGAGCGCACGCTCGACGCCCGCCTCGCAGCCGCAACCGATCACCGAGGTCGCGAAGCCCGCCAGCGAGTTCGCCGCGTGCATCGCCCACGTCGCCGTGTGCGCGGTGATCACGAGCCGGGTCGCCTTCATCGGAAACGCTTCGGCGAAGGTCGCGTCGATCGCGGTGCCGTTGATGTCGAGCGGGGCGGGAGTGTTCATCGTGGCCGCGTCAGGTTAGACATTCGACGGGCAATAGTCGTCCGCCGCGGCAGCAACGGCAGGCTTCGTCGTCGCTGATCGCGGCGTGCGCGAAGTTGCTCGCGAGGTTCGCGTCGCTATACGCGCGCAGCGTTGTCTCGATGCCGCGATCGAATTGCGGCGCGACGAAATGGATGCCGCCCGTCGGCGTCGCGACCAGCGTGCCGTCGCGCGCGACCAGTTCGCCGTCCTTGAACACATAGGCCGGCGACGTGAACATCCGCTCGCGGTCCGGCTCGTCGCGATAGACGGCGATGTCCGCCGCCGCGCCCGCGCCGAGATGGCCGCGATCGCGCAGACCGAGCAGACGCGCGGGACCGGCGCGCGTGATGATCGCGATCTCGTACAGCGAGAATTCGCGCTTGAGCTCCGGCAGCGCACTGGCGACCTGCGCCTCGGGATGCAGCTTCGCCAACTGCTCATCGCGAAACGGCTTGTCCATCAGCAGGCGGATCAGATGCGGATAGCTCGTGAACGGTCCGCCGTTCGGATGATCGGTGGTCATCGCGACGCGCCACGGGTCGTCGACGAGCAGGAAGATTTCGAGGCCGATGATCCATTGCAGCGCGTTCACGTAGCTCTGTTCGCGATAACGGAACGGCAGCACGCCGCAACCCGCGTCGCACTCGATATCGCCCACCACCCACTTGTGCGGCCGCGCGAGCGGCGCGTTGCGGAACTGCATCATCGTGTCGCCGGAGGCCGTGACGGTCTGTCCGAAGATGATCTGGCCGACGTCGATCGACACGTTCCGCCGCGCGTTCACGGCCTCGGCAATCTGCCGCGCGCCCGACGAAAACTTGCGCGAACCCTCGGTGCCATAGCTGTGAAACTGGATATGCGTCAGATGGATCGGCAGACCGTCGGCGGCGTCCATCGTCGCGATGGTCGAGGCGAGGTTGCCGGGCACGCCGAGGTTGCTCGTGTGCACGTGCAGCGGATGCGGCACGCGCAGCTCGGTCAGCGCGCGCGTCAGCGTGCGCAGCACGTCGCGCGGCGTGATGCCGTAGTGCGCGTGCGGCTCGTCGACGTTTAGCGAGCGCTGGTTGAACTTGAACGCCGAGATGCCGCCGGGGTTGACCACCTTGACGCCGAGCGCCTTGCTCGCGTCGATCGTCCAGCCGACGTAATCGCGCAGACGTTCGAAGTCGTCGCGCGCGGCGAGCATCCGCAGGAACAGCTCGTCGTTGCCGAGCATCACGTACGCGCCATGATCGATGATCGGCGTGTCGCCCATTTCGAGGTGCGTGTGGCGCGCGTTGGACGGCATCATCGCCGGCTCGAACGCGGCCGTGTAGCCCATTTCGGCGTAGCGGTAGCCGGTCGCGAGCGTGCCCGGCGTGCAGACGCCGCACGACGGCAGGCGCAGGTAGCGGCCGTTGTCGTCGCGCGCGGCTTCGTAGGCGGCCTCGCGCGGCGCATCGGCGCGATGGTCCTCGGGCAGCAGCAGGCGCGACAGATTGGTCTTGCCGCCGCCGATATGCGAATGCAGGTCGATGCCGCCCGCCATCACGATCATGCCGGTCGCGTCGTATTCACGATCGACGGGCGTGGTGGCGGGCACGTCGACGATGCGGCCGTCGCGGAACGTCAGGTCGCGGCGCTCGCCGTTGACGTTGTGGAGCGGGTCGAACAACGTGCCGCCCTTGAGCCGGACGAGAGTCATGGCTGATCCTCGCGCGTACTCGAGCGTTCGCTCAGTTGCCCGCTCAATCGCCCGCTCAACTTCGCGGCAATCGACGCCACCGACTCCAGCGCGGCACCACGCGCGGCGGTGAGCGGCATCACGACCGTGCCGTCGATGCGAAACAGATGTCCGCCGCTATCGACGCCCGGTGTCGCGACCGGCACGAACACGGTGTTCGCGCCGCGTGCCCTGGCGGCATCGGCGAGCGCCGGATGACCGAGCACGATCAGGGCAAGCGCGGGATCGAGCGACGCGGGCCACGCGTGCGGCGCGAAGCCCGCGATCCACAGCAGCGCATCGACTTCGCGTTCGGCGAGCAGCCGAGCCGTCCGATAGCGGTACGGATCGTGATCGAGCGGCGCGGTGCCCGCGGCGTGCGCCGGCATCGACACGCGCGTGCGCAGCGGCAAGCCGGACAGCCACGTGACGGTCTGATTGACGGTCAACGCGCCGTCGTCGCCGCCGAGCGCGAGACATGCCGCGCGCGTCGTGCGATTCACGGCCTTCACGATCCGGTTCAGCGCTTCGATCAGCAGCGCCGCGTGCGGCGCGGGCAGTGCGGCCGGTTCGTAGACGACCACCGTATAGCGCGCGCCGGCGCTGCGTGCGTGCAACGACGCGAGCGCGGTTGCCGCGTTGGCTGCGCTGCCATCGCCGTGGCTCAGCGCGGCGGCGTCGCGTCCTTCCGCGAGCGCTGACCACAGCGCGAGCGTGTCGTACGGATCGGTGTCCGGCAGCAGCGTGTCGATGCGCGTTTGCGCGAAGCCGGCTGCAGCCGGGTCCGCTTCGCAGCCGACGAAGACCAGCTCGCGCGCGAGTTCGGTGCCCGCCAGCGCGCGCGTGAAAAAGCGCGGATAGCGCCGCGACGGCTGACAGCCGAAGAACACCAGCAGGTCGGCGCGGGCGCGCACTTCGGAGAGCGTCGTAAAGAACGAGCCACGGTCTTGCAAAGCGAGCGTCGCGGGCGTCAGCGCATCGCCGTGCAGATGATCGAGGATCGCGCCGCAGGCGGCGGCAAGCGGATACAGCGCGCGGATGCCGGCGACGTCGGTGGCGAGGCCGCCGAATAGCGGGCGGCGCGCGTTCGCGAGCAACTGCGCGGCGCTCGCCAGCGCGGCATCCTTGGCCACTTCGTCGCCATCGACGGTGCAAGCGCATTGCGCGTCCGTTACGCCGTACTGCGCGAGCGCGTGAGCGAGCCGCGAACATTCGGTGTCCGGCACATCGAGCGTGCCGTCGTCGTGGGCAGCGGCGGCCAGGTCGTCGCACAGCAAAGGGCAGAACGGACAGATCCAGTCGCGTGTGAGCGCCGCGGCGCGCGTTGCGCTCGGGCTGGGGGTCGATGGATCGATGGAGGGGCTATGCATGGGGCAGGTTTAGCAAGCTCCATGCCGATCTTTCGACACGCATCGGCGGGCGAGCGCCGCGTTGAAGCGGGGCCGCGCCTACGGTCGTACTGCTTTGCATTCAGCGGATGAACAAACGCGGGATCCCTGCGGTCAGCGTGCCTGATCCTGCGTCGGCGCGCGCGTCAAAGGCCCGCTGCGCCATACAAAATGTGTGCCGTTCTGGAGCAGAGTGTCAAGCAGAGTGTCACACGCGAACAGTCCGGCTTGTGTTGCGTTTACCGACAGCGCTGTCAGGACGCGTGGCATGGAAATTGTATGGAAGGCCTACGCGGAATCGGAATGCGCGCAGTCGATCTGTCGATCGTGCAGCGCGGACGCCACCAGCCAGGCGCTTGCGCCGGTGCCGGCCGCGGCGGCCAGATCGTCGCGATTGCGGATGCCGCCCGCGCCGATCAGCGTGGTGTGCGCGGCGGCTTGCGCGCGCACGCGCTCGAACGTCGTGAGATCGGGGCCGGCGTAGCTGCCGACCTGGTCGAGCGTCATCGCGATCACGCGCGGCGGCCACCACGCCGACGAGCGGTCGAGCGCGGCCGCGGCGAGCAGTTCGCCCGCCCGCTGATCGAGCGACAGGATCGGCGCAAGGCCGGCGCGCTGAGCCGCGTGCAGTGCGTGGATATCGCGCAGCGTCTCCGAGCCGAACACAGGCACGAGAGTCGCGAGGTGGGAAGCGGCAGCGGAGCGGTCGTGCTGATCGATGGCGTCGTCGATGCGCTCGAACAGCGCGCGCATCGACGCGTAGTCCGCGAAACCCGCGTCGAGCCACAGTTCGATGCCGGGCAGCGCGGCCCGCAATGCGGCGAGCGTCGAAGCATGCGCGCCGCGCTGCAGGATGGCGCCGAGATCGGCGATATAGAGCGTGCGCGCGCCGCTGGCTTCGAGCAGCGCGCGGGCGGTGGCAAGTGGGTCGCTCGTCGCGACGAGGCGGGACTGGATGGGCCGATAGGCGCTCCGCTCGCCGCGCACCGCGCGTACGACCTGGCCGTCGAGCAGATCGAGAACAGGTATCACCTGCATAGGGGCGCTTTCCTTTGACCAGAATCTTTGTCTACGAGTATCTCACCGGCGGCGGCATCGACCCCCAGCTCGCCGGCGCGGGCAGTCTCGCCGATTTGAGCGCGCTGATCGTCGAAGGACGCGTGATGCGCGACGCGCTGGTCGCCGCTCTGCGTGAACTCGACGGCGTGCGGGTCACGTTCGCGACCTCGCGCTTCGAAACGCCAGGGGCGGGCGAGGCCCATTGTATGGCCGCGCCCGGCGAATCGATGACGGCGTTCGTCGCGCGCGCGGCGCGCGAGCACGATTACGCTTGGGTCGTCGCGCCGGAATGCGACGGGCTGCTGCTGCGCTTTCACGATGCGGTCGGCACTGCGCGCTGGCTCGGCTGCGCGAAGGAAGCGATCCGCGTCGCGTCGAGCAAGAGCGCGACGGCGGCGTGTCTTGCCGCGCACGGCATTGCGACGACGCCGGCGTTAGAACCCGGCGACCCAGCCGCGCAGCACGACGGCCGCTGGGTGGTCAAACCGGACGACGGCGCGGGCGGCCTCGACACCATCCTGTACGAGCGCTTCGCCGATGCCTGCGCCGAGTACGAGGCGCGCGCGGCGGCGGCGCGCAATCCGGTGCTGCAGGCGTGGGTCGATGGCGAGCCGTTGAGCCTGTCGCTGATCTGCCGCGGTGACGCTACCAAGCTCCTCAGCATCAACCGTCAGCAGATCGGGCTGAGCGGCGGCGACGCGTCGGGTGATGTTGCGCGGATCGTCGAGTTCGACGGCGTGCTGGTCGATCAGATCGACCAGCACAGCGACATGGGCCGCGCGCTCGACACGCTCGCGCATCGCGTCGCGCGGGCC
Organism: Paraburkholderia sp. CI2; assembly: GCF_014201055.1. Taxonomy (NCBI): domain Bacteria; kingdom Pseudomonadati; phylum Pseudomonadota; class Betaproteobacteria; order Burkholderiales; family Burkholderiaceae; genus Paraburkholderia; species Paraburkholderia sp. CI2. The sequence goes on from NZ_JACHDL010000003.1 coordinate 253,967, forward strand.
ATCCCGGGTTTGCGCGGCTTCGTCGGCATCGATGTCGTGTGGCATCCGCAACTCGGGCCGGTCGTGATCGAAGTGAATCCGCGTTTGACGGTCGCTTATGCGGGGCTGTCGGCGGCGCGCGGCAGCGGCCTGACGCGCGCGCTGCTGGCCGCGCATGGCGTGCGCATCGAGCGCTGCGGCGCGGCGCGCGCCAATTCGCCGACGTACGAGGTGCGCCCTTGAGCCCGGCCCGTTCGAACCCGGCGGCGCGGTTCGGCTGGGACGTCGGCGGCGCGCACGTGAAGGTGTCGCTCGTCGACGGCAGCGACGCCGTGCTGGACGTCGTGCAATGGCCGTGTCCGCTTTGGCAGGGGCTCGACCATCTGCACCGCACGATCGACCTCGTCTTCGAGCGCTGGCCGCAGGCCCGCACGGACGCCGCGCAGCATGCGGTGACGATGACCGGCGAGATGGTCGACCTGTTCGCGGATCGCGCCGAAGGCGTGCGCGCGATCGTGGCCGCGCTCGCGCAGCGGCTCGGTCCATCACTGCGTTTCTACGCCGGCGCCGCCGGCTGGCTCGCCGCCGCCGACTGCGCGGCCGGCTGGCGTCACGTCGCGTCGGCGAACTGGCTCGCGACCGCGAGCTGGGTCGCTACCTGCATGGCGAACGCGCTGCTGATCGACATCGGCAGCACCACCACCGACATCATTCCGATCGTCGACGGCCGCGTCGTCGCGCGTGCCGCGACCGATGCTGGCCGGCTCGCGACCGGCGAACTCGTGTATCACGGTGTCGTGCGCACGCCGTTGTGCGGCGTCGCGCAGCGGATCGAATTCGGCGGCGCCATGCTGAACGTGATGAACGAATGGTTTGCGACGAGCGCCGACGTCTACCGGCTGACCGGCGAACTGGACCCGCTGCACGACGCGCAGCCGAGCGCCGACCAGGGGCCGAAGACGCAGGCGGCGAGCCGCGCGCGGCTCGCGCGCATGATCGGGCACGACGCGCACGACGCGTCGGACGTCGAATGGCTGCACTTTGCGCGCCGCTGGCGCGCGCTGCAGATGCGCGAAATCGGCGCGAACCTGATGCGGGTGGTCGCCGCGCAGCCGGCGCTCGCGGCCGCGCCGCTGGTCGGCGCCGGCTGCGGCCGCTTCCTCGTCGCCGCATTGGCGCGCGACGAGGCGCGCGGCTATATCGATTTCGGCGCGTTGGCGGGCGTGCCCGATGCTTGCGCGGCATGGGCGGCGACCTGCGCGCCGAGCGTGGCGGTCGCGCTGCTCGCGGTACGCAATCCGGGCGCGCAACGGCGCGGCGCGCGTGGTATCGCGGCGCGCGCGGCATGAGTTGAGAGGCGCGGCGCGCAATCCGGGGACGCGGCGCGCCGGCGCACGCGTAGCGCAAAGAGGGGCAGGGGACACGATAAGGCGAGCGGGACAAGTTCGGTGATGAACGAGGTTGCGAAACGACGCGACCCGGCCGGGCACTCAACTGGACACGAGGGCAACAGTCATGTGGGTGGTCAAGATCGGAGGCAGCCTGAGTCACGACCCGGCACTGCGCCACTGGCTCAGTGAGCTCTGCGAAGTCGGCGGCGGACGGGTCGTGATCGTGCCCGGCGGCGGCGATTTCGCGGACAAGGTCCGCCAGTACCAGGGCGAGTGGAACTTCGACGATCTGGCCGCGCACAACATGTGTCTGCTCGCGATGACGCAATATGCGCTGCTGATGCAGGGCGTTTCGCCCGAACTGGTGATCGCGTCGAGCGAGGCGAAGATTCGCCGCACCCTGCGTGACGGTCACGTCGCCGTGTGGGCGCCGACCGCGCTGATGCGCGACACGCCCGACGCGATGAGCAACTGGGACACGACCTCGGACAGCCTCGCCGCCTGGCTATCGACGATGCTCAACGCGGAGCGGCTGGTCGTCGTCAAATCCTGTCCGATCGCCGTCGACGATCCGCTCGAAACGCTGGCCGCGGCGGGGGTGGTCGACCGCAGGTTCGTCGACTACGTGAACGATGCGAACTATGTGGTCGAATTGCTCGACAAGAGCAACGTCGCGCTGATGCGCGACCGTTTGCTGAATATTCCGGTGATGTGATCGGCTGCTACAGCCGCGTCGCGTTCGTCGAGCCCGGCAACGGCGCGCCGCCATCGACGCGAATCTCTCCAGCCGGCCGATGCAACGCGCTCGCCCATTGCGCGACGCGCTCGGGGTCGAGCCGCGAGCGGCGCCCGTCGGCGCACAGCGCGGTGCGAAAACCGGCCACGTCGGGCGCCAGCGCACGGATCTGCGGCAGTTGCGCCCAGCCGAGCGCACCGGCGATGCCCGCCATCGCGCCGCGCTGACGCGCGAGCCGCAACCAGCGCGCGAGCGAGTCGACATCGACGTGATCGAACAGCGTGCCGCCGTCCTTGCTCGCGGTATCGAACATCAGCCCGGCGAAGCCGAGCGCCGCGGTGTGGCTGACCAGTTCGTCGTCCATGCCGCCGTCGCATAGCAGCACCGGCACGACGCTAGCCGGCAGATTCGCGAGCTGCTCGATGCAGCGGCGCGCGGCCGGTCCGCGCGCGACGCCGACCTTCACATAGTCGACGCCGGCATCGCTGACGTCGATCACGCGCGCGGCGATCTCGTCGAACGCATCGGCCGGCACGTCGCCGATCGCCGCGCTGATCGGCTTGACCGGGTAGAGCGCGCGAAGTTGTTGCGCGATGGTCGTGATGGCGCCAATCGACAGGCCGCCGAGCGCGCCGTCGTCCGGCTCTTTCAGGTCGATCAGCTCGGCGCCGGCGCGGGCGGCGTCGAATGCTTCGTCAGCCGAGCGGACGCTCGCGAGCAATGCGGTCATCGGGGTTCTCCGCGGAGGAAAGGGTTTTCAGTGAGGGGCCGAAGCGGCGGCCTGATGCGCCGCGTCTTCGAGGCTCGCGCGATATCGCGCGATCGCGGCGACTAGCCAGCTCCATGCGGTGCGCTCGTTGTCGCCGGCGGTTTTGTCGATCGCGATCTGCAGATACGCCATTTCTCGATCGACCTTGTCGGCCGGCAGCATGAAGAGCCGGCTCACCAGAATCGCGCCTTCCACGACCGCCGACTGCGCGCGATTGAAGCCCGCGAACGGCGCGTGGTTTTCACGGTGCACGCATTTCATCACCAGCACCGGGCGCTCGGCGTCGTCGCGCAGTTCGTCGAGTTCGAGCTCGGCGTGGGCCAGCGACTCGGCCAGACGTACGCTCGGCACGCGGCTCGCGGCCACGGTCGGCCAATCCGTCGCGCAGTGCGTGACGCAGCCCGCGAAGATACGCACGTCGGTGGTGAAATTCAGCACGGCCGCGCGCGTCGCGATCACGTTGTCGAGCGTGACCGACGGACGGAACGGCGCGAGGATGATGCGCTCACCCTCGGAGCGCGCGCCCATTGGTGCGATGTGTGGACGGCCATCGCACGCTGCCGTGGTGACGATCGTTTCGTGGATCATGGCTGGGAACGTGTGTCCCGACAGCGCCGGAAGGCCGGCCGTCAGCAGAGGTCAAACACAAACGGAAACCGCAAAGGGGCCGCGGCGTGCGGCCCGGTTGCGGGCTTAACGCGTAGCGACATACATCACGATTTCAAAACCGAGGCGTACGTCGGTGTAGCTCGGAGTCGTCCATTGCATACGTGCTTTCTCCTTCGGTTGAAACAGCGGGTGGAACAGCGTTGCGCCGCCGGCCCCGTGTAATGCCCGGTGTCGACGGCAGCCGGCATCACGCAAGCTTTATGCCTGTTCGGGTACCGGCCGGTCAGGCGGGCGGGCGTTCGACGGCCAATACAGCACCCGGCGAATTGCGCCATGCCGTGGCGCTCGCGCGGGTTGCCTGACGCAAAGAGCCGCGCGGTGTGGCGAAAACGAAGCAAAGTGTGCCATCGCGATTCGCTAATTCGATTGCGCTGTCACGCTGCGCCCGCCTCGCTCACCAACACATTCTGCTCCCATTCGCGTCGCACGGCTCGAAAAAGAACCTCACGATGTGATAGCGATAACCGATCCGTTAAGTCTGCCAAATAAAATCGTGAATTCTCCTTGGGCGTGTCCGTGCCTACAGTGCAACTCAAGCGCTTCGTTCTTCCGGCAGTGCGCCTGCCACCTTCGAGGACACGTCATGAACGATTTCAGTCAACCGCCGATCCAGCCCGAACCTCAAGCGCGCGATCCGCACAATCCGCGCGAACGGTACGCGGCGGGCGTGATGAAATACCGCGAGATGGGGTACTGGCAACCGGACTACGAACCGAAAGACACCGACGTGATCGCGCTGTTTCGCATCACGCCGCAACCCGGTGTCGAACCCGAGGAAGCGGCGGCCGCGGTGGCCGGCGAATCGTCGACCGCGACGTGGACGGTGGTGTGGACCGACCGGCTCACCGCCTGCGACATGTATCGCGCGAAGGCGTATCGCGTCGAGCCGGTGCCGGTGTCTCGCGCCGACGAGCCGCAGTACTTCGCGTACATCGCTTACGAACTCGATCTGTTCGAAGAGGGCTCGGTCGCGAACCTGACCGCGTCGATCATCGGCAACGTGTTCGGCTTCAAGCCGCTGAAGGCCTTGCGGCTCGAAGACATGCGCATTCCCGTCGCGTATCTGAAGACGTTTCAGGGGCCGCCGACCGGTATCGTCGTCGAGCGCGAACGGCTCGACAAGTATGGTCGGCCGCTGCTCGGCGCCACGGTCAAGCCGAAGCTCGGTCTGTCGGGCAAGAACTATGGACGGGTGGTCTACGAAGGCCTGCGCGGCGGCCTCGATTTCCTGAAGGACGACGAGAACATCAACTCGCAGGCGTTCATGCACTGGCGCGACCGCTTCCTGTTCGCGATGGAGGCGGTGAACCGCGCCCAGGCGGAGACCGGCGAGCTCAAAGGGCACTATCTGAACGTGACGGCCGGCACGATGGAGGACATGTACGAGCGCGCCGAATTCGCGAAGGAGCTCGGCTCGTGCATCGTGATGATCGACCTCGTGATCGGCTGGACCGCGATCCAGTCGATGTCGCGCTGGGCCCGCAGGCACGACATGATCCTGCATCTGCATCGCGCGGGGCATGGCACCTACACGCGGCAACGCAACCACGGCATCTCGTTTCGCGTGATCGCCAAATGGCTGCGCATGGCGGGCGTCGATCATGCGCATGCGGGCACCGCGGTCGGCAAGCTCGAAGGCGATCCGCTGTCGGTGCAGGGCTACTACAACGTGTGCCGCGACGCGCACAACGCGGTCGATCTGTCGCGCGGCATTTTCTTCGACCAGCCGTGGGCCGGCTTGCGCAAGGTGATGCCGGTCGCCTCGGGCGGGATTCACGCGGGGCAGATGCATCAGCTGCTCGACCTGTTCGGCGACGACGCGATCCTGCAGTTCGGCGGCGGCACGATCGGCCATCCGGCCGGCATCCAGGCCGGCGCGACCGCGAACCGCGTCGCACTCGAAGCGATGGTGAAGGCGCGCAACGAGGGCCGCGACATTCTGCGCGAAGGGCCCGACGTGCTCGAAGCCGCCGCGCGCTGGTGCACGCCGCTCAAGCAGGCGCTCGATACGTGGCGCGACGTGAGCTTCAACTACGCATCGACCGATACGCCCGATTTCGCCGCTACGCCGACGGCGGCCTAGCAACGCCGAGCTTTTCCCGCGAGCGCCTCACGAGCGCATCCGCAACGCGGTGCAACGGCACCGCGCGGGGCACCGTTGACGCCGTTCCGAACGCGACATCCATCCACGAGGTTCGTCATGCGTATTACTCAAGGAACGTTTTCTTTTCTGCCCGAGCTGACCGACGAGGAAATCGGCCTGCAGATCGACTACGCGCTGCGCCAGGGCTGGGCCTGTTCGGTCGAATTCACCGACGACCCGCATCCGCGCAACACCTACTGGGAAATGTGGGGTCTGCCGATGTTCGACCTGCACGACGCGGCCGGCGTGTTGCAGGAGGTCAGGGCTTGCCGCGAGGCGCGGCCGCAGCACTACATCAAGGTCAACGCGTTCGACTCGGTGCGTAGCTTCGAGACGATGCGCCTGTCGTTCATCGTCAACCGGCCGGACGTGGAGCCGGGCTTCCGGCTGTTGCGGCAGGACGCGCAGGGGCGCACGCAGCGCTACAGCATGACGGGCTACGCGGGCGACCGGCCAGCGGGCGAGCGTTATGGCGCGGCGGGATGACGCCGCTGATCGCGCAACGACGCACACGACGACCCGCAGCGAGGAGGAACCATGACAGACGCCGCCATCGTGGACGCACTGCCCGCGTCCACCGCGCACAGCGACGCCGCCGCGCCCCACATCGACCTCGCGGCGCTGTACCGCGACTCCGGCATCGGCGACGTGCTCGGCGAACTCGATCGCGATCTGGTCGGGCTCGCGCCCGTGAAAACGCGCATTCGCGAGGTTGCCGCGCATCTGCTGGTCGAGCGCGCGCGGGCTTCGCTGGGTCTCGCGGGCGGCGCGCCGACCTTGCATATGTGCTTCTCCGGCAACCCCGGCACCGGCAAGACGACGGTTGCGCTGCGCATGGCGGAAGTGTTGCACCGGCTCGGCTACATTCGCCGCAATCATCTGGTGTCGGTCACACGCGACGATCTGGTCGGCCAGTACATCGGCCACACCGCGCCGAAAACGCGCGATGTGCTCAAGCGCGCGATGGGCGGCGTGCTGTTCATCGACGAAGCGTATTACCTGTATCGCCCGGAGAACGAGCGCGACTACGGGCAGGAAGCGATCGAAATCCTGTTGCAGACGATGGAGAACCAGCGTAGCGACCTGGTCGTGATTCTGGCCGGCTACGCGTCGCGAATGGAAGTGTTCTTCGAGAGCAATCCGGGTTTCCGCTCGCGCATCGCGCATCACATTACGTTTCCCGATTACGAGGAAACGGAGCTGCTCGAAATCGCCGAGCGGATGCTCGGCGCCATGCATTACCGCTTCGATGCCGCGTCGCGCCGCGCGTTCGCCGACTATCTGGCGCGCCGCATCCGCCAGCCGAATTTCGCCAACGCGCGCTCGGTGCGCAACGCGCTCGACCGCGCGCGGCTGCGCCAGGCGAACCGCCTGTTCGCGAGCGCCTTGCAAGGCGGCGAGCCGGTCGACGCCGCCACGCTGACGCTGATCGATGCTGCCGACGTGCGCGCGAGCCGCGTGTTCGACGCGCCGCCGCAGTCCTCGCATTCGCCTTCCACCGCGCGCGCCGTCACGGCGCCGCCGGGCTGAATCACGACACCATCGACGGAGAACGCCATGCAGGACGGACGCACGACACTTTCGAAGTTCCTGATCGACACGCTCGATCGCCCGCCGTGTACGGACGACACGCGCGACACTGCAGGACTCTCCGCGCTGCTGATCGACGTAGCGGCGGCCATCAAGTCGATCTCGGCGATGCTGACCAAGGGCGCGCTAGGCGGCAACTACGGTTCCGCGCAAACGCTCAACACGCACGGCGAGCAACAGAAGAAGCTCGACGTCTCGACCAACGAGATCTTCGTGCAGCAATGCGAGTGGGACGGCTTGCTGGCCGCGATGGTGTCCGAGGAAATGGAGCACGTCTACGCGATTCCGCCGGACTATCCGCGCGGCGAGTATCTGCTCGCGTTCGATCCGCTCGACGGCTCGTCGAATATCGACATCAACGGCGTGGTCGGCTCGATCTTCTCGGTGCTGCGCACGCGCGACCCGGCAGGGGGGGATGCAACCAGCGAAGCCGCGTTCCTGCGGCCGGGCTGCGAACAGGTCGCGGCCGGCTATGCCGTGTATGGACCGTCGACGATGCTGGTGCTGTCGGTCGGCAATGGCACGCATGGCTTCACACTGGAGCGCGACATCGGCAACTTCGTGCTCACGCATTCGAACATCCGGATTCCGGAGGAAACCGGCGAGTTCGCGATCAACGCATCGAACGAGCGCTTCTGGGAGCCGCCCGTGCGCCGCTACGTGCAGGAGTGCAAGGACGGCCGCAGCGGTTGCCGCGCGCGCGACTTCAACATGCGCTGGATCGCGTCGATGGTCGCGGAAGTGCATCGCATCCTGATGCGCGGCGGCGTGTTCATGTATCCGCGCGACTCGAAAACGCCGGCGATGGAAGGACGCCTGCGCCTGCTCTACGAAGCGAACCCGATGAGCTTCCTGGTCGAGCAGGCGGGCGGCCTCGCGATCACCGGCCGGGAACGCATTCTCGACGTCGCGCCGCGCGCGCTGCATGGCCGCGTGCCGGTGATTCTCGGCTCGAAGAACGAGGTCGAGCGTATTGCGCGCTATCACGGCGAATACGACCGCGGCGAGGACAAGCCGTTCACGTCGCCGCTGTTCGGCACGCGCTCGTTGTTCCTGCCGGATTTCACGGCGTGATCAGCGACTGACGGCGCGCTCAGCGCACAGAACACAGTCATCCGGAGACAAACGCATGTCAGTCAAACATCCGATCATCGCGGTGACCGGCTCGAGCGGCGCCGGCACCACCACCGTCATGAAGAGTTTCACGCATATCTTCAGACGCGAGCACATCAATGCGCAGATCGTCGAAGGCGACGCGTTCCATCGCTACGACCGCAACGGCATGCGCGCGGCGATGCAGGAGCGCGAATGCGACGGTGTGCCGAATTTCAGCCACTTCGGGCCGGAAGCGAATCTGCTCGAAGAACTCGAAACGCTGTTCACGCGCTACGGCGAAAACGGCAGCGGGCAGTTTCGCCACTACGTGCACGACGCGGGCGAAGCGCAACTGTACAAGCAGGACGGCGGCACCTTCACGCCGTGGGAGGGGGTCGCGCCCAATACCGACCTGATGTTCTACGAAGGGCTGCATGGCGCGGCGGTGACCGACAGGGTCGATATCGCGCGGCATGCGGATCTGCTGATCGGCGTCGTGCCGATCATCAACCTCGAATGGATCCAGAAGCTGCACCGCGATCAGACGATGCGCGGCTACACGCACGAAGCGGTCGTCGACACGATCTTGCGGCGCATGCCCGACTACGTGAACTACATCTGCCCGCAGTTCTCGCGCACGCATGTGAACTTCCAGCGCGTGCCGACCGTGGACACGTCGAATCCGTTTACCGCCCGCGAGATTCCGCAACCGGACGAGAGCTTCGTCGTGATCCGCTTCGCGCGGCCGAAGGGTATCGACTTCCAGTATCTGCTGACGATGCTGCACGACTCGTTCATGTCGCGCCCGAACGTGATCGTCGTGCCTGGCGGCAAGATGGGACTCGCGATGCAGCTGATCTTCACGCCGATGATCCTGCAACTGATCGACCGACGCTCGCGCGCCTGAGCGGTACCGGACGGATACCGAGGTCCATTTCGCAAGGAGAGATCCGATGAGTGCAGTCGCGCAACCGCTTGACGCACCCGCCACGCGTCGCGGACCGCGCGCGTTGAGCCCGCCGTTCGCCAGGATTTCATTTCATATCGAGGAGCACGCAATGGCCTTCATCACCCTGCGGCAACTGCTGGATCACGCGGCCGAACACGACTACGGCGTGCCCGCGTTCAACGTCAACAACATGGAGCAGATTCACGCGATCATGCGCGCGGCCGAGGCCACCGATAGCCCGGTGATCCTGCAGGCGTCGGCCGGCGCACGCAAGTACGCCGGCGAGCCGTATCTGCGCCATCTGGTGCTCGCCGCGCTCGAAGCGCACCCGGACATTCCGCTCGTGCTGCATCAGGATCACGGCGCGAGCCCCGCGGTGTGTCAGCAGGCGATCCGCTCGGGCTTCACGTCGGTGATGATGGACGGCTCGCTGCTACCCGATCAGAAAACCCCCGCCGCGTACGATTACAACGTCAACGTGAGCCGGCGCGTGGTGGACGCCGCGCATGCGGTCGGCGTGTCGGTGGAGGGCGAACTGGGCTGTCTCGGTTCGCTCGAAACCGGCACGGCAGGCGAAGAGGACGGCGTCGGCGCACAAGGCAAGCTCACACGCGAGCACCTGCTGACCGATCCGGACGAAGCGCGGCGCTTCGTCGACGCGACCGGCGTCGATGCGCTCGCGATCGCGATCGGCACGTCGCACGGCGCGTACAAGTTCAGCCGCGAGCCGACCGGCGACATCCTCGCGATCGACCGGATCGCCGATATCCATGCGCGCATTCCGAACACGCATCTGGTGATGCACGGTTCGTCGTCGGTGCCGCAGGAATGGCTCGCGGTGATCCGCGAATATGGCGGCGAGATGCCGACCACCTACGGCGTGCCCGTCGACGAAATCCGCCGCGGCATCGCGCACGGCGTGCGCAAGGTCAACATCGACACCGACATCCGTCTCGCGATGAGCGGCGCGATGCGCAGGTCGCTCGCCAACGCGCGCGCGGAGTTCGATCCGCGCGCGGCATTGAAGGCCGCCACCGCCGCGGCGAGCGCGATCTGCGTCGAGCGATTCGAGGCGTTCGGTTGCGCGGGGCAGGCGGCGCGCATCAAGCCGCTGCCGCTCGACACGATGGCGAGCCGCTACCACTAACGCCACTGGACGGAGAACGCAATGCGCGAATTCCTGATTGCGCCGTCGCTGCTGTCGGCGGATTTTGCCCGGCTCGCCGACGAGATTCGCGACGTGACGGCGGCCGGCGCGGACTGGATTCATCTGGACGTGATGGACAACCACTACGTGCCGAACCTGACGGTCGGCCCACTCGTGTGCTCGGCGATCCGGCCGTACACGACGCTGCCGTTCGACGTGCATCTGATGACCACGCCCGTCGATCCGCTGGTGTCGGCGTTTGCCGAGGCCGGCGCGAACCTGATCAGTTTTCATCCGGAGGCGACGCTGCACGTGCATCGGACCATCGAACTGATCCGCTCGCACGGTGCGCGCGCGGGGCTGGCGCTGAATCCGGCGACGCCGCTCGCGGCGCTCGATCACGTGCTGGAGATGCTCGACGTCGTGCTGGTGATGTCGGTGAATCCGGGCTTCGGCGGCCAGGCATTCATCGCCGAAACGCTCGACAAGCTGCGGCTGCTGCGCGAGCGCGTCGACACGACGATGCAGCGCACCGGGCGGCCCTTGCTGATCGAAGTGGACGGCGGCGTGAAGGCGTCGAACATCGCGCGTGTCGCCATGGCGGGCGCGGACGTGTTCGTTGCCGGGTCGGCCGTGTTCGGTGCGGGCGATCGCGCGCAGGCGATCCGCGGCATGCGCGGCGAACTGGCTACTGTCGACGAACACGCGGGGGTGGCCGCCATGCAGTGATGGCGCTGCTGTTTCAGCGCTTTTTCATCGTCTCGCCCGGCGCGCACCATGCGCTGAGATCTTCTTCAGGCCGGTCGACCGCGCAGCCCCAGTCGAGCGGCTGGTCCTGATCGAAGCGCTTGCCGAGCCGCCATGCAATCTCGGCGCGCGCAAGCTGCACGCCCATATAGAACGCGTGGCCGCCGTCTGTTTCGAGGTTCAACTGCGGGTACAGCGCGAACGGATCGTCGCCGCGACGATGGCCGTCGCGGTTGTACACGTGAATGCCGTCGGCGCTGATCTGCACGCGGAAATTCGGGTCGCGCACGCCGCGCGCGAATTCGTCGATTTCTTCGGCGCTGTACGGAAACGGCCGTTTCGCGTGGACCGTCGCGAGTTCGGTGCTGATGCCCTTCGGCAGCACCTGCGCATCGCGCGCGGCATGCATCACGCGGCGCGCGACATCGGCTTCGCGCAACGCGCGCCGCGCATGCTGGCTCACCGACGTCGCCAGCACCGCGCCAACGCGCAATTCAGCCGCCATGCCGAGCAGCACCGCGTTGATGCCGCTCGTGTCGGCCTCGGTCAGTTCGGTCACGTTGCCGATGCCCATCATGATCGCGATGTCGGGATAGCGCTCGCGCAAACGCACATAGCGCGCAATCGACGCGGCCAGCCCGAACGGAATCGGATCGAGAATCGGATCGGCGAGAAACGCGCGGCCGCGCGCGGACAGCGCGTCGATCGCGGCGTCGAGCGAAGCGGGGTCGGCCGGTTCGCGCGCGACTAGGATCGGCGTCGACGGCACTTCGTCGGCGATCCATAGCGTGTCGAGGTTCAGGCTCATCAGATAGTCGGCGCCCGCGCGGCCGCCGCGCAGCAGTTCGTCGTTGCGCATCGAATCGACGCTGACGCGATAGCCTTCGGCCTTCAGCCGCCGCACCGCGTCTTCGAGATGCGCAAACGCCGTGTCCGGCAGACAGCCGATGTCGATCACGTCCGCGCCTTGGGCCGCATACTCGCGCGCCCTTGCCGCGATGCCGTCGAGGTCGAGGCGCGGCGCATCGACGATCTCCGCGAAAATCTCCGTGTCGTAGCGGCTCAGATCGAACGGCTTCGCCTTGCGGCCGAAAAACTGCGGCAAGTCCTTGACCTCCTCGGGACCGCGTTCGAACGGCACGCCGTAGTGCGCGCCCAGCGCGTCGAGATCGCCACGGCAGCGGCCCGGCACGATCACGCGCTGCGCGGCGAGCGGCGCGCTCACGCGGCGCTGGATCAGGTCGGCGGTCATCAATGCGGCCACTTGCAGGCCGATTTCGCGCACCTCCCAACTGAACGGCGTCGGCGCCATGCCGTCGAGCACGCGCCGCAGGCTCGGTTCGGCAAGCCGGCCGGTCAGGAAGAGGAGGTGGTCCATGCGAGGTCGAGGGTCGCGAGGCGTTGGGTGAGCGCCGCTTCGAGTTCGTCGAGCGAGCGCGCGAGCGTCGTGTATTCGAAGCGCGCCAGACGCTCGACGTTGTCGAGTTCGATCGCCCGTGGCCGCAGTTCGACCCATTCGTCCGGGCTATGCGTGATCACGCTCGGTTCGGTGTCGCACGCAAAGACGATGCCGGGGATGCATTGCTTGCCGGCCTGCGCGTACATATTGGTCGGCAGCGTATCCGAGATGCCGTAAGCACATTTGGCGACCGTGTTGCTGGTGGCGGGTGCGATCACGACCGTGTGATAGATGCCGTGATACAGCATGCCGACCGGCACGCCGCTCGCGCTGTTGTCGCGCAGTACGCGAAAGTGTTCGCGCAGCTTGTCGAGCGACCAGCCATAGAGCGGCAGCACTTCCTCGGCCGCCGCGGACAGAAACAGATCGACGCGCGGCAAGCGCCGCGCGAGCGCGATCGATTCTTCCAGCATATGACCGGAGCCGGTCACGCACCACGCGAAGTGCGCATCCGGCTTGAAGTCGGCGAGATCGCGGGCGCCCTTGCGGGCAGACTCGCTGGGGGACCTGAGGGACGACCCGGTCATGCGTCGAGATCGAACGGCATGCCGTCGGCCGGCGAGCCTTCATGCGACAGCCGGATGTGCAGCCGGCGCATCTTGCGATACAGCGTATTGCGGCTGATGCCGAGCGCCTTCGCGACGTTGCTGACGTTCCAGCGGTGCTCGTCGAGCAGCGACAGCACCGTTTCGCGCTCGTTCAGCTGGATCGCGTTCAGCGAAGAAATGTCCGCTTCGTCGGCGAGATGCCCGTCCATGTCCGCGTTCGCGAGGCGCAGCGCGATTGGCAGGTCGACCGCCGACGTGCGTTGCGTGACCTCGGGCGGCAGATGCTCGCAGCGGATCGGCTCGCCGTCGGACAGCGCGATGGCCATCTGCAACACGTGACGCAGCTGACGGATATTGCCGGGCCACGCGTAGGTGAGCAGCGCGTGTTCGGCTTCCGGCGTCAGATCGGGCGGATCGTCGGTTTCGTTCGCGAGCAGATGATGGATCAGCGGCAGCTTGTCGACGCGCTCGCGCAGCGCCGGCAGATTCAGCTCGACGCCCTTGAGCCGGTAGTACAGATCCTCGCGGAACTGCCCGCTTTGCACGAGTTCGAGCAGATTGCGGTGGCTCGCGCTGATCAGCTGGAAATTGACCTTGACGGTGGTCTCGGCGCCGAGCGGCGTGACCTCGTGTTCCTCGATCACACGCAGCAGGCGAGCCTGCAACACGAGCGGCATGTCGCCGATCTCGTCGAGAAACAGCGTACCGCCGTTGGCCTGCACGATCTTGCCGCGCCGTCCTTCGCGCTGCGCGCCGGTAAACGCGCCCGCGCGGTAGCCGAACAGCTCGCTCTCGATCAGGTTCTCCGGCAGCGACGCGCAGTTGACCGGCACGAACTGACCGTCGGCGTGCGGGCTGATGCTATGCAACGCCTGCGCGAAGACTTCCTTGCCGGTGCCGGTCTGGCCGCGCAGCACGATCGGAATCTTGCGCTGGATCACGCGCGCGGCCAACTGGATCTGCGAGGCCATGCGCGGGTCGCCGAATTCGAGGTGCGCGATCTCGTCGAGCTTCGGCACCGGCGGATGTTTCTCGTGTTTTTCGGCGGCGTTGGCGCGCATGGCGGAGTCGGGGACGAGCACGCGCGTCACGCGCCCCGTGGCGTTTTGCGGCGTCTGCGCGACGAGGAAAAAGCGGTTCGTCGCGTTTGCGCTGTAGACGGTGACCGGATGGAACGAGCCGCGAATGCTGCGCGCGATCATGTCTTCGAGCGACGCGTTGAATGCTTCCTCGATGCGCCGGCCGCGCAGCTCGCTCAGCGAGCGGAAGCCCAGCTGGAACAGCGCGCTGCGATTCGCGGCGAGCACGGTGCTGTCGTCGCCGACCGCGAGCTTGCCGCCGTGCAGCGTGCCGACGAATTCCGGGCGGCTGTGGAAATGGATCATGTTGGCGTGCCGGTAGCGCGCATCGAGCAGACGGTTTTCGATCATCTGCCGCGACATGCCGACCAGCACCAGCGAGTGCTGCTGCAGCAGCTTCGAGCGGCTCGTGACGTCGAGCACGCCGGCGATTTCGCCACCGTCGTCGAAGATCGGCGCGGCCGAGCACGTCAGCGACGTATAGCGCGGATAGAAATGCTCGTGCTGACAGACGGCAATGCAGTCGCGCTCCGCGAGACAGGTGCCCATGCCGTTGGTGCCGGCTTCGCGTTCGCTCCACAGCGCGCCGACGCGAAAGCCGTCGACGGCGACCGCCTCGGCGAACGGCACGGACGACACCTGATGCACGATCACGCCGCCAGAATCGACGAGCACGACCGCGAGCTCGGGATCGGCCAGTTGCTGATAGAGCGTCGTCATCTCGAGCTTCGAACACGCGATCAGATCGCCGAGCGCCTCACGGCGCGCGCTGAGTTCGTACTCGGTGAGCACCGGCGGCGGCACGAAACGCGCGGGGTCCAGCTGGAATTCGTTGATGCAGCGCGTCCACGACTGAGCTACGGGTTCGCTTGTCGGGCGCGTGGTCAACTGATGGTTGACCACGTTCAGAACTTCCCGGACGTGCGTACTGCTGTCAGCGAGCAACGACATGGGATTTGTCTCCGTTGCGTCATTTCGCAAGCGTGACTGCTTCGCACGCCGCGAATGCCGCTTTATCAAGCCTGCCTGCCCCTGGCGCGGCGCAATCTCGGTTCGCCTGCGCCCTCCCGACCGGCCCTACTAGGAGGCGGGTGTTGAAAACTGTACGCCCGATGCAGGATTGGTTCAACAGAAAGTCACACTGGGTTTACCTCACTGTGCCCGGATTTTGCTTTTCTCGATGCGCGACGCGTTAAACGGGTTGCAGGTTGCATGCCTGTCGCAGCTTCGGCACAGAGTGTGCCGCGCGTCGTTCAGTTCTACTGTTCTACTGTTGCATCGTTTCGCTCGTCATCACAGGCTGTTCAATCCTGGGCCGCGCCGCGGCGGAGATCAAATCATGGATCGTTTCGATACTGTTCGCCTTGCCGCATTTTCCAGCCTCGGCGCCAATCCCGGCCCGCAAGTCGGCGCGTTGCCCGAGCGCCTCGACATCGTATTCATCGAGAATTTCATCGGCCAGACGGTCATCGGTATCGATAGCAGCGAGTTGCATGTTGCGCAACCGGTGCGTGTGAACCTCGCTATCGGCGTGCCAGCGATCCGCGCCTGCGCGACGGACCGGATCGAAGATACGGTCAACTACGCGGCCGTGCGCGGGGCGCTGCTCGAGCTGTTCGCGTCGCATCGCGTGCGGCTGCTGGAGGCGCTTGCCGAGACGATCGCGCAACGGCTGATCGCCGACTTCGGCGCGCACTGGGTGCGCGTGTCGCTCGCGAAGCCGGCCAAGTTCGCCGACCTCGCGGCCGTCGGCGTGCAGATCGAGCGGCGTCGCGGCGATGGCTCGGCGGCGGCCGTGGGTCTCGCGCGGTACGCGTCGCTGGGCGAGGGGCTGGTGCCGAATTGAGGGGGGCGCCTAGCCGGGGGCGCCTAGCCGGGGGCGCCTAGCCGGACGCGCCGAGCGGGGGGCGCCGAGCCGGGCGCGCCGAGCCGGACGCGCCAAACGCCCGGCGCGTTTCAGGCCGTGGTCATTTCGCCACGGTCGACGTCTTCTGCGGACCGAGTCCGCACGCCTGATATGCGCTGGTTTGCAGCGCGCGGAAGCGCCTGGTTTGCGCCTTGGCGTGGTCGACGCGGAATTCCGCGCCGCCTTCGCCGCCTAGCGTCGCGTACTTCGAGAAGGTCGACTGGTCGACGAATTCGTCGTACGGCAACGACGCGGCCATCTTGTCGATCACGCACGAGCACTTGTAGACGTTCGCGAAATCGTGGCCGTTATCGTCCATGCAGCTGAGCACATATTCGACGCGACCCTCGGTCGGATAGTTGTAGCCGCCCGCCCACGCGAGCGGCGCGGCGAGCAGGAGCGAGGTAAAGGCGAGAAGCGCGCGACATCTGTTGGTCATTGAATGCCTCTGCGAGAGCATTGAGCCTGCTTCGCGAACCGCTGCGCGAGATGCGTGCCTTGCGGCCGCGAGGCGACGAGATGCGCGAAGAGGCGGGGCCGGCAACGGCGCCGCGTCTCCTGCGCTTGCATGCGCCGTCAGTTCGGCGCGAACGGATGCGCGACGCTGCCCTTCTTCGCCAGCACTTCAGCCGCGCTCGGGTCGCCGCTGACCGCGCGCTTGATGGCCTCGCGCGTCGCCTGATAGTTGAACTGCTGGATCTTCTTGTCGTCCTCGGCCTGCCAGTGAATGAACACGCCGACGCAGAGGAACAGATCGTCGGCCTCTTCCTGCGGGATCGTGCCGTCCTCGACACTGTCGGCCACCGCGAGCGCGACCGCGTGCTGCGCCGGGCCGAACATCTGCACGGCCTGCTTGGCGCCTTTGATCGTCACCTTGTTGAACAGGATCGTATTGGGCTTAGTGATGAGATTGGGCGCGACGACGGCGAGCAGCGACGTGAAGCCGTCCTTGTTGTTGGTGAGCGCGTTGCAAAACGCGGTTTCCGCAGCCGAACCTCGCGGTCCGATCAGCAAGTCGATGTGCGCGACCTCGTTGCCGTCGCCGACGAGCGATTCACCGATCATGACGCGGTTGATCTTGGCCATTCTGTTCCTCCAATGAGTAGGTATGGACCTGCCGACGAGGCGCCGCCCGCGATCGTCCAGATCAGCATCGCGAGAGCGGTGCGGGAATGCACGGCGGTACTAACTAACAGGTTCCGTGCCAGTTGTTGCTAAGGGCCTGCTGAGGCGGCTGTTCGGGTCTTCTTCAGTCCAGACGATTCAGGGTTAACCGCGCCCTTCGACACAGCGCGCAAGAAACAGCGTGGCCACCGCGAGGTCCGCGCTGGTGCCGGGATTGATCGCGCGGGCCTTCAATTCGGCGTCCCAGGCACCGAGTTGCGGATCGCCCGCCGGGCGGCGCGCGGCGGGTCGCGCCTGGCGCCAGCGCGCGTGCTGTTCGCGTGCCACGAGCGTGACACTCTGCGCCAGCGCGCGGCCGTGCTTGCGCACAATGTGAGAGTCGGGCCAGCCGCCGAGGAACGTGAGAAACACGTTGAGCATCGCGATTTCGCCTGGATCGGGGGGCGCGGGTTCGGGCGGTGGTCTCGAGGCTTCGAAGTAGGCGGCGAGGCCGGTGTCGAACAGGTCGGCGAAACCGTTCGCGTATTGCCGCGCGATGCTGTCGCGCTCGCTGGCGAGCCGCATCGCGTCGCGCAGGCCGATCGTCGGCGGTGCGTGGACCGATTGCTCGGGTGCGTCGCCGAGGCCGCCGGGATTGGCGAGGGCGATTGCGCGGTAAGCAAGCCGAGCGTCTTCGACGTCGAGCCGGCTCAGCACGTCGCCGACGGCCGCGCGCCACGCTTGCGCCGACACCGGCGGTTCGCCGGTTTCGTCGAGGGCCGCGGCGAGCGGCGCGACCAGCAGCACGATGCCGAGATTCGTATTGCAGCCGACGGCCGCGCGCGTGCGCGTGACCGCGTCGAGAATGCGCTGTCCGACGCGCTCGCCGCGCGCGAATAGCGCGTCGAGCGACGCGTCCGCGCTGGCGAGGAACTGGGCCGCGTGCATGCCGTGGCCGGGGCTTTGGGTGCTGACGTTGCCGGGTTTCGGCGTGGTGACGTCGAGCGCGCAGGCTTCGAGGAAGGCCGCGCGCGCGTGCTCGACGGGAATCGCATGAGTGTCGGGCATCGCGCTCAAGCCCGGCGCTGCGCAGACTGCTCGGGCAACCCGGCGCTAGCGGCTTGCCCGGCCAGCCTGCGATCGAGCAGATCGTCGACGAGCGCCGCCGCGACATCGAGCGGCACGACCGACTGCAAACCGCGCCACGCGGCCACGCCGTTGACTTCGAGCACGAGGGGCAGCGCGGCGTCGTCGGCATTCGGGATCAGGTCCACGCCCGCGTAGTCGAGCCCGAGCGCGGCGGTTGCGCGCACTGCCGTCTGTGCGAGCGGGACCGTCAGCTCGGCGGGCTCGCAGCGCGCGCCTTGCGCGACGTTGTGAATCCAGCCCTTGCCGCCGCTGCGCCGCATCGCCGCAACCGCCTTGCCGCCAATCACCAGCACGCGCCAGTCGAAACCCGGCCGGTCGCTCGCGACGAAGCGCTGCAGATAAGCGACCTGCCGATAACGCGCGAGCGACGGCAATGGCGCGAGCAGCCCGCCGCGCGCGCCGAGCCGTTTGAGCCCGTGGCCTTGCGAGCCGAACAGCGGCTTGAGCACGACCAGACGGCCGGCGGCCGCTTCGCGCATCAGTACGCGTTGCGCGAACGCGGCGGATTCGCCGGCCCAGGTGGCCGGTGTCGGCACGCCCGCGCGATGCAGCAGGAAGCTCGTCATCGACTTGTCGACGCTGCGCTCGATCGCGCGCGCGTCGTTGTACACCGGCACGCCCGATTCGCGCAGCGCGTGCAGGATGCCGAGCCGCAGCGTCACCTGCTCGAAGCTGCCGCCGGCGATGCCTCGTACGAACACCGCGTCCGGCAGCGTGCGGCCGAAGCCCGGGATCGCGAGGCCGTGCGGCAGCCACGTGGTGTCGATGCGGCAATCCGCGAGATCGACGCAACGCGCTTCGGCCCCGCGCGCGCGGAACGCCTTTTTCAGCCGGCCGGTGTGCCAGCCGGTTTCGTCGGTCATGATCGCGATGCGCACGCCTGATGTGATCATCATCGTGCGACGGACTCGCCGCCCCACTGTTTGCGCAGCAGGCCGCCGTCGAGCCGGCCGCCATGATAGGTCGCGCCGCTTTCGAGGCTGCTGACCCACACCTCGGCGGGCGCGAACAGCGCGGGATCGATCTGATAGAAGTCGAAGTTGACGGCCGTGAAGACGTCCGCGAACGGCCGGCCGTAGTCGCGCGAATTGGCGGAGGGGAGGGTGTCGGCGAGACGTTGCGCGATCTCGTCGTGCTGGACGCTCAGGTGCACGCGGCCGCCGTACAGGATCGCGTCGTTGGTGCGGCCCATCGCCTGAATGCCGTCGGGCGCGGGCGGCGGCAGCGGCGCCGAGCCCGTCCCCGCGACGATCTCATCGAGCGGTACGCCGAGCACGTGCACCTTGTGCAGCGCAACTTCGACGACGCGGGCGACGACCTGTACCGTTCCCGCGACAGAGTGTGTCGGCGTGACGATCAGCGTCAGGTGTTCGGGCGCGAGGCCGCAATCGTGCAGCACCTTGTCGATCACGACCTGCGGCGGCAGGCGGTCCACTTCGAGCACCAGCGCGCCGCGCTCGTGGCGGTCGCGATAGCCGAGTTCGTCGAATAGCGGCTCCTTGACCGCGAGCGCGCGCGCGGGCCCCGACCCGAGCGAAAAGAATTTCTTGCCGCCGGTCTGCTCGCTGGTCGCCGACAGGCTCCAGCCCGCGTACTGGCTGCCGAGACAGGCGAGCACCGGCGACGACGTGCTGACCTCGAGCATCGTCGGCCACAGCGGCGCGGCGTCGAAGTTCGCGCGTACCGCGACGCGGCCGAGACCGCCCATGCAGATGCGCGCGATCAGCACGCCGGCGTCGAGGCTGCCGCGCGCATCGACGCCGGCGTCCGCGATCACGGTGCCATCGCGCGTGCGCGTCAGTGCGACACCGAGCTGTGCCGCTTGATCGACGAGCCGTGCTACGAGGCGCTCTGAAAGCGCGTTCACGCTCGGCAACGCGGCGGGCGGGGAAGTCTCAGCTGTGGGCGTGGAGGCAGGCATGGTCGGGTTCATCGCAGGTTTCGATTCGTTGGACGACGCGTTCGTGCTGCGCGTCGAGCGCGGTGAGCACCGCGTCCACCGATGCCGCTCGCACGTGCAGCGTGCAGACCGGCTGCCCTGCGTCGATACGGGTGCCCGGCATCGGTACGTCGCGGCATTGCGGATCGCGCAGGCAGGCGTCCGAGAACGCGGCCGAGACGCTGAACGGCCGCTGCGCGTACAGCACGCGCTGGCCGGCACGCCGGCGCGGCGCGCGGGCGAGCGCGAGGCTCGCGGCCGACGGCGCGCGGCCGTGGCGGCACGCGTCGAGGTGGCAGGCGAGCAGGCCGGCCGGCCATGCATCGGGCGACGCGGTTTCGTAGAGCGCCATCGTCGACGAAGGGCGCGGGTTGATTTCGAGCACCTCGAACGAGGTGCCGTCCGACAGGAAGTCGCAGCTGTTGATGCCGACGAGGCCGGTGTTTGCGCACAGCGCGTCGAGCGCTTGCTGCACGCGCGCGATGAACGCTGGCGGCAAGTCGATCGGCCCGATCGAGCCCGCATGCACGAAGCGCAGATCGCCGATCGCGCAGGTGAATTGCTCGGCGAAACCGATCAGATGCGCGCTGCCGTGCGCGCCGATGAAAAGCGCCGACAGCGAGCGGCCCTGGCCAACGCGCTGGAAGTAGCCGTGCGCGGAGTCGGTCGTCAAATGGAACGAGTCGGCCGCCTCGATATGCGTACCGCCACAACCATCCGCCTGCTTGAACAGCCAGCCCTCGGCCGTCGCGGGCCGCTCGAACGACACAGCCGGATGCGCAATCCGCAACGCGTCGAGCAGCGCGAAAAAACGCCGCGGCTCGCGCACGGCCGCGATCGCCTCGGCAGCGTTGCCGAGAAAGCGCGGCAAGCCGGATTCGCGGCACAACTGAGGCATCAAAGGTTCGAGCCCGCTGCCGCCGATCCAGCCAAGCAAACCCGGCAAGCGCGCGACACGCGCAAGCGCATCGACGAGCCGCGCCCGGTCGATCCCGAGCGCGCCATCACCACCGCCGATGTCGAACCATAGCTCGGCGGCCTCGCGCGTGTCGCGGTCGCCGAAGATATCGAGCGCGGCGACATGCAGGCCGGCGCGCGCCGCGGACTGCGCGAGCAAGCGCGCGGACTGCCCGACGACCGCGACTAACGGCGCATGCATGAGCGGGCGGTGCGACTTCATGACGACCGCGCTCAGCCGAGACCGGCCGCGACCGCGCGGGCCTCGTCGTAGGCTTCCGGGAAGCCCAGGTAGACCGGCTTACCACCCGTGCGCATGCGCATGAAGAGGCGATGCTCGACCTGATATTTGACGTTGCCGATCGCCAGCGCGCCGATGCCGACCGCGCCCGCGTTCGGCACGCCGTCGATCGGCTTGCCGTCGTTCATCACGTTCACGCCGGCGATCCCTTCGGGCGGCACCGCGTTGACGTCGGCGGCGACGAGCAGGCGCTTCGCATGCACGAGGTCGTCCCTGCCGACTACCTGCGCGCCCGCGACGGCGGTGGCGAGCACGATTTCCGCGTCGGCGAGCGCGCCGCGCAGTTCGTCGGGCGTCGTGGCGCTGATGCCGTTCGTGAAGATGCCGAAGCGCTCGTTGACTTCGGCCGAGGCCCCGAGCGCGCGATTGCGGTCGTGGTGGCTCGCGATCGTCACGTCGGCGCCGCGCGACGCGGCGATCGCCGCCGCGATGCGCCCGACCGCGCCCGTTCCGCCGAGAATCAGCACGCGCTTGCCGCCCAGCTCCACGCCGTGCTGTTTGCCCAGATGCCGCTCGACCAGCGCGACGAGCGCGGCCGCGGTCGTGTACGAACCGCTCGGATCGGCGAACACCGAGACCTCGAACGGCGGGACCATCGCGCGGCGCGCGGTGTCGAGCATGTCGGCGGCCTGCATCACGTCCCGTCCGCCGATGAAGATGCCGGTGCGCGACACCCCTTTCGGGCCGCGCGAGAAGATCGCGTCCTGCGTGAGATTCGTGACCATGCCCGCTTCGACGTTGCAATACGGCACGATGACCTGATAACCGGCGTCGGCGGCCATGTTGACGTCGAACGGACTCATCTGTGGCGTGGCCGTGAACATGTGCAGGATGTAGGGCCTTTCAAGGGTTTCTGACATGGCAGGGGCTCGTTTAGTGGCAATTTCGGGGACGGCGCAAGGCAAGGCCGCGCCGCGCGTGGCAGCGCCTTATGTAAGCGGCGGTAAGCGGCGGCCTGAGCGGTGCAGCGCATCATGCGGCGTCGATGTGCGGCGCGCGCGCCTCGGCGCCGCTGATCGCCGCGCCGCTGTTGCGGCCCGCGACGACGCTGCATTCGATATGCGGCAGCGCGCTCGCGACGGCGCGCGCGGTCGCGAGTGCGCGGTCGGCCTCGCGCGCGCTCGCGAGCACCGCGAAGCCAGTCGGGCCCCACGAGGTCTGGCCGATGCCGGCGGTGCGTTCGGCGGCGACCGCGCGCAGTACGTGCTCGACGTCGGGACTCGCGAACACGCCGCCTTGCGCGCTCGCGAAATATTCGCCGATGGTCTGCTGCAGCTCGGTGAGGCCGTGCGCGAACGGCGCGAAGTTATGTTCGGCGGCGCCGGGCAGGATCTGCATCAGCACCAGATGGCACAGATGCGCGGCGAGCCGCTGCGGAAACGGCGCGAGCGATGCGAGCGCGCTGCGTTCCTCGGTACCGTGCAAGCCCTCGCGGCTGTTGTCGCTGACGAGCAGCACGCGCCACGGCTGCGGAAACGGCTGGCGCGACAGCAGCGGCGGCATGCTCTGGCGCAGATCGCCGGGCGGGCCGCCATCGAGCAGCAGGCCGCCGCACTCGAAGCCGAGTATGCCGATGCCGGAGCGGGCGCCGCGCCCGAGCAGACTCGCGAGCTCGGCGCTCCGCGCCGGCTGGCCGACGAGGCGCGCAAACGCGGTGCCGACCGCCAGCGCCAGCTGCGTGCCGGAGCCGAGGCCGGTGTGCGCGCGTGGCGCCTCCAGCAGGTCGATCGCGAGTGTCGCCGGTCCATAGGCGGCCTGCAGCCGCGCGAGACTCAGCGCGATGCGCTCGCGCTCGGCCTCGCTGACCACCCCGCCGATCTGCTCGCGTTCGGCGAGCCGCGCTTCGATCCGCGTGCCGTGCGTATCGATGACGAGCCCCAGGCTGCCGAACGCACGCCCGAGCGACGCGTTCGGATCGAGAAAGCCCAGATGCAGCCGCGCGGGCGCATCGATCGTGATGGGGGCGCGTGGCGGCAGGCGGCGGAGCTGAAGCGGCATCTCGAGTGTCCTCAGGTGTCCTTGCGGGTGCGCAAGACCGGGTTCGGCCGCGGGGCGTCCGCAACGCGTCGCGGGTTCCAGCGATAAGTGCACCCGGCGACGTCAAGCGAAAGCCGTACCAGGCACGCGCAACGGCCGCCGCCGCGGGTTCGGCCCACTGGAACCTCTAAACGGGCACGCCGCGCCCCACGCGGTTCGCCGCCGCATGGACGCTGTGTGACGCCGAAGGCGCACTGTGTCACGCGCTGTTTCATCCGGCGACAGGAACGCGTGTCAACTGCCTTGCGCGGGTTTGGGCGCGTCGTACTTGATATAGCGGAAGCGCTGATCGTCGGCGGGCGTGCCTTCGAGCGGGCCGTCCTCGAGGCCGGGCTGCCAGTGGACCACCGATTCGATCTTCGTCGCGAGCGCGAAGTCCTTGTCGGTGATGCCCTTGGCGCTGTGGGTCTTCAGCTTCACGGTCACGAAGGCGTACGAGACCGTCAGATCGGGGTGGTGCCAGGCGGCTTCCGCGAGGTGGCCGACGGTGTTGACCACCATCAGCGTTCCCTTCCAGCCCTCGGTGCGGTATTTGCGCCGCAGCCAGCCATCTTCCAGATACCAGTGCTGCAGCGGACCGACGAGGCGCTGCTGGATCTCTTCGTCGGTATAGACGTGCTCGGTGTTTGCCATGGCTATTGCTCCTCGAATGCGCGAATCGATCGCCGAACGAAGCATCGTTGCAAGTGACAGGCCCGTGCCGCGGCGTGTGATTCGCAAAGGACACGATTCGTATCACGCAAGTGACACAGTATGTGCCGCATCGCGTGACGCAGGCCCTTCAGCTTACCGCCATGCAAGCATCGGCGTGCAACGCCCGAGTGCCGCGACACCTCGCGCGTGCCGAGTCGCCGGGCCAGCGCAGCCAATAGCAGCGAACGTTGTCGCTATTCCGGCATGGAATATGCGTCGGCCGTTCATGCGTCGCGAAGCCCGACATCGAATCGGGATAGCGCGTTAATCGTTACCCGCACTCGAGAAGGCGCGCACGATGCGATGAGGTAGCGTGGGTCATTCGTGAGTTGAACAGCAGGACAATTCTGGAGGAGACATGAACTTACGCACTGTAGTTCTTGGGCTCGCGATCCTCGCATCCGCAGCCTTTGGCTCTCTGGCTGCGCAGGCCGATTCGCAGCTCGACGGGCTGATGAAAAATCCAGCCAACTGGGCGGCCCAGGCGGGCGATTATGCGAATCACCGCTACAGCCCGCTCAAGCAGATCAACGAGAACAACGTCGGCAAACTGCAGGTCGCATGGACCATGTCGACCGGGGTGCTACGCGGCCATGAAGGCGCGCCGCTCGTGATCGGCGACACGATGTATGTCCACTCCCCGTTTCCGAACAAGGTCATTGCGGTCAACCTGAAGGATCAGACGTTCCTCTGGCAGTATCAGCCGAAACAGGACGAGCAGGTCGTCTCCGTGATGTGCTGCGACACCGTCAATCGCGGTCTCGCGTACGGCGACGGCAAGATCTTCCTGCAGCAGGCCGACACCAAGCTCGTCGCGCTGAACGCGAAGACGGGCGACGTGGTGTGGACCGCGCAGAACGGCAATCCGAAAGCCGGCGAAACCAACACCAACGCGCCGCACGTATTCGGCGACAAGGTGCTGACCGGCATCTCGGGCGGCGAGTTCGGCGTGCGCGGGCGTCTGATCGCGTACGACATCAAGACCGGCAAACCGGCCTGGACCGCGTACAGCACGGGCCCCGACAACGATATGCTGCTCGACCCGCAAAAGACGATGACGTACTCCAACGGCCAGATGGTGCCGGTGGGCGCGGATTCGTCGCTGAAGTCATGGAAGGGCGATCAGTGGAAGCTCGGCGGGGGCACCACGTGGGGCTGGTATGCGTGGGATCCGAAACTCAACCTTGTGTACTACGGTACCGGCAATCCGGGCACATGGAACCCGACGCAACGTCCGGGCGACAACAAATGGTCGATGTCGATCTTCGCGCGCGACCTGAATACCGGCATGGCCAAATGGGTCTACCAGATGACGCCGCACGACGAATGGGACTATGACGGCGTCAACGAAATGATCCTGTCCGATCTGACGATCAACGGCAAGCAGGTGCCCGCGATCGTGCACTTCGACCGGAACGGCTTCGGCTATACGCTCAATCGCGTAACCGGACAGCTGCTGGTCGCGCAGAAGTACGACCCGGCGGTGAACTGGGCCGACCGTGTCGACCTGCAAAGCGGCCTGCCGATTCGCAACGCGGCGTACTCGACGCAGGCGGCCGGCTCCGATCACAACGTGAAGGGCATCTGCCCGGCGGCACTCGGTTCGAAGGACCAGCAACCGGCGGCATACGATCCGAACTCGCACCTGTTCCTCGTGCCGACCAACCACGTCTGTATGGACTACGAGCCGTTCGATGTCGACTACGTGTCGGGACAGCCGTATGTCGGCGCCACGCTGTCGATGTATCCGGGCCCGAACGAGGGCAACGCGATGGGCAACTTCATCGCGTGGGATGCGAGCAAGGGCAAGATCGTCTACTCGAAGCCGGAGAGGTTCTCGGTGTGGTCGGGTGTGCTGGCGACCGCGGGCGGCATCGCGTTCTACGGCACGCTGGAAGGCTACCTGAAGGCGGTGCGCATCAAGGACGGCAAGGAACTGTGGCGCTTCAAGACGCCGTCGGGAATCATCGGCAACGTCTTCACGTATGAGTATCAGGGCAAGCAGTACGTCGGCGTGTATTCGGGCATCGGCGGCTGGGCCGGCATCGGCATGGCGGCAGGTCTGGAGAAGCCGACCGAAGGTCTGGGTGCGGTCGGCGGCTACAAAGATCTCGCGAAGTACACCGCGCTCGGCGGCACGCTGTTCGTGTTCGCGATTCCCGGCGAAAAGAGCTGAACGAACGGCTGAAATGAAAGGCTGAACGAGCGGGGCGGCTTGAACAGGCACGGCCGCCCCGTCAGCCTCGCGCAAGCATTGAATCACCCCCAGATCGCGCCCGTTGGTGGATGGATGTGTCGATGAAACGCATCGGGGCGCGGCTTATTCCCAGATGGAGACATGTGCATGAAAGGCCGATCTATCCTGTTGCTCACGGTGTTGCCCGCAGCGCTCGTCGTGCTGCCCGTCGGTTACGCGCAGAACAATCCTTCGATTGCGCAGGTCGCGTACAAGGTGGTCGACGGCACCAAGGTGGATAGTAATACGCTGCAGGGCTGGAAGACGTGGCGCGCGCTCGCTTGCGAACGCTGCCACGGCGCGCAGCAGCAGGGCATGGTCGGGCCGTCGCTGATCGACGCGTTCAAGACGCTGGACAAGACCGAGTTTCATCGCACGGTGTTCGGCGGCCGGGTGGACAAGGGCATGCCCGATTTCAGCACGAGCCAGATGATGCAGAAGAACTGGGAAAACCTCTACGCGTACCTGAAAGGGCGCTCCGATGGACAGATCAAGCCGGGCGATCTGAAGGCCATCGACGCCAACTAACGCCGTGCCGTCACTCTTCCGGAGGCTCACGATGCGTAATAAGAGAAGCATGTCCGTGCATGTCAGCGTGATCGCGGCCGCGTTGTGTGGCGCGGCGCTCGCGAGCGCCGCGGTCCGGGCGGACGGCCCCGCGCTGCCGAACAACGACGGCGCGGACGGCGTGCTCAGGGTGTGCGCGGACCCGAACAACATGCCGTTGTCGAACGACAAGGGCGAGGGCTACGAGAACCGCATCGCGGCCCAGATGGCGAGCGACTTCGGCTACAAGCTCGAATACACGTACTTTCCGCAGCGCATGGGCTTCGTGCGCCACACGCTGCGCGAGAAGGAGGACGGCAGCGAGCGCTATCGCTGCGACCTGATCATCGGTGTGCCGAAGGGCTATGACATGACGTCGACGACGCAGCCGTATCTGCGCTCGACCTACGCAATGGTGCTGCCGAACCGCCCCGAGTTCGCGAGCATCAAGACGCCCGACGACCTGCTGAAGCTGCCGCCCGATCAACTGCACAAGCTGCGCTTCGGCATCTTTTCGCAAACCCCCGCGGTGGACTGGCTGCTCGGCCACAACCTGATCGACCAGGCGGTGTCGTACCAGGTGCAAAGCGGCGATCCGGCCGTGTACCCGGGCCAGATGATCGAACACGACCTGCGCGCAGGCAACGTCGACGTGGTGTTCCTATGGGGGCCGATTGCCGGCTACTTCGCGAAGCGCGCCGGTGATTCGGTCAGACTCGTGCCGTTCCCGCCGGGGCCGGGCATCCGCTTCGACTACACGATTTCGATGGGCGTGCGCTACGGCGAGAAGGACTGGAAGGACAAGGTGGATCAATGGATCGGCGCGAATCACGACAAGATCGACAGCATCCTCGCGACCTACCAGGTGCCGATGCTCAAACCGGTCGACGCGCCGGCGGGCAAGCCTGGCGACGCGTCGCAATGACGCGCGCGGGCGGCGCCTGGTTGCGCGCGGCACGCGCCGCGCTGATGGGGACGCTGTGTGTGCTGTGCCTCGCGCCAGCCGCCGCGCGTGCGGCGAGTCCGGCGTCGGCGCCGGGCGGCGACGAGATCACGCCGGCCGAGCGGCTGATTTTTCTGACCGATCATCTGCACGGCGTCGCCGCGCAGACCGAACTCGACTACGCGCTGATCGATTCCGGGCAGCCGTCTCGCAGCGCCGATGTCGTCAAGGTGCTGGTGCTGAGCGAGAACAACGCGAAAGGCGACGCACAGGTGTCCGACCATAGCGGCAGCGTGAACCTGCCGATCGGCGGCCTGCAGTGCAATCCGGCAATCATTTATTTTCTCGAACACGACATCGCGGAGATGCAGGGTCTCACCGGCGGGCAGCGCCGCTATTTCCAGCAGCGTCTGCGTCTCGCGCTCGCCGCGGGGCCGCAGATCGAGAGCGTGCCGAGCGAGGTCGGCGGCAAGCCGGTCAGCGCGCGGCGCATCGTCGTGCAGCCTTATCTGAACGATCCGAACGCGGAGCGCTTCGCACAATACACGGGCAAGCGCTACACGTTCCTGCTCGCAGACGGCGTGCCGGGCCAGGTCGTGCAGATCCGCACCGACGTGCCGGGTCCCAACAACAACTTTGCGCATCCGGCGCATACCGAGTCGTTGAGCTTTCAATCCGCACTGAACAAGTTGCCCTCGGGCAAGGCGCCGGCGAAACCGTCATCGAATGCGCCGCGAGCGAGTCGCTGAATCAAATGCAGAACGCGAGTTTCGCGACGAACCGGGTCAAGCTGAATTTCGTTCGCACGCTGACCCTGCGGCAGTTGCAGATTTTCGTCGTCGCGAGCCGCTATACGAGTTTCGCGCGCGCGGCCGAGGAGCTGCATCTGACGCAGCCGGCGGTGTCGATGCAGATTCATCAGCTCGAAGAGGCGGTCGGCCTGCGGCTGTTCGAGCGCATCGCGCGCAAGCTCACGCTGACCGAAGCGGGCGAGGTGCTGACCCATCACGCGAGCCGCATTCTCGGCGAAATCAAGGACACCGAAGACGCGATGATGTCGCTGAAGCAGGCCGACAGCGGCTCGATCAACGTGGGCATCGTCAGTTCGGCGACCTACTTCGCGCCGAAACTGCTGGCGATGTACTCGCATCTATACCCGAAAGTCGACGTGCACTTCTCGGTCGGCAATCGCGACGCGTTGCTGCGTCTGTTGCAGGACAACGCGATCGATCTCGCGATCATGGGCCGCCCGCCGCCCGAACTCGATACGACGGCCGAGCCGCTCGCGAGTCATCCTCAGGTGGTGATCGCGCCGCTCGATCATCCGCTGTGCGGCGCGCGCCGCTTCGATCTGCAGGAGTTGCGCCGCGACACCTTCCTGCTGCGCGAGCCGGGCTCGGGTACGCGCATGGCCGCCGAGGCGATGTTCCGGCAGCATCTGTTCACACCCGCGAAAACCATCACGCTCGGCAGCAACGAAACGATCAAGCAGGCGGTGATGGCGGGCATGGGCGTGAGTCTGATCTCGCTGCATACGTTGCAGCTGGAGTTGCGCACCGGCGAGATCGCGCTGCTCGACGTGAACGGCACGCCGATCGAACGCGCGTGGCAGGTCGTGCATCTGCGCACGAAGCAGCTTTCGCCGACCAGCATGATGTTCCGGCAGTTTCTGCTCGAGCATGCGGCGGTGCATCTGGAGCAGGAATATGCGCAGTTTGCCGGGGTGTTTGCGAAACCGCCGGTCGGCGCGAAGCGGTAGCGTCATGCGCGCGTCGGCTTGCTGGTGAACGACGCGTCCCAGGCGGCGTCGATGGCACAGTCTGTACCCGGCTGTCGTGACAGGCTGCCAACTTTTCGCATTCGATTTAACTCTTGGATCCCGTGCTCACGATCGGCATAAACCATGCTTGAACGGAAGGCTGGCGAGCGCTTGAAGCGCGTCGACGTTCGGGCGTCGTGCAAATAAACGCCAGCACCACGGAAGGGGATCGCAGCGATGGTTTCCGGCGAGCAGCTTCAGGACTGGCGTTCTCACGCCCAGCGGATCGAAAACGAAGTCGCGAGAGTCGTCGTCGGTCAGCAGCAAACGCTGAGGCTCATCAACGTCGCGTTGTTCGCACGCGGCCACGTCCTGCTCGAAGGCGGCGTCGGGGTCGGCAAGACGACCGTGTTGCGGGCGTTCGCGCGCGTGGTCGGCGGCGATTTCGAGCGCGTCGAAGGCACGATCGATCTGATGCCGGGCGACCTCGTCTATCACACCTATGTCGATGCCGACGGCAAGCCGCGTATCGAACCGGGCCCGCTGCTGCGCCACGGCGAGCAGCTGACCACCTTCTTCTTCAACGAGATCAATCGCGCGCGTCCGCAGGTGCAATCGCTGCTGTTGCGCGCGATGGCCGAACGTTCCGTGTGGGCGTTCGACCGCGAGCATCGCTTTCCGCACATGACCGTATACGCCGACCGCAACAAGGTCGAGAAGGAAGAGACCTTCGAGCTCGCGTCGGCGGCGCGCGACCGCTTCCTGTTCGAGCTGAACATGCCGACGCCGACCGACGAGGACGCGCGGCGCAGCCTCGTCTTCGACACGAGGTTCCACGACGTCGACGGCCTGCTCGCGCAGCTGACTCCGTCGATCGTGCCGTGGGAACAGTTGAACCGGATCGGCGCGGCGATCCAGCAGGGCGTGCAGGCGAGCGAGACGATCGAGCGCTACGTGCACGACATCTGGCAGGCGACGGAAACGCCGGCGCGCTTCGGCATCGCGCTCGACGGCGTCGACATGGAGCAGCTGATTCTCGCGGGCGCAAGTCCGCGCGGCATGAGCGCGCTGCTGCGGGCCGCGCGCGTGGTCGCGTGGCTCGCGGGACGCACGCATCTGCTTCCGGAGGACATTCACGAAGTGCTGCTGCCGGCGCTGGGGCATCGGGTGTTCTTCACACCGATCTACGAGCTACGCCGCCAGGAGCTGGCCGAGGCGCTGATCGCGCGGATCGTCGCGAACGTCGCCGTGCCTCGCTGACCGGCGGCGCGCGCACCACGATGAACGACACCGCGGAATTCCACTACCGTCTGCCGATGCGCGCGGCCGGCGCGCGACCCGGCTCGCATCCGGGCTCGAGCTTCGGCTCGGGTCAGCAGTTCGCGATGCACGGCCGCTTGTTCGACTACCCGGACCCGCGCCGGCTCGATCTGCGCGCGAGCTTGCGCGCGGCGCGCGACGAGTGGCTCGTGCGCGTGCATTTGCAGCGCGTCGCGGTGCCGGTGTTCGTGATCGTCGACGTATCGGCGTCGATGCGGTTCGGCAGCCGTAAAACGAAGCTGGAGGTCGCCGCCGATTTCGTCGAAGCGCTCGGCCATAGCGCGTTCCGGGTCGGCGACCGGCTCGGCATGCTGGCCTTCGATGGCGGCGAACGCGACGATCTGTTCATGCCGGCGCGCACGGGGCGGGGCACGGGCTCGCTGCTCGCGAGCATGCTGCGCGAACGCGCCGGTGAAACGGCTGATCGTCAGGCGAATGGTCAGGCAGAACGTCAGGCCGGACGCGCGGCCGTCGAAGGATTGCGGCGTTGCGCGATCCGTATCGCTGGACGCCAGGCGCTCGTGTTCGTCGTGTCCGATTTCCACTGGCCGCTCGCGCGACTGTCGTCGGTACTCGACATGCTGGTGCATGCGTGTGTGGTGCCGATGGTCGTGTGGGACGCGGCCGAGATCACGCCGCCGCAGCACGCGTCGCTGCTGGCCGTCAACGATGCGGAGTCCGGCGAGGAGCGTCGCGTGTGGCTTTCGCGCGATGTGCGCGAGCGCTGGCGCGAAGGCGTCGCGCGCCGTCGCGACGAACTCGCCGCGGGGTTCGGCGCGCGCGGCATCCGGCCGTTCTATGTCGAAGGCGCGTTCGATCCGGAAGCGATGTCGCGCTACTTTCTGGAGATGACGGTATGAGCGCGCGCGGTGTGCGCGGTGGCGGCGCTCGTCGGGCGGCGCTGCATATGCTGATCGCGTCGCTTTGCGGCGCCGCGAGCGCGACGGCCAGCGCCGCCGTGGTGACCGCACTCGTTCAGGAGCCGCGCGCGTTCGGCTATGTGCTCGGCGATGTGCTGACGCAACGCGTGCTGCTGGAGGCCAACGATCGGGACATCGGCGCGGTCACGCCGCCTTCGGTCGGACGCACGGGCGTGTGGCTCGAACGCCGGCCCGTGACGCTCGAAACCGATGCCAACGGCCGCAAGTGGATGGTGATCGCGTATCAGGTCGTCAACGCGCCGCAGACGCTCACGCAGATCACGTTGCCCGCGTTGACGTTGACGTCGGCGGCGGGCACGCAATTGCAGGTCGCCGAATGGCCGGCGAGCATCGGACCGTTGACGCCGCAAACCGCGTTCGCCGCAGGGGATTTGCAGCCGCTGCGGCCCGATCGTCAGGCACCCATGCTGGGCACAGCCGGCTGGCGTCGGCAGATCGCGTGGGCGCTCGGCTTGCTGCTCGTGACCCTGCTCGCGTGGGCGAGCTGGTGGTGGGCGCGCAACCGACGCGAGGCGGCACGGCTGCCGTTCGCGCGTGCATGGCGGCAGATGCAACGGCTGCCGGAGGCGCCCGCTGCTTCATCGAACGATGCGTGGGTCTGCCTGCATCGCGCACTGAACGAAACCGCCGGCCAGGTCGTGCATGCGACTTCGCTATCCGCGTTGCTTGCGCGCGCGCCCTATCTGCAACCGCTGCGCGCGCAGCTCGAACGTTTCTATCTGGCGTCGTCCGAGCGCTTTTTCACACCGGCGCCGAAGGCCGTCGGGAATCCCGGCGAGCTTTCGTTGCACGCGCTGTGCCGTGCGTTGTATCGGGCGGAGAGGCGCC
This sequence comes from Paraburkholderia sp. CI2, assembly GCF_014201055.1. Lineage (NCBI taxonomy): Bacteria > Pseudomonadati > Pseudomonadota > Betaproteobacteria > Burkholderiales > Burkholderiaceae > Paraburkholderia > Paraburkholderia sp. CI2. The sequence continues at coordinate 286,927 of NZ_JACHDL010000003.1, forward strand.
ATCAGCGATGACCATGAGCCTCGATTTCGCCCTGCCGTGGATGCTGGTGCTGCTGCCGCTCGCCGCGCTGCCGCTGCTGCGGCGACGCAGCGACACGCTGGTGTTCTCGAGCGTCGCGTGGCTGCCCGCCGACGATCTCGGGCGCGCGGCCGGCTGGCTCGTACGCGGCGGCGCGGCACTGGCGATCGCCGCGATCGTCGTCGGGCTGGCGGGGCCGGGGCGCTCGCAGTTGCAGGTGCTGCGCACCGGCAGCGGCGCGCAGATCCTGATCCTGATGGACCGCAGCGCGAGCATGGACGAGCCGATGGGCAGCAAGGGCGTCGAGGCGCCGCGCGGCGACTCCAAGAACCACGTGGCGCGCGCCGCGTTGACGCGCTTCGTCGAGCAGCGGCCCAACGACCGGCTCGCGTTCATGATGTTCGGCACAAACCCCGTGCTGGCAATGCCGTTCACGTACAACCATCGCGTGATCGAGGCCGCTGTCGCGGCGACGGCGATTGGCCGTGGCATGCCGGACACCGAGCTCGATCGCGGCATGCTCGCGGCGATCGCGCAGTTCGACGGGCGCTTGTCGTCGGGCCGCCGCGCGATCGTGCTCGTCTCCGATGGCGGCGCGTTGCTCGACGAAACGATGCAACGGCGTATCGAGGCGGGACTGCGACGCAACCGGATCGCCCTGTACTTCATCTACTTGCGCAGCAGCGTCTTCAGTCCCGATCTGAACGCGACGCAGCCCGTCAGCGGAACCTCGGCCGAAGCGCAGCTGCATCGCTTTTTTCTGACGCTCAGGACACCGTATAGGCTGTTTCAGGCCGAAGACCCGAAGGCGATGATGGCGGCGATCGCGGAGATCAACCGGCAGCAGAACGCGACGACGACGTTCGTCGAGCATCTGCCTCGCCAGGACCTGAGTCTGTACTGTTTCGCGCTCGCGCTGTTCTGTTCGGCGCTGCTGGTGCTGCTGCACCAGTTGCAGGTCAGGAGCTGGGCATGAAGCGCACGCTGATCCATACGCTGTTCGGCACCGTGGCGATCTGTTGCGCCGCGTGGGCCGGGTATGGCTTCGTTCGTCTGCAGCACGCGGAGCGCGTCGATCAGGCCATTCTCGCGACGAACGCCGCTTCGCGCGACCAGCCTGCCGGCGACGACGCGCGCGAGGTCCAACTGGCCCGCGCGATAGCGCTGTCGAAAGCGGGCGCGTATGACGCGGCGGCGCGGCTCTATAACGGTCTGATCCCCGCGGGCAGCCCGCCTGACGAAGTCGGCCGCGCGGCGCTGTTCGATCTCGGCAACCTGTACCTGCGCGAAGGCAGCGGCGACACGGCGCAGACGGTCAGGTCTCTCGCGATGATCGGTGAGGCCAAGGCGCGCTACCGGCTCGCGCTGCGCGCGGCGCCCGACGATTGGGACGTGCGCTACAACCTCGAGCGCGCGCTGTGGCTTGCGCCGGAAACGCCGTCCGCGCTCGCCGGGCCCGATGTGAAAGAGCAGCACAATGTCAAGCTGCGTGACCCGCAGAGCCAGGACTTGCCATGAGCGGCGTCTCGCGCGAGCGCGGCTTCGCAAGATGGCGTCACGCGTTGACGCCGCTCGCGCTCGTCGCATTGATCGCGGCGGTTGCGATGCCGGACTTCACTTTGCCGCGCAACACGTTTAACTACATCGTGACGTTCGATATCACGCAAAGCATGGACGTCGAGGACGTGGTGCTCGACGGCGCTCCGGTCAGCCGGCTCAAATTCGCGCAGGCCGCGATGCGCGACGCGCTCGGGCGCTTGCCGTGCGGCTCGAAGGTCGGCTGGAGCGTGTTCACGGGGCAACGGGTGTTGCTGCTGATGGCGCCGGTCGAAGTCTGTGGCAACTACGACGCGCTGCTGGTGTCGCTCGAGGGCATCGACGGGCGCATGCGCTGGACCAACTGGAGCCGCATTGCCGAGGGCGGTGTGTATTCGGCCGTGCGGGTCGCGCAGGAGGTCGGCGGCGGCGCGGCCATCGCGTTCGTCACCGATGGTCAGGAGGCGCCGCCGGTATCGGCGGCGCGCCCGCTGATGGAGGGCATCAATGCCGCGCGAATCAGGGGCTGGCTGATCGGCGTCGGCGGCGACCAGCCCGCGGCCATTCCGAAGACCGACGCCGACGGTAACCGGATCGGCTACTGGCAGGCCGACGACGTGATCCAGGTGCCGCCGACGCCAGGCTCCGGTGTCGAGGCGCAAACGCACGAGGAGTTGTCCGAATTGCGCGGCGAGTACCTTGCGTCGGTGGCGGGGCAGACTGGCCTCGACTACCGGCGCCTGCTGAACGTGACGTCGTTCGGCGATGCGCTGCTCGATGCGCGCTTCGCTCGCCGCGAACCGGTGCCGACCGATCTGCGCTGGTGTCCAGCGCTGCTCGCGTTGCTGCTGCTCGTCGCGCGCTTCATGCCGGATGCCGTTCTCGCATGGCCGCGCGCCTGGCGAAAGCGCATTCGAACGATCGTTTTGCAGATCGCGCCGGCATTCAATGGCCGGCCGACACGAGTCGACTGACTCACGCGGGCGCGAACGTTGACGCTGCAACGGTTGAAGGTGCAGGTATCCAATCGAGCAGCGTAGTTGCTTGCGAAACCTCGCAAGAGTTGCCGGGTTCGACCGACTCACGAGGCTTGCGCCAGAAGGTCTTGCCGGTCTTCGAGGCCGGAGAGCGTTGCCAGGAATCATTCTCAATCGGTCCACTTCGACGTCGACTCCAGCGCTGAGTCGCGAAGGCGCATGCGCTCGCCACACACGCGACGTACCTCACACTTTGACCTACCAGTACGCCAATGACTGACTACAATGTCTGAGTGCAAGCGACGCTGCAAGGCGCTCGGTTCGACGGGAGCGCCGTGTCATGTGACATTTCAATTCCTTCACTGGAGGCATGCGATGACGTGCCAAAACGAGAGGATTGTCGGAGCGGTACTCGTCTTGGTGAGCGGCTACGCGTTTGCGGGCGGCCCCTTCGGCGATGTGCCGCAAGCGATGATGGTCGCCAACATCGTCGCGTCGCCCGTCGAAGTCGTGCCGCCGATTCCCGAGCCTCGGCACTACTTCGAGCAGCAGCGCTATGCGATGGAGTATCACGGGGATCAGGGCAAGCCGTTCTTCGCGCAAATGGAGAATTACTATAGTGTGGACGTGACGCGCGATGTCCAGCTCGGCACGGCGAAGGCATTGGGGTCGTCCGGACCGGAGTTCGCGCCGGTGTCCGAACCGGGCGCAAAACCTGCCGCGCAAAATGCTTCGAATCCTCTGCATCTGGGTCCATCTACCGCGCCGCAATTGTCCATCGTTCAGATGAACAGTTCAGCGTTGTCGATAGGCGCGTCACCGCAGCGACGCTTGTCCTTGACGATCGACGACTGGGTGTTCTCCGGCACCGCGCGCGTCGCGGTTCTGCATTCTCACGATACGGGCGCGACGCTGATCGTCAAACGTCGCTACTGAGTGATGTCGGACGGCCGCGCATGTCACGTCGACGAGTCACGTCGACGAAAAGCGCTCGCGATACACCTGCGGCGCCACGCGCAGCTGACGCACGAAGCTGCATCGCATCGTTTCCTCGCTGCCGAATCCACACCGCGCCGCGATTCGTTTGATCGACCAGGATGTCTCGCATAGCAAGCGCTGTGCCGCTTCGATGCGCAACTGCTCGACCGCGCGGGCCGGCGTGCGGCCCGTTTGTGCCTTGTAGTGGCGCATGAAGCTGCGCTCGCTCATATGAAGCCTTCGCGCGAGCGCGGGGACCGACAGGTCGGATGCGAGATGCGACGTCATCCATGCATGCAATTCGCCGAAACGGTCGTCGGCATGTTGCAGCGACAGCGTCGCGCTGAACTGCGACTGACCCCCCGGCCGCTTCAGAAACACGACGAGCTCGCGCGCGACATCGAGCGCCAACGCGCGCCCGTGATCTTCTTCGAGCATGGCCAGCGCGAGGTCGATGCCGGCGGTGACGCCCGCCGATGTCCAGATAGCCCCGTCGCGAATAAAGATTGGATCGGCTTCGACGTGCAGTTGCGGATACGCCTGCGCGAGCTCGTCGCAACGCCCCCAATGTGTGGCGACGCGGCGGCCGTCGAGCAGTCCCGCCTCGGCGAGCAGGAACGCGCCCGAGCAGACCGAGGCAACGCGTCTGCAATGCGGCGCATGGCGCTGCGTCCAGCGAATCAGACGCTGATCGGCCGATGCCTGACGAATCCCCCAGCCGCCCGGAACGATCAGCGTATCGACCGGCGCTTTCACCGAGCGCAGCGAACCGGCGAGTACCGCAAGTCCCGACGACGACGTGACGGGCCCGGCTTCGGCTGCCACGACGCGGGGTGAGTAGAGTTCGTCGAGCCCACGCTGCGCGACGAGTTCATTGGCGGACGCAAATACCTGCAGCGGACCGCTGACGTCGAGCAGTTGCATGTTGGGGAAGGCGAGCAGCACGATGGAGGGGGGAGCGCTGAACATATCGTGTGTAACAGGGGGGCTGTAAGAGGGAGCGAGCGCGTGGCAGAAAAACCGGGGTTAATGGCAGTCTTGCCAAAGACTACGCGCATAGAATCAGTCCGTCCACCTGGAAGACGCGGCGGATCACGCGTTTCGATTTCTCCCTGAATAAGGTATCCATATGAACCTGCAAATCGGTTTTCTGGTGTTTCCGAAAGTACAGCAACTCGATCTGACTGGCCCGCACGACGTACTTGCATCGTTGCCGGGCGCCACGATGCATCTGATCTGGAAGACACGGGAGCCCGTGGTGTCGAGTAACGGGCTCGTGCTGACGCCGGGCACGACCTACGAAAGCTGCCCGCCGCTCGACGTGATCTGTGTGCCAGGCGGAAACGGCGTGACCGACCTGTTGCAAGACGAGCAAACGATCGACTTCGTTTGCCGACAGGCCGCGAGCGCGCGCTACGTGACGTCGGTCTGCACCGGCGCGTTGCTGCTTGGCGCGGCCGGCTTGCTGCGCGGGCGGCGCGCGACGACTCACTGGGCGTTTCACTCGCTGCTTGAACCGCTCGGCGCGATACCGACACATGCGCGTGTGGTCCGCGATGGCAATCTGATTACCGGCGGCGGCGTGACGGCGGGCATCGATTTCGGGTTGACCGTCGCGGCCGAACTGGCGGGCGTAGAAGAGGCGCAGGCGATCCAGCTCGAACTCGAATACGCGCCGGCCCCGCCGTTCGACGCGGGCGATCCGGCGTTGGCGCCGCAAGCGGTGGTGGAACTGGTCCGGCGACGCTCGGCGGAAGGCCTGGCCGCGCGGCGCCGGGTGGTGATGGAGATCGCGCAGAGAAGCTAAGTCTTGCATGCGGGTACGGGCATTCCATTAAACTGTGTGGCTCTACCCGTTTCCGTCAGTCGGATCGATGCGATGAAGTACGGCGAATTATCCCGGGGGCACTCCCCATGCGCGTAGGCAAGCCCGTCAAGGCACTGCCGCAGCCGTCATGCGACTACTGCGGCAACCGTGCGTTGCTCGCGCGTTACGGCGACGAGTCCTACCCCTATCGCAGCGATCAAGGGCCGCTGTGGATCTGCACCGCATGTCAGGCGTGGATCGGCGTTTATTCGCGCAGCAAACACAACCTGCCGCTCGGCCGCCTCGCCGACGCGACGTTGCGCGAGTCGAAGAGCAAGCTGCACGATGCGCTCGAACCGCTCGTTGCCGGGAAGGTGCGCCGCGATGGTGTCAACGCGTTCGAAGCCCGCGCGAAAGCGATCCGGTGGGTCGCGACCGAGCTTGGCTTCGATCCGGTTCCGGCGAGCATTCACGCGTTCACGCCCGAGCAGTGCGAACAGGCGCTGCGTTATGTCGAAGCTTTTATCGAAGCTCGGCGTGCGCGATAGCGCAATAGCCCCAAACCGCTGGCTCCCTTTCATTCCTCCAATACCACCCCGCCATACCGCCTTCCCCGCGCCTCTTCACCCCCACCAAATTGGCAGTTCTCGTGCGATGCGGCCCGGCAGTCGGATCGCACCTGCGTTCGGGTGCATATTTCCGGTTGCGTCCGTCGCTATCGTGAACTACAAATCTAAAGTTACGCTGGCTCGATTTTTGGCGGGCCGGGCTTCCGTTCAGAACCGTTCAGAACGACAGGGAGAGTGCCGTCATGAGAATGCGCCCCGATCCTACCTTTCATGCATCGCCGAAGCTCGCGATGGATGCGCCGGCGGAAGAATACGCGTACACGGTGCTGCTAAGTCCGGACTCCTCGCAGCCCGACGCGCTCGCCGTGATCGACGTGAAGCCCGGTTCGCCGACTTATAGCCAGGTGGTCCACACGGTGCCGGTGCCGAACAAGGGCGACGAATTCCATCACTTCGGCTGGAACGCGTGTTCGTCCGCGTTGTCGCCGTTGACAGGCCACGCGTTTCTGGAACGTCGCTATCTGATCATTCCGGGCATGCGCTCGTCGCGCATCTATATCGTCGATACGAAGCCGCATCCGACCCAGGCGAAGATTCACAAGATCATCGAGCCGGAGGAAATTTTCCGCAAGACCGGCTATTCGCGTCCGCACACCGTGCATTGCGGACCGGAGGGCATCTACGTGAGCACGCTCGGCGGCGGTGGCAAGGACGGCACCGACGGGCCGCCCGGAATCTTCATCATGGACTGCCAAACATTCGAGGTGCTGGGCCGCTGGGAAATCGAGCGCGGCGCGCAGGAAAAGCATTACGACTTCTGGTGGAATCTGCCGCGCGACTACATGGTGTCGACCGAATGGGCGCTGCCGCCGCAATTCGAAAACGGCATCGTGCCCGAAGACCTGCTCGCGAACAAATACGGCCACCGCGTGCACTGCTGGGATCTGCGCGCGAGGCGCAACGTGCAGACGCTCGATCTCGGCGCGAATCATCAGATGGCGCTCGAAGTGCGGCCCGCGCACGACCCGAGCCGCGAGTACGGCTTTATCGGCGTCGTGGTCGATACGACGAATCTGGAAGGGTCGATCTGGACCTGGTGGCGCGAAGGCGGCCACTTCCACATCGAAAAGACCGCGACCATTCCACCGGAGCCCGCGCATGCCGATGAATTGCCGCCGCTGCTGCAAGGTTTCGGCGCGGTGCCGCCGCTCGTCACCGACATCGATCTTTCGATCGACGATAAATTCCTCTACGTCTCCTGCTGGGGCACCGGCGAGATGCGCCAGTACGACGTGAGCGAACCGCGCAAGCCGAAATTGACGGGCTCGGTGCGCATCGGTGGAATCGAACATTGCGCGCCGCATCCGAACGGCAAGGCTTTCGCCGGCGGTCCGCAGATGGTCGAGATCAGTCGCGACGGCAAGCGCATCTACTGGACCAACTCGCTCTATTCGACGTGGGACGACCAGTTCTACCCGGATGGTGTGCCCGGCGTGCAAGTGATGGCGCATGCCGAGCCCAATGGCGGTCTCGAACTCGTCGAAGATTACTTCGTCGAGTTTCCCGCCGGCTATCGCGCGCACCAGATTCGCCTCGAAGGCGGCGACTGTTCGACCGATTCGTTCTGCTATCCCTCGGTGGGCGTTTGAGCGGCGCGGTGTCGCCGCAAGCGGCACTGTGGCTGGCCGTCCTCGCGAGCGGTGTGTATCACGGACTCAATCCGGCGATGGGGTGGCCGCTCGCGGTGTCGAACGCGCTGATGCAGCGGCGCTCGCAAGCGCTGGTCGTAGCGCTTCTTTATCTCGCGGCGGGGCACGCGCTCGCCATATTGCTGATGATGCTGCCGTTCGCGATGCTGGCCAGCGTGCTCGCGTGGCAGCGTCAGATGCAGATCGGCGCGAGCGTGCTGGTGATCGGCTTCGGTCTGGTGTTGCTGATGCGCCGGCGCCATCCGCGCGTACTGGCGAGAATTCCGCCGTCGCGGCTCGCGCTCTGGTCGTTCGCGGTGGCGATCGCGCACGGCGCCGGCTTGATGCTGGTGCCGATCTACCTCGGTCTGTGCCGCGCAGACGCAATGGACAGCGCGCACCAAGCCGCCCAAACGCTGATCGAAACGAGTCTGCGCATGGCGCTGTCGGTCTCCGCGGTGCATGCGGCCGCGATGACGATGGCCGGCGGCGTGCTCGCATGGCTCGTTTATCGCTACCTCGGGCTCAGGTTCGTGTCGCGCAGCTGGTTCAATCTCGATGCGGTGTGGGCGTCGAGTCTGATTCTGGTGGGGGGCGTGTCGCTGGCGTTGAATGCGGCGGCAGCGGGCGTTTCCGGTTGATTTCGACGCGGCCGATCCGGCCTATGAGGCCCCCGGGCACAGCATATGCTGCGTAGCTTCGGCAGGGACGCCATTCCGTGCGGGTCCTGATTTTTCCTCTCGTCATCTACACCCGGAGAAGATCATGCCGCTGAAGAAAGGTACATCGAAAGAGACCGTGTCGCACAACATCAAGACCGAGTCGAAGCATGGCAAGCCGCACAAGCAGGCTGTCGCGATCGCGTTGAATCAGGCGCGCAAGTCGGGCGCGAAGATGCCGAAGAAGAGTGAGAAATAAGCTGCTTCAGCACGCGCGGTCGTACCCATGACCGACAGGCCGCGGAAAAGGCGCGCGGATGGCGACCCGCAATCGGAGCCGGCGGATGTCGAACCCGATCAGCATCCGGCGAAGCTCGGCGATTGCCGCCGTTGCGCGCTCTGGCGCAATGCGACTCAGGCCGTGCCCGGCGAAGGGCAGCGGCATGCGTCGATCGTACTGGTCGGCGAGCAACCCGGCGACATGGAAGATCTGCAGGGCAAGCCCTTCGTCGGGCCTGCCGGCGCGTTGCTCGACCGCGCGCTCGAAGAAGCGGGCGTCAAGCGTAACGAGGTCTACGTGACGAACGCCGTCAAGCATTTCAAGTGGATCGCGCGCGGCAAGCGTCGCTTGCACAAAACGCCCGCTCAGCGTGAAGTGGATGCTTGCGGCTACTGGCTGGAGCAGGAGCTCGACATGCCGCATGTGCGCGTGGTCGTGGCGCTGGGCGCGACCGCGTTGAAAGCGGTTGTTCACGACTCGCACGCGCGCTTGCAGGACGCGTTCGACAAAACGCTCGAGCGCGGCGAGCAACGCGTGGTCGCGACGTACCATCCGTCGTTTGCGCTGCGCGCGCCGGACCCTGAAACGCGTCGCGAGGTGTACGAGCGAAGCGTCGCGGCATTGCGCACCGCACAGAAGCTGGCCCACGGCGGCAAGCGCTCAGGATGACGCCGGCGCGTGCGTCGCTCGTAATCCGAGGACTTTCATCAATCGTTGTGCGTCGAACGGCGCCCGAGCTTTTACATCGTTGTCGAAGTAGCAGTAGACGTCTCGCGCGGCTCGGCGAGGCGGCCGGAGTTGCGGCGCGATCAATCGCGCGTCGGCAGGCTGGGAGCCGCCGCGCCATGCATCGATTCGCTCGGCCCATCGTTGCAGAGCGTCGTCCCCATACGCACCCGAGTATTTGGCTTCGCTGCCGTGCAGGCGAATATAGACGAAGTCCGCCGTCAGATCTTCGGCGACGGGCCACGGTTCGGTGGAATCTGAAACGACGAGCGCGACGCCGTATTGCCGAAGCAAGGTCACGAACGCCGGATCGACAAAGCTCGCGTGGCGCACTTCGACCGCGTGACGCAACTTCCGCTTGCGATCGATGTCGACATAAGGCGTCTTGACACGCGCATCATGGTGCTTCGCCAGCGCCGATGCGCTCGCGATCTCGAACGGCAACACGCTCAGAAAGCGCTCCATTGCCTCGGGCTCAAATCGGAACGACGGCGGAAATTGCCATAGGATCGGACCAAGCTTTTCGTTCAACGCGAGTAGCCCCTGCGCGAAGAAGTTCGCGATGCCGACATGTGCGCTCGCATCGCGAAACCGCAGCATATGAGTCAGATAGCGCGCGCCTTTGATGCCAAACACGAAGCCGTCAGGCGTTTGCGCGTACCAACGCTGCCAGCTATCGAGCGATTGAAGGCTGTAATGCGTGCCGTTGATTTCGATCGTGCCGAATAGCGCCGACGCGTACTGTAATTCCGCTGCATGTTTGAGATCCTCTGGGTAAAAGGTGCCGCGCCAACCTTGGTAGCGCCAGCCGGAAATGCCGATACGCACATCGCCGGTTTTCTTCATTCGCGCGTCGGGTCCGGCGGAATGGGGTTCGGAGTCCGGCTCCGACTCGACGGATCGCAGCGTCATTGAATACGCGCGATTTGCTTCGCCACCGCGGCCGGGCTGTCGAAATTGTGATCGGGCAGACGGTCGACCAGATCGACGATGTCGGTATTCGCGTGATTTTTGCGCACCTGTGCGACCAGCTTTTCGCGTGTGGTCGGGTAATTCACACCACTGAGTGCTTTTTCGACGTCAGCGGGATTCGGCTGACCGGGGTGGCGGTGATCCTGGGAATGGGCGGGGTGCTGTGACATGGTTCCTCCTTGAATGAGTACATCACGACTGCGCGCCTACTGCTACGTGCCGCATATCTCGTGCCTCGGCGCGCGGGCTCGGGTTGCGTTTTCCAGCGGCGCACGTCGTGCGGATGAAAAAGAACCCCGCGATGAGGAACGCGGCTTGCGTGCAGCCGGCAAAATAGCGCCGCTGACACAGGACCTTTCAAGGAGAAGGCCATCATGAGCACAATGCTCGCATATCGCATTCACCGCTTCGGCGGTCCCGAGGTGTTCAAGGCCGAGAAGATCGAGATCCCCGAGCCTGGCGCCGGCCAGGTGCTGGTGCGCGTGCGCGCGGCCAGCGCCAATCCGGTGGACCTGAAGACGCGCTCGGGCCAGTACCCGTTGATTCGTGAAGAGAAGCTGCCCTATACGCTGGGGCGCGATTTTTCCGGAGTGGTCGAACGGGTCGGCGAGGGCGTCGGGCAATGGCGCGCGGGCGAGCAGGTGTATGGCTTCGTTGGCCAGGGACAGGGTGCGTACGCGGAATACGTCGTCGTGCCCGCGAGCGCGCTAGCGCATGCGCCGGAAAAACTGGATGTGGGGTCCGCGGGCGCCGTGCCGCTCGCCGCGTTGACCGCATGGCAGGGCCTGTTCGATCACGGCTGCCTCGAAGCCGGCGGCCGCGTGCTGATTCATGCGGGCGCGGGCGGCGTTGGACATTTCGCCGTGCAGTTCGCCAGGCAGAAGGGCGCGCAAGTGTACGCTACGGCGTCCGGCGACGGCATCGAGTTCGTGCGCTCGCTCGGTGCGGATCGCGTGATCGACTATCACGCGCAGCGCTTCGAAGACGTCGCGCGCGACATCGACCTCGTGTTCGATCTGATCGGCGGCGATACGCAGCGCCGCTCGTGGTCGGCCGTCGCGACCGGTGGCGCGCTGATCTCGACGCTCAACGAGCCGTCGCAGGCCGAGGCGTCGAGCCATGGCGCACGGGCCACGCGTTATACCGCGCGACCCGACGGCCGGCAATTGACGGAGATCGCGTCGTTGCTCGACAAGGGCAGCGTGCGTGTCGTGGTCGCCGAACGGTTTGCGTTCGATGCGACGGCCAAGGCGCTGGAACGGCTCGCGAAAGGCCACGTGCGCGGCAAGATCGTGGTGGAGGTGGCGTCGTAGTACGGAGAGCGCGCTGTCTGCTAGTTCGGATTCGCGTCGTCGCTCGCGCTGCGCAGCGGCGCGCGGCTCTGATCGTTATTCAGATGCACGAACTTTCTCAACAGTCTCAATAGCTCTCGCGCATCCTCGTCTCCCATCCCGTCGAGCAGGCCGTGATTGAGCGCGTTGACGCCGGGGATCAATTCATCGAGCAACTGCTCTCCAGCCGGCGTCAGCAATAGACGACGCTGGCGGCGCGGCAGAACTTCGCGCACGATCCAGCCTTTCGCTTCGAGCCGTACCGCGATATCGGCGGTGGTCGACGTGTCGAGGCCGACTCGCTGCGCGAGCGTGACCTGATCGAGTCCGGGCAATTCCTGCAGCATTCTGAGCACCGCATACTGAACGGGCGTCACCTCGCGTCCGATCAGATCATGAAACATGGACACCGAAATCTGATGCGCGCGTCGGATCAAATGGCCGGGCTGGTCGTACAGATCGATGCTGATCGCGGAAGTGCTGGTATCGGTTGAAGTGACCATATTAGTTCTGAAGATCTCGCGCCTTTTCGTTGCGAATGGAAATGGCGAACCGGCGTTCGTGTTACCTGATTGAAAGTTCGTCTAAAGGAAAACCTTCATTTAATCATTAAAGACGCATTGAGTACACTGAATCTCAATGAGTAGGCTGAATGCAATCCATGAATAATCCAGGGAGTGAGACTGACATGTTTCCCAAGAATGCGTGGTACGTCGCATGTATGCCCGATGAAGTCGCGGATAAGCCGTTCGGCCGGCAGATCTGCGGCGAGCCGATGGTTTTCTATCGCAACGCGCAAGGCGCCGTGGTGGCGCTCGAAGACTTCTGTCCGCATCGCGGCGCGCCGCTGTCGCTCGGTTTCGTGCGCGATGGCACGCTCGTGTGCGGCTATCACGGCCTCGAAATGGGCTGTCAGGGCAAGGCGACCGGCATGCCGGGGCAACGCGTCAACGGCTTTCCAGCGATTCGCAGCTATCCAGTGATCGAGCGCTATGGCTTCGTCTGGGTGTGGCCCGGCGATGCGGCGCAGGCCGATGCCGCCAGGCTGCATCATCTGGAGTGGGCCGAGAGTGCCGAATGGGCGTACGGCGGCGGTCTTTATCACATCCGCTGCGACTACCGGCTAATGATCGACAACCTGATGGATCTGACGCACGAGACCTATGTGCACGCCAACAGCATCGGGCAAAAGGAAATCGACGAAGCCGCGCCCAAAACCGTGGCCGAAGGCGATACCGTGCGCACGAGCCGTTTCATGGAAAACGTCGCGGCGCCGCCGTTCTGGAAGATGGCGTTGCGCGGCAATGGTCTCGCCGACGACGTGCCCGTCGACCGTTGGCAGATCTGCCACTTCACGCCGCCGAGTCACGTGCTGATCGAGGTAGGCGTCGCGCATGCCGGGCATGGTGGCTATCACGCGCCGGCCGACCAGAAAGCGTCGTCGATCGTGGTGGATTTCATCACGCCGGAAACGGAAACGTCGATCTGGTATTTCTGGGGCATGGCGCGCAGTTTCCGTCCCGACGATGCGGCGCTGACCGCGAGCATCCGCGAAGGGCAGGGCAAGATCTTCAGTGAAGATCTGGAGATGCTCGAACGTCAGCAGCAGAACCTGTTGCGCTGGCCCGAGCGCAATCTGCTGAAGCTCAATATCGATGCGGGCGGCGTGATGTCGCGCCGCGTGATCGATCGGCTCGTCGCGCAGGAACGCGCGGAGACGGGCGCGCCGCAGGCTGAAGTGACGCGCGTCATTCCCGTGCGGACGGCGACATGAATCATCCCGTGCTGAATGTGGTGGTCGCGCGCCGGCGCGACGAAGCGCTCGGTATCGCGAGCTTCGAACTCGCGAGCGAAAACGCTCAGGCGTTGCCGGCCTTCGACGCCGGCTCGCACGTCGACGTGCATTTGCCGAACGGGCTCGTGCGTCAGTACTCGTTGTGCAACGATCCGCGCGAAACGCATCGCTATCTGATCGCGGTGCTGCGCGACGAAGGGGGACGCGGCGGATCGAAAGCGGTGCACGATCTGGTCCGCGAAGGCGATCGCCTGCAGATCAGCGCGCCGCGCAATCATTTCGCGCTCGCTGACGATGCGGCTCATCATCTGCTGCTCGCGGGCGGGATCGGCGTCACGCCGATTCTTTGCATGGCCGAGCGGCTTGCCGCCACGGGCGCTTCGTTCGACATGCACTACTGCACGCGCTCGAAGGAACGCACGGCGTTCGTCGAGCGTCTTGCACAAGCTGGCTTCGCGAAGTCGGTCCAGCTTCATCACGATGACCATCCGGGCGGCTCGACGTTCGATATCGAGCAGACGCTCAGCGATGCGCCGGCCGGCACCCACCTGTATGTCTGCGGTCCGCGCGGCTTCATGGACTTCGTGCTCGAGACCGCGCGTGCGAAGGGCTGGCCGGAAAACAGGCTGCACTACGAGTTCTTCGGCGCGGCCGCGAATCAGGCGGCGACGGGCGGCAGCTTCCAGGTGCGCATCGCGAGCAGCGGCGCGACGATCGACGTGCCGCCCGAATGCACGGTCGTGCAGGCGCTGGCCGCGCATGGCGTCGAAGTGATCACGTCGTGCGAGCAGGGCGTGTGCGGTACCTGTTTGACGCGGGTGCTGTCCGGCGAGCCGGATCATCTGGATTCGTATCTGACCGACGAGGAACGCGCGGCAAACGACCAGTTCCTGCCGTGCTGCTCGCGCGCGAAATCGCCGCTGCTGGTGCTCGATCTGTGATTTTCTGCGGGACGACGGGCCTGTTGCCCGTCGTCCCGCTTATTTATTGCGCTTTTCCCTCAGAATCCGACGAACTTACCGTGCGCACACTCAACGCCGGATCGTGCGCAATCGCTTCTTCGGAGAACGGAATAAACGTCCAGCGTTGGGCCGCGTAATCGCGCGTCCCGTCGGCATAGTGCGGCGACGCCGGGTCATCCGATTCTGACGGTGCGAGCAGCGTGCGCGCGATCACCTGAGCGCCGGCGAACGACACTATCTGCAGATAGGTGTCGCCCATTGGCTTGACGTTCATCGAATAGCCGCTCGCATCGAAGGGATGCGCGGCACACGCCGAGGTGAAATAGCCGCCCGCGTCGCAACCCCCGAATAGCGCAATGCGCTCGTCGTTGCGTTGCACGTAGAGCGCCGCGCTGCGCGGTGCATCGATCGCGATGCCGGCGCGTTGCAGTGCCGCGAGCGCGTCATGCAGCGCGGCGGCGAGCTGCGCCGGATCGGCGGCGATGCCCGCGGGTGTGGTCAACGGCTTCGAGGGTTCGAACGGTACCGCGTATAGCTGCGCGGGCGGTATCGTCAGCAGACGTCGCCACAGTTCGTCCCACAAGGTTGCCCCCACTGCGTCGGCCGCGGCCGTATCGTCCCATGCGGCGAGTACCTTGCACGCCGCGCGCTGCGGGTCGGCGTTCGGGCCGGCCGGCAGGGCCGCGAGCGCGTCGCTGCCGCACAGACGGTCGAGCACGGGTTGCTTGAACAGCAACGCCGACATCGAGCGGCTGTCGAGCGCAGCGTGGCCGAGTGTATCGGCGGAAACGCCATGCGGATCGCTCTGCAATTGCGCCGCGATCGTATGGCCCAGTCGCGTGCGCAGCGTCTGCGGCGTCGCGGTCGCACCGATGATCTTCGCATAGCCGGTCATCGGTTCGGCCGGGTTGCTGAGCCAGTAACTGTCGTTGAAATTGCCGACATAGTCGCGCCGAAGCAGCGACGGCATCTGCGCGACCGGCAACGCATGATGCTGTACCGCGCCGGGCTCGTCGCGCCAGTCGCAGTCGCTGCGCGAACCGTCGAGGACCGGCACGCCGGGCATGATCCGCGCCAGTGCCCGGCCGACCGGCGGCGTGCAACGCTGCGTGAGTTCGTCGGGCACGTCCGGGGTCGCGCCGATATCGGCGTACCAGACGCGCGGATCGTCACGGCCGATCGCGAGCGTGTTGACCCATGGCACCGCCGCGTTCTTCTTCTGGATGGCGATGAAATCGTCGAGCGAGGCCGCCTGATTCCATGCGCGGAAGTTTTCGAACACGCGGAAGTTGTCGGTATTGATATCGCGCAGCGCGAACGCCTGCTGCGCATTCCACGCGAGCGCGGGCGACATCGTGCCGAGATTGACCAGCGCTCCGAAGCGCGAACGATACAGCGTGCGCGACACGGTATGCAGCGAACCGTCGGCGGCGCGTACCTCGACGTTCACGCGCGTCGGCGTCATCGCTTCGCTGTTGCCGTCGACCTGATACCGGGTTGGCGCGCCAGGTTCGAGCGTCAGCTTGAAGAGGCCGAAGCGCTTCGCGGTGGAGACGGTATGGGTCCAGGCGACGTTGTCGTTGAAGCCGATCATGATCAGCGGTACGCCGAGAAACGACACGCCGCTGACGTTCAGCTTGCCAGGAATAGTGAGTTGAGCCTGGTAGAAGCGATCGGGGCCGGTCCAGAACCAGTGCGGATTGCCGAGCAGCAGCGCGCTGCCGGTGTGCGTCGCGTCCGCGCCGAACGCGAGAGCGTTGCTGCCGATGCCCGCATGGCCGCCGAATTCCGCGAGCGGTGGGTCGACGGGGGCATCGTCGTGCAACGCGCTTTGCGGCGGCACCGGCACCGGCATCGGCTGGGGCGGTTGCGCGGTCGCGATCGCGTTGATGAAGCGCGCCTCGCCACCGGCCAGATTCGCCGCGATCTGACGCCGGTACAAGTCCGCGTTGCTGATCTTGCCGAGCCACGGCGCCGCGCGGCAGGCCGCATGCGCGCCCGGGAAATCCCCGTGCGCGAGATCGGCGAGGTAGCGGTTATAGCCGGCGACGAAGCCGTCGATCAACGCGCGCATGTCGTCGGTCTGGCTTTTGCGGTAACGCGCGACGGTCGCATCGTCGACGATGAAACGGAAGAAGAAATCCGAATTGAGATTGTTGGGCTGGCCGAACGTCGCGCCGAGCGTGGGCCGCGCGTCGGCGCCGAAGAAGCGCGAGCGTTCGCCGCGATAGGTGACGAAGCTTTCGGCCATCGTGCACAGATTGTCTTGCGCCTGCGCGTAGCCGTATCCGTAGCCGAGGCTGCCCCAGTTGTCGGCGTTGATGTGCGGAATGCCGAGCGCGGTGCGGCGGATGTCGGCGCGATACGGGCCGGTGTGCGCGACGTTGTCCGCATCGAGACTCGCGCAGCTTGGCAGAGCGGCGGCGACGGGCAGGGCGATCAGCAGGGCGGCGAGACGGCGGAGCAGAGAGACGTTCGAACGCATGGCCTTTTGTGGTTGGGCGAACGTTGAGCGGTGACGGGCGTGTCGCTCGGCGTCAAGAAAGATTGTGACTGGACGCCCCATTTGGGCGTGCTCTGATTTCTTTCGAACTGTCAGTTAGCTATTAATGTCAGGTGGCTAGAAGGCAGTGGACTCGCATTCCGGTCATTAGTAGTTCACGAACGTTAAATCTAGAGCGAGAAGCTATAGCGTGCCTAACGAAATTTCTGTGTACAAGATCAACAAACTGTTGTGGCGCTGGACCAAGCAGGACGACGCGCGCGCCGTGCGCGGTGTCGGTATGTCGTTGGACAAGCCTCCGCCAGCGCAGCTAAATCCGCTGAAAGCACATGTAGAACAAGCCGAACCGAAGTCCAGGCCGCCGGCGCCTGCTCAGCGGGGAAATCTGCCGGATGACAACGGCAAAAATGCGCAGGCCTTGTCCCGTTCTAAGACCCAGTTGAGCAAGCCCGAAGTACCGCAGCCGCCTAAACCGCCTCGACTGACGGAGCGTGAAACGACCGTGCCTCCGTTTGACATCCAGGACATCCCGGCCGCGATGCGCAAAGAGATGATGCCGGTCGGTGCAAAACTGATGGACCGATGGTTCGCAGGAGAACTCAACTATTCGAGGTCTGAGGACGATCAGAAATACGAGATCAACCAGGACGGCAAGCCGTATCCAGACAGCATGTATGACCACGGCATAATCAAAATGAAATGGGTCCTTGGATTCAGACGCGCCAGAGAGCAGTACGAAGATCTTGTCAACGAGAGGATTTACAGTTCAAAGGCGGCTAGCGCAGTTCGGCAAATAGTTGCGCGTTACATGTCATTCGGTCGTATGTATCTGAGCGCGTGGGGTATCTGTCGCCATGATATTCGGATACTGCACAAAGATTTCCAGTTTCAGTATGTGACCGTAGATGGCACTTTCGAGCAAAAAGCAAAAACGGCCTTGCGCCAATCGACTGCTCATGCACCCGATGGTCTGACAGCAGCGCTCGGTTCCTTCGTGATCAACGCAGCTATTTCGGAGATCGAATACGACTTTCAGAAAAGAATCGGCGTGGTCGAGAAAATCGTCGTTTATGTGAAGGATAGCTACTCCTTTCAGGGCGAGTTGGACACCACGTCGCAATACTTGGGACATTGGAGCAGGCGAGGCGTGGCAATTTCGGCCGCCACCGAACTGGCGAATCTGGCGGGTTCACCTTGGATAGATTTTCCTGTCGTGATTGGCCCAACACAGGCGTTGTCGGATCCGGGTAAGGTCTATTATCCGATCAGAAACAGGGATTTCAGACAGTGGCAACGGAAGCACAATCGCGGAGGTGATTTCATCGTCTACTCTGATTTCAATACAATTTGTCTCCAGCGGCCGATCGTCGTGCATTTTTGATCAATGAATGTCTTCAAGAGCAAGGCGTTGCGATCGGTTCTCGCCAGGGTGTTCATCGTAACGATGAGTGCGATTATCGCGCTCGGGGCGGTCCAGTATCGTTCCGCGGTCACGCAAATGAAAGGAGCCACATTTCACGATGAGAAATCAGATGACGGGAAATACATCGCGCGGTATGCATATCTGCCCCGTGACCGGATCGCCGTGAGGCTGTACCGCGCAACTACGGCGGAATTGCTCGCCGCGCGAGTTTATCGATATCCAGAGCGAATCCGCCTGTTCTGGACAGAGGACTCTCTGATATACGACACCTCGGCGGAAGGCGACGACGGAGAAATCGAGCTACCGCCTTCATGGTGGGACCGTGCCAAGGCAAAACTGCCTTGAAAAATGTTCTCGGTCCACGAGTGCAAGAAGCCTTGCCGAAAGCCCTGGGCGTCGGCAATGGCATGACACGATTTTCAAGGCTAGGCGACCGGACGTGCGAGCGGAGCTAGCCGCGCGAAACCCGCTGGGCGGCGAGCTTCACGCGCAGGTTTTGGTGCTGAGACAGCGATTATTTCCACCGGGAGAGGGCTAGTCGTCAAGCTTTCGCTGACCACGCTTCCTGCTCCGCCGGAAAACCAGCACAGCTGCGGCGAACCCTAGCACGATTGCGGCCGACGACATGAGGAAGGCCAAGTCGGATTCTTGATACGCCGTCTTGACCCCATACATACGAACCGCCCATTTCCATATCGGGTTCGAAAAGTTCAAGGGCGTATCTGGATGCCAAATCCACCAGACTGCATTAGCAGAGATTGCGAGCACGAAAGCTATGCCGACAGCTAGACAGAGCAGGATTGTTTTCATGCCACCGTCACTACGCCGTACGCTTTAAGTTCAGACCCGGGTACTGATACTTTCGGTGTATCGGTGAGTATCGAGCGGATACGCTGCCAATCACTTTGCTGGTCGATCGTTATGCACCCCTCGCTCCTGCCGAATCTCCCCTTTGGATGCAAACGAAACTGGCCGCGAACGATGTTATCGCAAAGGACCGAGTCATCGTCGATATCCCCGTCGATTGCATGGAGCGCAAACCATTCGCTCTTGTTATTGCCGTTCAGGTTGAGCGCATCTTTCCACGGGCCGAGCTTCCCGCCCGATCTTCGATCAAAGATATAGTATCTGCCGACCGGTATGGCGCCGAAGACCGGCGTGCACGTTAGAGCCACCTTATTGATATAACCTTGCTGCCCAGAGTAAGCAGAAAACGATAGTGCACCAATCCGAAATTCGCTCATCGGTTTATTATTCAGTTTGAATGAGCATTGAAGCATCAGTCCTCCATATCGACTGGAAAGAGTGAAATAAGAAATAGTTCGGTGATGCCGTGCGGCCATTTTAAAGGCGATTTGTTTTGAGAAAACCACTATTAAAAAATTTCCGCGCCAACAGCGATTATTTCCACCGTGAGAGGGCTAGTCGTCAAGCTTTCGCTGACCACGCTTCCTGCTCCGCCGGAAAACCAGCACAGCTGCGGCGAACCCTAGCACGATTGCGGCCGACGACATGAGAAAGGCCAGGTCGGATTTTTGATATGCCGTCGTGACCCCATACATACGAACCGCCCATTTCCATATCGGATTCGAAAAGTTCAAGGGCGCTTCGGGATTCATCATCCACCACAGCGCATTGGCAAAGATTGCGAGCAGTAAGCCGAAACCGACCGCGAGGCAGATTAGGAGCTTTTTCATCTCACCGTCACTTCACCGTACGCTTTAAGTTTCGATCCGGGAATTGAGACTTTCGGCGTATCGGAAAGTATTGAACGGATATGACGCCAGTCCGCGAGTTGATCGATAGTTATGCAGCCCTCGCTCTTCCCCAATCTTCCCTTTGGATGCAATCGAAATCGGCCACGAGCGATGCCGTCGCACAAGAGCTCATCGTCATCAATATCGCCGTCGATAGCGTGGAGCGCGAACCATTCGCTCTTGTTATTGCCATTCAGGTTAAGCTGATCTTTCCATGACCCAAGAATGCCTCCGGACCTTCGGTCAAAAATATAATACCTGCCGACGGGAATGGCGCCATACTTCGGCGTGCACATTCCAGCCGCCCTATTGATATAACCTTCCTGCCCAGAGTAGGCGGGAAACGCTAGCGCGCCAATTCGAAATTCACTCATCGGTTTATTATTCAGTTTGAGTGAACATTGAAGCATCAGTCCTCCATATCGGCTGCCAAGTGTGAAATAAGAAATAGCTCAGTGATGCCGAACGGCCATTTTAAAGGCGATTTATATTGAGAAAGCCAATATTAAAAAATTTTCCGCACCGACAATTCCTGCCTACGCAACAGCTCGTCTACGCGTTCGCATAACCGAGCGAATGCAACCTTCTGCTGACCTGTTCAAGTCAGCGCGAACCTCACGCCCGCACTCTCGGCAGACGCGGCCTGATTTTTGCTGATGTGCTCGGACGTCGCCTCGTTCGCAGGGGACGGCGCGTGTCGAAAGGTCATCACTGTCAGCGGGGTTCTCAGTGGCAGCAGCGGAAGCATCCAGAACGTCAGGCCGGCGCGTCAGGCGCGGCAGCGTCACGTTGTTACCGGCGCTGGCTATCGGTTTCGCCAACTCCGCACACGCGAACACGGTGGCGCCGCTGAACTACTTCCTGCACGCGGCTGGCCCGGCGGCTCGTCCGACGCTGTACCTCGGCTGGGTTTTCACCGCGATCGTGACGCTGGTCACGCTGATCGTCGCTGGCCTGTTGATCGGCGCGATGGTCCGCAAGCGTCCCGCGGCGCAACCGGATGCGCTGAGCGCCGAGCCCGGCGGCATCCGCTGGGTGTTCATCGGTACCGCGGTGTCGTCGGTCGTGCTGTTGGCGATGCTGGTCTATGCATTGATCACGCTCGAATCGGTGGCGTCGCCCGCGTCGTATCCGCAATTGACGATCACCGTGACCGCTTACGACTGGTGGTGGAAAGCCGATTACCGCGACGATCCGAACCCCGCCCGCAACTTCAGCACGGCGAACGAGATTCATATTCCGGTCGGTGAGCCGGTGAAGATCGAGCTCAAAAGCGCGGACGTCGTGCACGCATTCTGGGTACCGCAACTCGCAGGCAAGACGCAGACGATTCCAGGCCAAACCAACGAGCAGTGGCTGCAGGCGGACCGTCCCGGTATTTATCGTGGGCAGTGCTCGCAGTTCTGCGGCGCGCAGCACGCGCATATGGCGTTCGAAGTGATCGCGCAGGACGCCGCGGCGTTCAACGCGTGGCGCGACGCGCAGGGACGCGCGGCCACCGTGCCCACGGGCGACGCGGCCGTCGCGGCCGGCCAGCATCTGTTCGAGGAGCGCTGCGCGGGTTGCCATACGATTCGCGGCACCAAGGCGACTGGCGTGCAGGCGCCCGATCTGACCCATCTCGATTCGCGTCGCACGATCGCGGCAGGCGCGCTCAGCAACACGCCCGACCACCTGCTCGACTGGATCGAGCACGCCCAGCGGATCAAACCCGATGCATTGATGCCCAGTATCGCGCTGACCACCAGCGAGGCCGCCGCGTTGTCGGCGTATCTCGCGACGCTGCATTGAAGCGCATCGCACTCGAGGAGCCCGTTCAATGTCCGATCATCCCGCTTCCGCTTCGCTACCCGCGCTGACCCGCACGCCGCGGCGCGGCCGTGTCGAGCCCGGCAGCGAGCAGGAAAAGCGGCTGCGCGAAATCTGGGAGTCGCGGCCCGGCTGGCGCGGCTGGTTCTCGACGGTCGATCACAAGACCATCGGCTTGCGCTACCTGGTGACCGCGTTCATCTTTCTGCTGATGGGCGGCGTCGAAGCGCTGATCATGCGCGTTCAACTGGCGCGCCCCAACGCAACGGTGCTGACGCCCGAACAGTATAACCAGCTGTTCACGATGCACGGACTGACGATGATCTTTCTATACGCGCTGCCCGTTCTGTCCGGCTTCTCGAACTATCTATGGCCGCTCGTGCTCGGCGCGCGCGACATGGCCTTTCCGCGCCTGAACGCGCTGTCGTATTGGGTGTTCCTGTTCGCCGGCATCTTCCTGTATGCGAGTTTTCCGACGGGACAGGCCCCCGACGCCGGCTGGTTCAACTACGTGCCGCTGTCCGGCCTCGAGTACAGCAACGGCCCGAATATCGACGTGTACGCGCTGGGCATGGTGCTGCTCGGCATTTCGACGACGGTCGGCGCGATGAACTTCGTCGTCACGCTGCTGAGGATGCGCGCGCCGGGCATGTCGCTCGATCGCGTGCCGGTGCTCGTGTGGGGCACGCTGACCGCGTCGGCCGGCAATCTGTTGGCGGTGCCGTCGGTGAGCCTCGCGTTTCTGATGCTGTGGATGGACCGCCGCATCGGCACGCATTTCTTCGACGTGCTCAATAGCGGGCGGCCGCTGCTCTGGCAGCACCTGTTCTGGATTTTCGCGCACCCGTGGGTCTACGTGGTCGTGTTGCCGGCCATGGGTATCGTGTCGGATGCGTTGCCGGTCTTTTGCCGCCGGCCGCTGGTCGGTTATGGGCCGGTCGCGTTGGCGACGGTCGCGACGATGGTGGTCGGCTTTGCCGTGTGGATTCACCATATGTTCGCGACCGGTATCCCCGCGCTCGCGCTGTCGTTCTTCGGCTCGGCCAGCATGGTCATCGCGGTGCCGAGCGCGGTCGCGACGTTCGCCTGGGTCGCGACGATCTGGACCGGTCGCCCCGTGTATCGCGTGCCGTTCCTGTTTTTCGCGGGCTTCGTGCTGCTGTTCGTGATCGGCGGCGTCTCCGGCGTGATGACGGCCGCGGTGCCGTTCGACTGGCAACTCACCGACACGTACTTCGTCGTCGCGCATCTGCACTACGTGCTGCTTGGCATCAACGTATTTCCGGTGATCGGCGGCATCTACTTCTGGTTTCCAAAATTCACCGGCAGGATGACGAGCGAGCGTCTCGGCAAGCTCGCGTTCTGGGTGCTCTTCATCGGCTTCAACGTCGCGTTCTTTCCGATGCATATCGCGGGACTGCTCGGCATGCCGCGCCGCATGTACACGTATCCCGCCGACATGGGCTGGAACACGGTGAATCTCGTCACGTCGCTCGGTTCGTTCCTGTTTGCGGCCGGCGTGCTGCTGTTTCTGATCGATATCGCGGTGAGCCTGAGGCGCGGAAAGGTCGCCGGCAACAATCCGTGGGACGCGCCGACGCTCGAATGGTCGATCAGCTCGCCGCCGCCGCCGTACAACTTCGCGGTGGTGCCGACGCTCGCGAGCCGGCATCCGTTGTGGGAAGGCCGGATCGAAGAGCCGGGCGACGCGGTTCAAACACGCTCGCAACTCGACGAAGGCTATCTGCTCGCGCACGGTCGCGAAGCGTTGGGCACGACCGCGCTCGAGGCGAGTCCCGACGTGATCCTGAAGATGCCCGAAGATTCGTACGCGCCGTTCTGGCTCGCGGTCTTTGCCGCGCTACTGTTCGCGGGGCTCGCGTTGACCGCCTGGGTGTTCGTGGGGGCGATGCTGGCCGGCTGCGCGGTCTCGATCATCACGTGGCTGTGGCCCGAGCGCGCGCTGATCCAGCGCGAGCCGGTCGCGCTCGAGGATGCGGGAGGCTGACATGAGCGATGCACTGGATCTCAATCGCTCGTCGAGCGAACCGGACGAGACCGCGCGTGCGTTGCCGGTTGGCAGCGCGGGCGAGCGATCGAGCGGCTGGTGGGGCTGCTTCACGCTGATCACGACCGAAGGCGCGCTATTCGGCTATCTGATCTTCTCGTATCTGTATCTGGCCTCGCAAAGCCAGCAGCATTGGCCGCCGGAAGGATTGCCGAAGCTCGGGCTCGGCAGCGCCAATACGGTCATTCTGCTATCGAGCAGCGTGTTCGTCTGGTTCTGCGAGCGCTGCGTGCGTCGGCGGCGATTGCGGCTCGGTGTCGCGTCGATGGCGGTGGGCATCGTGCTGGGCTGCATCTTCTTGGGCATTCAGTTGCGCGAATGGCACAACCACCCGTACGGGCTGACCTCGCATCTCTATGGTTCGCTGTACTTCACGATTACCGGCTTTCACATGGCGCACGTACTGGTCGGGATCGTCGTGCTGACGCTGCTGGCGATCTGGACCGCGCTCGGCTATTTCGACGACAAACGCTGCGCGGCGCTGTCGGTCGGTGGGCTGTATTGGCACTTCGTCGATGTCGTCTGGCTGTTCATTTTCAGCACGCTGTATCTGACGCCGTATCTGTTCCGGGAGTGGTCATGACGACAGCGCCCAGAGACTCGCACATCTCGATGCCCTACGTGCTGATCGGTCTGCTCGCGGCGCCGTTCGCGTGGCTGTTGCAGATGATGCTCGCGGAAGCGCTCGCGGCGCAGGCCTGCTATCCGTACAACCATCCGCTCGGCGCGCCGCTCGTGTCGTGGATGCGTCCGGCGCTCGTCGCGCTCGGCACCGTGTGTCTGATCGCGGGCGCGTTCGGCACGTGGGTCGCGTGGCGCAATTTGCGCCGCGTCGCGCCACTGAAGTTCGGTGCGCTGAACGGCGAGCGCCGCACGCGTGCCGAACTCGACTGGTTTCTGACGCACGTCGCGGTGATGTGCAGCACGCTGTTTCTGTTCGCATTGATCGCAACGGATGCCGCGGTCGCGATCGTGTCGCCGTGCAGGTGGTGGTGATGAAGCGCGACGTTCTCAACGCGGTCAGGTTCGCCATCGCGGCCGCATGCCCGCTGACGATAGCAGCGACCGCAAACGCCGCCGGCGCCTCCACCGACGCCGCGCAGGTCGCGCGCGGCGCATATCTCGCCAAAGCCGCCGATTGCGCCGGTTGCCACACCGCCGCGCCGCGCGTGCCGCATCCGGGCGCGGCGCCTGAGGCCACACCGCCGTTTGCCGGCGGCCTCGGCATGGGTTCGCCGTTCGGCACGATCTATACGTCGAACATCACGCCGGATCCGCAATACGGCATCGGCCGCTATAGCTATGACGACTTCGCACGCGCGGTGCGCGAGGGCATCGCGCCCGGGAACAAGCGGCTTTATCCGGCGATGCCGTACCCGTCGTTCGCGAAGATCACCGATGACGACATGCATGCCCTCTACGCGTACTTCATGCACGGCGTGCAACCGGTCGCGGCGCCTGCCCCGCAAACGCGCTTGCCGTTTCCATTCAATCAGCGCTGGGTATTGATGTTCTGGGACTGGGCATTCGCGCCGAAAGGCCAGTTCAAAGCCGATGCGAAACGCGATGCGCAATGGAATCGCGGCGCGTATCTGGTGCAATCGCTCGGCCATTGCGGCGCCTGCCACACGCCGCGCGGACCGGCGTACGAAGAGCGCGGCTATGACGAGTCGGCATCGGCCTATTTGACGGGAGGCATCAACGATCACTGGTTCGCGCCGAACCTGAGCGCCGACCCGGGCTCGGGGCTCGGCCGCAGTTCCGCGACCGACATCGTCGAGTTCCTTCGAAACGGCCACGGCGGCGGACTCATCCCGTTCGGCAGCATGGTTCAGGTCGTCGAAGACAGCACGCAGTACCTGAACGACGACGATCTCGCGGCGATCGCCGCGTATTTGAAGAGCCTGCCGCCGCGCGCGCCAAGCGGCTATTTCAACGCCCGCTCCGCCGCCGCGCAGCAAACCGTACGGGCGCTGAAAACCGGGGATGTGGAAAGACCCGGCGCGGGCATTTACGCATCGTATTGCGCGCGCTGTCATCAGATGGATGGGGCGGGGGTGCCGAACAAGTATCCGCGCCTCGCGGGCAACCCCGCGGTGTTGTCGGCGTCGAGCGCGTCATTGGTGCGCTTGCTGGTCGAAGGCGGGGGCAGTCCGCATACCGAGTCGGGACCGGAGCCGCGCAAGATGCCGTCTTTCGCCGGCAAGCTGACGGACACCGAAATGGCCCGCGTGCTCACGTTTGTTCGGACCACATGGGGAAATATGGCCGGACCGGTCACGCGAAACGATGTGTCGAGCGTGCGCGGCGCATTGCGCAAGTAAATGCCAACGCGCCTCGTCATGCGGTGTTCTCGTTGCCGTCGCAGTGGCCATTGGCGGCGCTGAACAGCGTCTTCAGCTTCGCATTGACCGCGATCAACTCCCGTACTGGCGCCGCCGCGAGTTGCTGATCGAAGAGCGTGAGAACCTGACCGAGTAGCGCGTAGGCGTCGTGATCGACCACGCAGAGGCCCGTTTCGAGTCCCGCCTGCCGGCAGCGCAGAATCGCGCCCTCCGCGTCGCGAAACAGCTCGGGTACGGCCGAACCATAGCCGCGCTGATTCAGCAGCATCGCCATGTAAATGGCCTGTGCCATGCTGCCGACGTGATATTGGTTGGCGGCGCCGCTGCGTAATGCCTCGAGCGTCATGTGATAGTCGAGCGAAATTTCGCCTGCTTTGGCAGGTACGATCGGGCGCAGCATAGCCTTCGGGTGCGTGCGCGGCGACTTCGCGGGTGCAGCGCGAGCAGGGCTCGCTTTTCTGGTCATAAGCTCACTGAGGCGGCCGGCTCGCGCCGGCCGCTACACCATCACGGAACCTGACAACGTCCATAACGGAAAACGGCTGCGCCGCGCGCGACGCGGCGCCGTTCCCGCTAGCCCATATGCAGACCGCCGTTCAGCGAGAAATCCGCCCCGGTCGCAAAGCCCGCTTGATCCGACGCGATCCACGCGACGATCGACGCAATCTCTTCCGGCGTGCCGAGACGCCGTACCGGAATTGTCGCGACGATTTTTTCCAGTACTTCCGGACGGATGGCCTTGACCATGTCGGTGCCGATGTAGCCCGGCGACACGGTGTTGACCGTCACGCCCTTGGTCGCCACTTCCTGCGCGAGTGACATCGTAAAGCCATGAATGCCGGCCTTGGCCGTGGAGTAGTTGGTTTGCCCGAACTGGCCTTTCTGGCCGTTGACCGACGAGATGTTGATGATGCGCCCAAAGCCTCGGCCGACCATGCCCTCGATGACCTGTTTGGTCACGTTGAACAGGCTCGTGAGATTGGTGTCGATCACCGCTTCCCAGTCTTCGAACGTCATCTTGCGGAACATGCCGTCGCGCGTGATGCCCGCGTTGTTGACGAGCACGTCGACTTCACCGACTTCTTTCCTGACCTTCTCGAACGCTTTCGCGGTGGACTCCCAATCCGCGACGTTGCCTTCCGATGCGACGAAGTTATAGCCGAGCGCTTTCTGATCTTCCAGCCATCGGGCTTTGCGCGCCGAGTTCGGGCCGCAGCCCGCGATGACGGTGTAGTTCTCTTTGTGCAAGCGCTGGCAAATGGCGGTTCCGATACCGCCCATGCCGCCGGTTACGTATGCAACACGGTTTGCCATAAGTCCTCCTTCTTGTTTGGGTGAGTTGAGCACGTTTGATTGGAGGATGGACCTATTATTGGCAGCGGCCAATGCCTGGGACGATGGGCATTTTCACCTACGGGTTAACTGCCAAATCAGGCGTGGAATCGTTGCTTGACGGGGCAATGAATTACGTCGATTGCGGGTTGCATGCTTTGCGAACTCCGGGGTCGCTCGAGACTGCCGGCCGCCCTCCCGTCCTTGCCTGCGCGCCGTCTTCCTCTTACCCTTAGCGTTAGCCTTAAGTACCTGCCCCGGACACCGTGCGGCAGACTGCCTGCACGGTCGTCGATGCGGGGCGCGAAGCCGTCCCTCGCTCCCGCGTCTATTCGTGTGATCATCAGAGGCACATCAGGATGACTGATTATCTTGCTGACATCGATCCCGACAGGTTGAACTTCCTTGGGATCTTCGGGCTGTTGATTGGCGGCCTCGCGCTGTTTCTTCTCGGTCTGGAGTTCTTGACCGGCGGCCTGAAGGCGATCGCGGGATCGAAACTGCAGTCGCTGATCGGCGTGCTGACCGCAAGCCGGTTTCGCGGCGTGGTGGCGGGCGCCGTCGTGACCGCGCTGCTGAATTCGTCGACCATCACGACGGTGCTGCTGGTCGGTTTCGTGTCCGCCGGCCTGATGACGTTGACCCAGGCGGTGCCGATGATCATGGGCGCGAACATCGGCTCGACCGTCACCGCGCAGATCATCGCCTTCGACGTTTCGCGTCTGACGCCGTACATGCTGTCGATCGGCTTCGTGCTGCACGCGTTTGCCCCGCGCGAGCTGCTGCGGCAGATCGGACGCGTCGTAATGGGGCTAGGACTGCTGTTCATGGGCATCCAGCTGATGGGCGAGTCCACGCATCCGCTGCGCACCTATCAGCCGTTCATCGACGCGATGCAGGACATGCGCAATCCGCTCGTCGGCGTCATCGTGGGGGCAGTCTTCACCGCGGTTGTGCAAAGCTCGGCGGCGACGCTCGCGGTCGTGATTGCGTTGAGCGGCCAGGGCTTGATGCCGCTCGAAGCCGCCATCACGCTGATTCTCGGCGCGAATGTCGGCACCTGCGGCACGGCACTGCTCGCCTCGATCGGCAAGCCACCGGAAGCGTTGCAGGTCGGCGTCGTGCATCTGATCTTCAATGTGCTCGGCGTCGTGATTGCGCTCTTCCTGATTCCGCAGATGGCGGAGGTCGTGCGCTGGATATCGCCGTCGCATCCGGAACTGCAAGGGCTTGCACGCCTCGCGGCCGAGGCGCCGCGTCAGGTAGCCAATGTGCATACGCTGTTCAGCGTGGCGAACACGCTGCTGCTGATCTGGTTTGCCGGTCCGATCGCGCGGCTCGCGCAACTGGTCGTGCCGAAGCGCGCGAAGGCCGCCAAACCCGCGGGTGATCCGCAGTATCTCGACGAGACGTCGCTGGCGGTGCCGGCGCTTGCACTGCAACGCGTGCGTATCGAGCTGACCCGGCTCGGTGCGCAGGTGCTCGACGTTGTGCAACGCGGCTCGCAAATGGTGTCGACCGGCACGATGGAAGAGATCAATCAGATGCTCGATCAGGACAAGGAAAGCGACCGGCTGGCCTTCGAGATTCTTCAATATATCGGCCGCCTGTCGCAGCGGCAGCACTCGGAGGAAGAAGGTCAGCAGGTGGTCGGCTACACGCAGGTCACGAGTCATCTGGAGAGCATCAGCGGCATTGTCGGCATGACGCTGATGACGGTCGGACAACAACGAATGACGCAGCAGATCGATCTGCTGCGTCTGCGCGATGCGGCGACCACGCAGTTTACCGAGGCGGTGATCCGCAATCTCGAGCAGGCGATCCGCACGATCGAGACGCGCGATCCGGAAGAGGTCGCGAAGGTCGTCGACGCGAAGGCCGGCATCGACAAGCTTGCCGCGACCGCGCGTCAGGTCGTGCTCGCGAAGCTTCAGCTGGCGGACAAGGCGGACGTGGTCACGTTCCGGATCGCCATGGATCTGATCGAGCAGGGCCGGCAGATCGCGCAGTTCGCGCGGGCCATTGCGAAAAATGTGGCAGCGCTTCAAGAGCTGCAATAACGCGCGACGCATGATTGGAGATCGATATATTCGCGCAAAGTGATCGCCAGCACACGGACGTTGGGGTTGCACGAGCTCTAAACTTGTGGCGTGTCATCCTCGTGACACGCTTTCAAAGAGAGTGGGATTGCCCGCCTTTGCTGTGCGGGCTTTTTTCGCCTCGCGCGTGTTGTGGTATCAGTAGTCAAGGCGCGGCGGTGAAGTCGATCGTGCGACGACCCACGGTAGCTCGCACAATAAGCAACGCCTGAAGCGATTTAACACACGCCGCATCCATATTTTGATAGCCTTTGTCGCAGCAGAGCATTGAACTCAAGGAGGGCTTCACCATGATAAGGTGGCTTGCTAACTGGGCTTCACAACATGCTCCTACTCCCGAGAAACAGGCCGAACGCGCGCTGAACAACTTGCGCATGGAACTGTTTCAGGCCGAACAGCTCGTGCTCGACGCACAGCTGCGTGCCGATTACTATCGGGCTCGCCTGACCTTCCTCGAAGAAGTCACGAGAAAGGGAATCGAACAGGTATCGGACGAACGCAAGGCTCCTCTGGAGCCTCCCCAGCCGTTGCGGCCGGGACTCAAGCTCACCGCGGCGCAATAGCCGCGTCTATTCCATCGCAATGTGTTCCGTCACCCGCGTTTCGATACGTGGGCTGATGGCAATCGTGCTGTCGCGGGCGCGTGCAGTGCGCGCTCTCGACAGTCGATTGTGCGAGCATTGATTGCCGAGCGGAGAAGTTTCCGGTTGCCCGGTTTCGTGTTTCGACCGGGCAACCTGGAGTGAGTGTTTGATTGTTACTGCGTGATTTTTACTGCGCGACTTCCACTGCGCTTCGCTTACTGCGAAACGCCTGCTTCGTCCTGCTTAACTTGCCAGATCGGGCGGCAGCTTGCCGCCGTTTGCCGCGAGCGCCTGCATCACCTGCTTGTGCAGCCAGATGTTCATGCTCGCGGAGTCGTTCATGTCCCCGCTGTACTTCAATTCCTGCGCAAGTTGCTTGCGGTGTTCGAGACTGCTGTCGACGCCGAGTGCCTTCATCGTGTCGACAATCGACGTACGCCAGTTCAACGTCTGTCCGCTTTCGCTGACGAGTTGATCCATCACGGCGGCCACGTCGACGTCGGTCAGCGGCGCGGGCGCGGCGGGAGCGCTGGGCGTCGCGGCTTGCGCGGCGGCCGGGTCGGGGGTGGGTTCCGTCGCGGGAGGAGGTTGGTCCGGCTTCGCTTTGCCGAACAGCTTGTGCACGATGTCACCAAAAATACTCATTTCCGAAATCTCCGCGGTTGAATGACGAATGCGAGTGGGGGCGCTCGCAGGACATACCCCCAGTATGCTACGCGATCTACCACGGTGAAAAACGTAATATTTTGTCAACCCATCGACTGCTCGTATGGGTCCGCGCGCAATGATCCTGCACGACTTAGCCAGCGTCACGTCAACATGACGCTGTGCGTGGTTGATGGAAGGAGAAAAACATCATTGCGTCACGAGCCGCTGAACCAGTTGTAGCCCTGGTTCTCCCAATAGCCGCCCGGATACTGGTTCGTGATTTCGATAGCGACGACATGCTTGGGATTCTTGAAGCCGAGCTTGGTCGGCACACGCAGCCTCATCGGGAAACCATACTTCGGCGGCAGCACGTCACCGTCGTAAGTCAGCGTGAGCAGCGTCTGCGGGTGGAGCGCCGTCGGCATGTCGATGCTCGTCCAGTAGTTGTAGTCCGCGCAATGAAGCGACACGTACTTTGCACGCGTGTCCGCGCCCGCGCGGCGCAGGAATTCGGAAAAGCGCACGCCGCCCCAGCGACCGATCGCGCTCCATCCTTCGACACAGATAAGACGCGTGATCTGGCTTTCCTGCGGCAGCGCGCGCAGTTCGTCGAGCGCCCACGTACGCTTGCCGTGCGCGAGGCCGCTGACCTGCAGACGGTAGGTCGCGGCATCGATCTCGGGCACCTCGTCGACGCCATAGAACGCATTGAACGGAAACGGCCGCGTGATCATCGATGCCGGATACGTGGGCGCCAGCTTGTTCGGATCGAACAGCAGTGCCTGCACGTCGTCGTTGAAGAACGAGATGCGGCGCAGCGCGGTATTCACCGCCTTGTCGTCGGTCAGATCGCAACCGGACAGCAGCGCGATGCCGCCTAACGTCAGCAGCCGCCGGCCGAACAGCCGGCGCGCAGGCGATTTGAGTTCGCGCTGAGCATCGCGAATGATCGATTCGCCATGCGTCGCGAGGAAGGTGCCTTGTTGCGCGGTTCGTTTTCGGATCGTCATGATTTACCGTCCGCGTAGCATCAACAGCAGCGAGCGACCAGGACGCTCATACACATGAAGTGCACCACGCGCGCGTTGTCATATCCGCCCATCAGCGTGCGCAGCAGCGGGAACTGCACCGACTTCCAAATGGCGAGCCCGGACAACACGATCAGCAGGATGTCGGCGATCACGACGAGATAGGCGAGCTTTTGCACCGAGTTGTAGTGCGCGAGGTCGTCGTGTTTCAGGCGCCCGCTCAGCGCAGCGAGCAGATCGGCGACCAACTGTTTCGGCCGGACAGGCAGCAGCTTGCGTCGAAAGCGTCCGGTCGCCAGATTCAGCGCCAGATAGACGATGAAATTCGCGACCAGCAGCCACATCACTGCGAAATGCCATTGCAGCGCTCCGGCGAGCCAGCCGCCAAGCGTGATCGAAGGTGGAAACTCAATTGCGGGAAAGATCGGCGACGCGTCGTAGATCTGCCAGCCGCTCATTACCATCAGCACGACCGCGACAGCATTGATCCAGTGCGTAATTCGCACCCAACCGGGTTGAACCATGTTGTGCCTCGAGACCACTCCATGCTCGTTGACAATCATTCCGGTGCCGCGGGAGCCGTCAACGGGATGCCGTCGGCGCCGGTACGGGGGCGCAAGCAGGATCGGGCGACGAGTTACGCTGCGAGCGTCAGACTGGCATTGCGCCCGAAGCGGTAACGCGATCGATCGACGGTTATTCCGTCGTGTCTGAAATCTTTTCGTTCTTGCTGTCGACTTTCAATGACGATGCACATCGCGCAGGCAGGCCGTCCCGCCGCATGGGAAACGCAGCATACGACATTCCTGACTACGGACTGACGCTGGCTCGAAGGTTGCAGCGCGGAAGGGGTGTCGCAGCCCTCTGAGCCGGGTAGCGCACAACGGTAATTGAGTACCAGCCGGTCTCGCGAGGCCGGCTCAGCCCGAAGCGGAATGGCCATAGCACGGTCATGCCGCTTTTTTCTTTTTGTGCTCTTTTTGCGCGGGGCAAATCCGCTACCAGCGCGGCGCATCCATGTTGATCGGAAAAGCGGGGCGTCTCACTGCCGTTCTATGCGAGTTCATTCCCGCTTCATCTGTTCTGTTTATCAGGGTGTGCACCGGCAGGCGTTCGAAAAGCCCGCTTCGAAGGGCCGCGACTCTGGTTTGAACGCTTGTCCAGCGGGGCTTTGCGCGAATCGGACGGGCTTCGCCGATGCTATGCGGAACGCTGAGAATGCGGATACTCGCATCGACCCGATGGTTAACCCGCGCTTTGGCCCGCGAAGGACGAAACGTACCTTCACGCCAGTTATTTGAGTAAGCCGTGTAGGGGCCCATCGCCACGATGGTTACCGAGTCGACGTACTTTGCGAAGCTACCCGCTTCGAGCGCGCGATGAGACCAATGAAGGAGACAGGAGAGTTTTGATGACGAGTACTACCAGCGGCAACAGGATTGATATCAAGAAGTTCATCGACGAACGGTCGATTTCGCCCTACCAGTGGTTATTGGTCGTGCTGTGTTTTCTGATCGTGACCGCCGACGGCATGGACGTCGCGATCATCGGCTTCGTCGCGCCTTCCATCATTCATGACTGGGCGATTTCGCGCCCCGAATTCGGACTCGTGATGAGTGCGGCGCCGCTCGGTCTCGTGATTGGCGCATTGTTCGCGGGTCCGGCATCGGACCGCATCGGCCGCAAGTGGGTGCTGATTACGTCGGTGTTTCTGTTCGGCCTGTTCACGATCGCGACTGCGTTCGCGCAATCGCCGTTTTCGATGGCAGCATTGCGTCTGCTCAGCGGTGTCGGTCTCGGCGCCGCGATGCCGAACTCGACGACGCTGCTGTCCGAGTACGCACCGCAACGCAAGCGCGCGCTGCTGATCACCGTGATGTTCACGGGCTTCAATCTCGGCTCGGCATTGATCGGCTTCGCGGCCGGCTGGCTGATTCCGGTTCACGGCTGGCGCGCGGTGCTGATTTTCGGCGGCGCACTGCCGCTCGTGCTGATCCCGTTCCAGATCTGGCTGCTGCCTGAGTCGGCCCGTCTGCTCGCGGTGCGCGGCGCGCCCGCGCAGCGTATCGGCAAGGTGCTTGGTCGTGTGTGCGGCGTGCACTTCGCGGGCAATGAAGTGTTCGTGTCGAACGAACCGCCGCTGCCGACGCGCAAGCCGATCGGCGTGCTGTTCTCGCAAGGCTATGGCTCGATGACGATCGCGCTGTGGGTCACGTATTTCATGGGCCTGCTCGTCATCTATCTGCTGACCGGCTGGCTGCCGACGCTGATGAAGGATGCGGGTCTGTCGGTCACGACCGCGGCCAACGTCACGGCGATGTTCCAGATCGGCGGCACGATCGGCGCGATCCTCGTCGGCTGGCTCATGGACAAGGCGCGTCCGGCGCCGGTCATCAGCGCCGCCTATATCGGCGGCGCACTGTGCGTGCTCGGGCTCGGCTACATCGGCGCGCTGTCTTCGTCGCTTGCATTGCTGGTGTTTGCCGCGGGCTTCTGCATGAGCGGCGCGCAAACCGGTCTGAACGCATTTGCACCCGGCCGCTACCCGACCGTTGCGCGTGCGACTGGTGTGAGCTGGATGCTCGGCATGGGCCGCTTCGGCAGTATCTTCGGCTCGGCGATCGGCGGCGCGCTGCTCGGCTTCGGCTGGCAGTTCGGCGCGATCCTGGCGATGCTCGCGATCCCCGCCGCACTCGCCGCTATCGCCATCCTGGTGAGCCAGCGTGTGGGCGGCGCCGAAACGGTGGCGCAGCCGAATATCGCGCATTGAGGCGTGAGGCAACGCGGCGCGCGTGCGTTTCGCGGGCGCCGCTGGATAAATTCATCTACTGAGGAATCACGGTGATCATCGACATTCACGGACACTACACCACCGCGCCGAAAGCGTTGGAGACGTGGCGTAACCGCCAGATCGCAGGCATCAACAGTCCTTCCGGGATGCCGAAGGGGTCGGAATTGCAGATCAGCGACGACGAGCTGCGCGAGTCGATCGAAAACAACCAGTTGAAACTGATGCGCGAGCGCGGCCTCGATCTGACGATCTTCAGTCCGCGCGCGAGCTTCATGGCGCACCACATCGGCGACTTCGAAATCTCGAGCACGTGGGCCGCGATCTGCAACGAACTGTGCTATCGCGTGAGCCGGCTGTTTGCCGAGAACTTCGTGCCGGCCGCGATGCTGCCGCAAAGTCCGGGTGTCGATCCGGCCACCTGTATTCCTGAGCTCGTCAAATGCGTCGAGCAGTACGGCAATGTCGCGATCAACCTGAATCCCGATCCGTCGGGCGGC
Organism: Paraburkholderia sp. CI2; assembly: GCF_014201055.1. NCBI lineage: Bacteria > Pseudomonadati > Pseudomonadota > Betaproteobacteria > Burkholderiales > Burkholderiaceae > Paraburkholderia > Paraburkholderia sp. CI2. The sequence continues at coordinate 322,109 of NZ_JACHDL010000003.1, forward strand.
CACTGGACCAGCCCGCCGTTGTCGGACCGTTCCTGGTATCCGATCTACGAGAAGATGGTCGAGTACGACATTCCCGCGATGATTCACGTGAGCACGAGTTGCAACGCGTGCTTCCACACCACCGGGTCGCACTACCTGAATGCGGATACCACCGCGTTCATGCAATGCCTGACCTCGGACCTGTTTCGCGATTTCCCGACGCTGCGTTTCGTGATTCCGCACGGCGGCGGTGCGGTGCCGTATCACTGGGGTCGTTTCCGCGGCCTCGCGCAGGAACTGAAAAAGCCCTTGCTGAAAGACCATCTGCTGAACAACGTGTTCTTCGACACCTGTGTCTATCATCAGCCGGGTATCGACCTGCTCACGCGCGTGATTCCCGTGGACAACATCCTGTTCGCGAGCGAAATGATCGGCGCGGTGCGCGGCGTCGATCCGCAAACCGGTCACTATTTCGACGACACGAAGCGCTACGTCGAAGCCGCGGATATGAATCCGGAGCAGCGCTACAAGATCTACGAAGGTAACGCGCGGCGCGTCTATCCGCGTCTCGACGCCTTGCTGAAAACGAAGGGGCTGTGATCATGGATGAAATCGGAGTCGTCTATCGCAATATCCAGCGCGCGGATGCGGAGGTGGCAGCGAAACTCGGCGCGCTCGGTTCGGCCACCGTGCATGAAACGATGGGCCGCACGGGCCTGCTCCAACCGTATATGCGCCCGATCTATACCGGCGCGCGCGCGAGCGGCACGGCCGTCACGGTGCTGCTGCAACCGGGCGATAACTGGATGCTGCACGTCGCGGCCGAACAGATCCGGCCGGGCGACGTCGTCGTCGCGGGCGTCACCGCACAGAGCACAGACGGTTACTTCGGCGATCTGCTGGCCACGAGCTTCAAGGCGCGCGGCGCGCATGCGTTGATCATCGACGCCGGCGTGCGCGACGTCAGCGTACTGACCGAAATGAACTTCCCGGTCTGGAGCAAGGCGATTTCCGCGAAAGGCACGGTCAAGGCGACGCTCGGCTCGGTGAACATTCCGGTCGTGTGCGCGGGTGCGTTGGTCACACCGGGCGACGTCGTCGTTGCCGATGAGGACGGCGTGGTCGTGGTGCCGGCGGCCGCCGCGCAAGCCGTGCTCGACAAGGCTGCGGCGCGCGAGGCCAATGAAGCCGGGAAGCGCGCGAAACTCGCCGCTGGGGTGCTCGGTCTCGACATGTACAACATGCGCGGGCCGCTCGAGCAGGCCGGACTGCGCTACAAGGACTGACAGGCGTGGTCGCAATGATCAACGATCCAGCCACGCGCGCGCCGATCACCGGCATTTCGTCGATGGCCATGCGCCAGGCGCTGGCCGAACTCGTCGCGTTCTACGAGCGGCGCACGGGGCAAGGCGTCGCCATCGAATCGGTCGGCGGCGTCGATGCGGCGCGCCGGGTCGAGGATGGCGAAGTCTTCGACATCGTCGTGCTTGCCGCCGACGCGATCGAGCGGCTCGTGGTGACGGGTTGCGTCGAGGCGGCGAGCCGCGTCGGGCTCGCGCGCTCGGGCATCGCGGTCGCGGTCGCGGCCGGAGAAACGCACCCGGACATCGCGTCCGAAGCAGCGCTGCGCGACGCGATTCTCGGTGCGCGCAGCATCGGTTACTCGACGGGGCCGAGCGGCACGCATCTACTGAAGCTGTTCGAACGCTGGGGCATTGCCGGGCAGATCGCTTCGCGTATCGTGAAGGCGCCGCCGGGTGTGCCGGTCGGCACGCTCGTCGCGCGCGGAGAAGTCGCGCTCGGCTTTCAGCAGATGAGCGAATTGATTCACGTGGCGGGCATCGACGTGCTCGGCGAGCTTCCGGCCGCCGCCCAGTCCACCACGACTTTCACCGCCGCGATCTGCACGGTGGCGCGCCAGCGTGAAGCAGCCCAGGCGTTGCTGGCGTTTCTGGCCTCGCGCGAGGCCGACGGCGCAAAGCTGCAAAACGGCATGTCGCCGGCTTGATGGCGGGCGGCGCTCGCCGCCCAGGCTTGTGTCCTTGCCTTTTCCGCCTCCATCTCTTTGCGCGAGCGCATGCTCGGCGTCGAAACGCTGAAAGCGCCGACCGGCACGCCCGATCGGATGGAGGAGGCAAAACGCTACGAATGAAAGCGGATTCAAGCCAGCAGCTTGCCCCACTCGTAATCGATACTGTCCGGCGTGAAGGGCAGCACCCCCGCGCCGGGCGTAAATGTAAGTTCGCCGAAATAAACGAGGTCGTCCGGCGCATACAGGTCGACGCGCACATAGTCGAAGTCTTCGCACAGACGGGCCGCGACATCGAGCACGGCCTGTAGATGCGGCGGGCGCGGAGCGGGCAACGCGCTGCGCTTGTAGTCGCCGATTGCGATATCGAGGTGATTCCAGTCGGCGTCGTACACGTCGCCGTGCGTCGCGTTGCCGAATCGATCCGAGATCACGAGGATATAGATGATCGGCCCGCCAGGACGGCCGCCAAAGCAGTGCATTTTGAAATCCGCCGGAATCTGGCCGCGCCGATCGAGCAGCAACTGCTCGAAGAAAACGCGCGGCTCGATCGTCCGATAGTGCCGCTCGCGCCCAACGTAATAGAATTCGGTGCGCAACCATTGGTCGGCGAGCTTCTTCAGCTTCTCGAACGAGGTCTCTGATTTGTTTCTCACCACTTCGACGTAGCTGCTGCCGTGATTGGCTTTCATTACGAAAGCATCCGGCAGTGCGTCGAACACTTTGGGCGTGAATGCATCGGGCACTGCGATCAGCGGTATCAAATGCTTGTCGCCGATTTTCCGGGCAATATATTCCCGCACCAGAAGCTTGTCGGTCAGGTCGATATAGCGCGGATCAGGATGAAGGTTGCGCTGCAGGATCTTCTCATTGAACGTCACCGGACGAATCAGGTTCGGATAGCGGCCAATGCATTTGTGATGTAACAGGCTTAGGAAAAGGGCGTCCGGCAATAGCGTTTTCGCCGCTTCCTTGATTTTTCTCGCGGTAGATGGCGATTGCCCGTGCGCCGCATGCGCACCGGTGTGCAAGCCCGGCTGCCCGCAGGGCGCGGCCAGAGCACTGTCGCCGGAGCGTAAGGAGGCCATGTTTTTCGGCGCGACGGCCGCATCCTGCGCGGCCAGTTCGGCGGATTTGATGATCGTCATGTTCTAATCCCTTTGCGGTCGAGTCGACGAGTCGTCCTCGGAGTAACGGGAATTGAAATCAAAGTGTCAGCGGCGCTTGCCGCAACATCTCGGTCGCGGCACTCCAGCTTTCCTCCGGCGTCAGCCAGCGTTCCTCCGCATCCACATGCTGTTGCGCGCGGAATTGCGTCGGCGACATGCCATAGCGCTCCTTGAATAGCCGCCCAAGCCGATTACCGTCGCCCATTCCGCAGCGGCGCGCAATCTTGTCGACCGGCAGATCGGTGTTCTTCAGCATCGAGCGAACGATCTCGAAGCGTGTGCGCAGCAGATATTCGAGCGGCGTCATGCCGAACTCGCATTTGAAGCGGCGCTGGAAATTGCGCTTGCTCATCGCCACCGATTCGGCCGCCTGCGCAACCGAAATAGCCTTGCTGTAGTTTTCCTTGATCCAGCGCGCCGATTCGCGAATCTTCTCCGTCGTCGTCGTGATGTTGACGTCGTCGAACTCGGAGCGGCTTTTCTCGGCGTAGCCGGTTTGCAGGATGCGGCCTATCTTGCGGGCAGTGTCGGTATTGATGTCGCGTTCGATCTGCGCGAGCGCGAGATCGGTCGGCGTCACATTGCTTTGCGTGCGCGCGGCGTCACCGCTGTCGTCGAACAGAAAAATCGGCACGATCGATTGCAGCGGATCGTTGCAGACGACCGCGAGATTCGCACCCTGTTGCATGCCGAAAGATGCAATCGATCCTTGCAGCGAGATCCACGACAGAAAGCGGTCGTTGGATTCCGCGACTTCGGTGACGTCGCGGCAGGCCACGAAGAGCGCGTGGAAATCAGCGAGGCAGTAGCGTTCGAGGCCTTGCGTCCAGATCGATATGCCGGACGAACTGGTCACCAGACCGCCGCCGTCGGATACCACGGTAAACCGGTATGGCGCCTCTTCGCCAGCCGTTCTCTTGAACTCATTGGCAAGCCGGAACGCGTCGCCGATCGCGCCGGTACTTGCCATCGAACAATCCTGAAAGACGAATAGACCAATGTGCTTCATCACGCGAGCTTCTCCAGTCAGGAAAATCTACGCATTGAGATTAGCGCATCGATTTGGGCGAGACGAGCTTGGCCGGCATGCGTGGGTGTTTTGGCGTAATCGTCAGGATTCAAGAAATTCTTACCTCGCTATTCGCAGAAATGCGTGCTACTAATTAACGTTGCACGGAATTTTTTTCCCGATCAATTAGCGCGATTCTTGCAAGCGAAATGCTGGGGCATCGGCGGAATGCGCCGAGTGGCTTGGATTCGGCGCGATTTGCGGGATAACAAGGGCATTCCTGACACTTGAGCCGTGCAATTGGCGTTCTGTCGCGATGTACGATGCCTGTCGTATTACTCTGTTACAGCAATTGCAGATCGCAACAAGCCTTTCCGGCTTCTGTTTCATTTGTAAAAGGCTCCGCATTATCGGCCAATAGCACCCTACTTTGGGCCGCAGGCGAATGCCTCGATCCTTTGCGGACTATGCTTCAGCGCAACATCGAGAGAGAAATTGTCAATCGCGGATTACGTGAATGGCGGGCTTCGCATTTGCTGATTCGTGAGAAGAACAATCGGCAATGCCGCGGTGGATAAGCAATAGGTGTGTAGCCTTCCGTGGTTCGAGAGGTCCCGAACACGCTCCCCGACCTAACCCGACACAGCACGTCGCTTCGCCGTGCTGCCAGCCAATCGAGGGTCTATCCGGCCGGCGGCATAAATAGCGACGTGGCGACGCAAAGCGATCGCCGATCGTTTTGTTTCATCAACCTGCAAGGATCAGACCGGTGGATTACTATCCGCAAAACTCGCTCTATCCCGCTGTTGATACCGAGCGTAGACAACTCAGTGCCCGCGCGATGCTCACGCTAATGCGCGACCACATCTGGGAGATCGTGGTGACGACGGTCGTCGTCCTCACGTTCGCGGTCGCGTATCTTCTGATTGCCACGCCTATCTATTCCGCTGACGTAATCATTCGCGTGGACCCACCCGAGCCAAATGCCCTCGGACTCGCGTTGCAGAACCAGGAACTGTTGCCGCCACCGACGCCGTCGTCGGTAACCGAAATGGCGGTCATGGAAAGCCGTGCAGTTTTGCAGCCGGTGATGGACCAGTTCCGTTTCGACATTTCGGTGAAGCCGCACAAGCTTCCGGTTCTCGGCGACATCGCCGAAAAATTCGCTACACCGGGACAGCCCGCGGCGCCGTGGCTCGGGCTGAAATCGTTTGCATGGGGCGGCGAGCGTGTGCAGATCGCCGCGCTCGACGTGCCGCGCGAACTCGAGGAAGAGAAGCTGACCTTGACCGCGCTCGACAATGGCGCGTTCGAATTGCACGGCCCGTCCGGCGAGTTGCTGGCGAGTGGCACGGTCGGCATGCCGCTCAAGCAGAACGGCGTGTCGATGCTCGTGAAGGAACTCGCTGCGCGGCCGGGCACGAAGTTCGAGGTGATCCGCTGGAATGAGCTCGATGCCATCAAGCGCTTCACCAGTCTCGTCAAGATTGGCGACAAGGTGAAAGACTCCGGGCTGATGCAAATCCAGTACCGCGACAAGAGTCCGGACAAAGCCGCGGCCGTCGCCAATGCATTGGGAGAGCAATACCTCGCATCCGCGGTGGCGAGCCGGCAAGCGAACGACACGCAGACGCTCGCGTTCATTAACGGCGAACTCCCGCGTCTACTCGGCGATCTGCGAAAAGCCGAGGAAGCGCTGAAGAACTTCCGTTCGAGCTCGCGATCGATGCAGCCGACCAACGAGGCGCAAGCCTATTTGCAGGGCGGCCTCGATCTCGACAAGCAGATCGCGGCGCTGCAATTGCAGCGCACGCAAATGCTCGAGCGCTATACGGAACAGAGCCGCTGGGTGCAGAACGTCGACGAGCAACTGGCGCAATTGAAAGATGCGAAAGCGAAATTCTCCGACCATTTCAACGGCATGCCCGCGTCGGAACGCGCGAGCGTCGATCTGATCCGCGCGCAGAAGGTCGCGGAAACGGTGTATCTCGGCATGGTGCAGAAGGCCGAGCAATTGCAGGTGCGCCGCGCCAGCACGACGGGCGGCGCGCATATTCTCGATCGCGCGATCAGACCGCATATGCCGGTCATGCCACAGCCGATTCTCGTGCTCGGCGGCGGATTGGTGCTCGGTATCGTGTCCGGCGTCGTGTTGGTCTTCATGCGCCGCCACGTGATGATCGGCGTGACCGACCCGCGCTACGTCGAGCGCCAGATGAGCGTGCCGGTGTTTGGCGAGATTCTGTTCAGCCATCAGCAACTGCTGCTCGACCGCGATGCGACCGCGGGGCGCAAATCGCTGCCGGCAACAGCCGGGCGCGCCCATCCGCCGATGCAGAAGAGTCTGCACGAGATTCAGTTCGATTCCGGCGTCCAGAACAGGATTCTCGCCGCGCGCTTTCCGCACGACACATCGGTCGAAGCGCTGCGCAGCGTACGGACCGCCGTCACGCGCGATCTCGCGCATGCACGCAACAACATCGTGATGATCATCGGGCCCACGCCATCGGCCGGCAAGAGCTTCGTCGCCGCGAATCTGGCGATCCTCCACGCTGAAATCGGCTCACGGGTGGTGCTGATCGATGCCGACATGCGACGCGGTCATCTCGCCTCGCTATTCAACGAGAGCAATCGTGGAGGCCTTTCCGAAGTACTGTCCGAACGCCTGCCGCTCCGCAATGCGCTGCGCTCGACCCGCATCGACGGATTGACGTTCCTGTCATGCGGCGTGCGCCCGGAGAACCCCGCCGCGCTGCTGATGAGGCCGCACCTGAAGGAAGTACTCGAGCGGCTGTCGAGCCAGTTCGATCTGGTGATCATCGATACGCCGCCTTTCCTCGCGGTCACCGACGCCTCGATCGTCGCGAACGAGGCGGGCGCATCTCTGCTCGTGCTGCGCTCGGGCATGCAAAGCGAGGAGGAGATCGCCGACACGATCAGAAAGGTGGAGCGCGCGGAAGGGCGCATCGCGGGCGCGGTGTTCAACGGCATTCCGCTGCGTCGAAGCACGAAGAACTATGGCTACGAAACGAACTATGCCAGCGATTTCGGCGAAAGCGACGTCGGACAGCAAGCGCCGCGAGGCGCCTGAGCGTGTGGAGACCCCAACGCGGTAAAAGCGCGTTCGCGATGGCGTAAAACGGAGAACCAGATGGCCTTTGCAATCAACGGAAAGTTTACTTCTCAGTCCATCACGGGGGTTCAACGCGTTGCGTATGAGCTGACGCGGGCCATGCAGATGCGCGCCGCGCCCGGTGACGAACCGGAAGTGTTCGTGCCGCAAAACGCCGTCGAGCCGGGGGCGCTGCTCAAACCGCAACGGCGCTTTCCGTGGCTGCGCGGCACGCTGTGGGAGCAGATCACGCTGCCAATCGCCGCACGCGGCATCACGCTGCTGAGTCTGTGCAATACGAACCCGCTGTTCAAGCACAGTCAGGTCGTGATGGTTCACGACATGGCCGTCCTTGACATGCCGCAAGGCTTTTCGAGGAAATTCCGGCTCTGGTATCGCATCTGTTTCGCGCTCTTGCCGCGCACCCATCCGATCGTTCTGACGGTCTCGACGTTTTCGAAAATGCGTATCTGCCATCACCTGAAAATCGACGAATCGCGCGTGAAAGTGGTGGCGCCCGGCGCGGATCATTTCGACCGGATCGTTGCCGACCCATCGGTGCTGCAACGGCTCGAATTGAACAAGGACGCCTATTGCGTGATCGTCGGCAGTCTCGATCCGCGCAAGAATCTGCGCGGCGTGCTCGATGCGATCGTGCGGCTCGGGCATCTGCGCGACGTCAAATTCGTCATCGTGGGAAAACAGTATCCGCGCATCTTCAGCGGTGCAGGCGTCGAGCATCCTGTGCATTCGCGGCAGGTCGTGTGGGCAGGTTTCGTGTCGGACGCGGAGCTGAAGGCACTGTACGAGAGCGCTGGCTGCCTCGTGTTTCCGTCGCTGTACGAAGGTTTCGGCCTGCCGCCTCTGGAAGCGATGTATTGCGGCTGTCCGGTGATCGCGTCGGCGCGCACGTCGATACCGGAAGCATGCGGCGATGCCGCAATGTACTGCGACGCGACCTCCGCGGACGACATCGCCGCCAAGATCGCGCAGATGATGAGCGACGCCGATCTTCGCCAACGTTATCGCAGCGCGGGGCTGCTGCATGCGCGCGAGTTTCGCTGGGAGCGCGCGGCGCAAACGGTGCTCGAAATCCTCGATGTCAAGACTGGCGAGCGGCTGCCCGAACTGACGCCGCGCGCGTCCGCGAGCTAGCGATGGGTGGGCACGAACATGGATCGCATGAAGACCCGTGCTGGCAGAAGACGTGCATTGCGCACACTCGCCGCGTTGGCGGCGGGTGCGGCCGCGCCGTTATCGAGTCTCCGGCCCGCTCTCGCATTGGTACCGGACCCGGCGCCCGCGAACGCGCGCGCCCGCATGATGACCGATCTGATCGGCACGAACGGCTGGGCCGGATCGGCCGCGGACATCGAGATGTGGCGAGCGATGGGCATTAGCTGGGGCCGTGACACGGTCGGCCCTGGTCAACCTGATCGGCCCGGCGAGGCGATGCGCATCGACAAAACGAGCTCGGCGTTCGATATCGATCTGCCGTCGGCACTGTTGCGAAACGAACGCAATGGAATCGGTTCGCTGTTGATGCTCGGCTATACGCCGAGATGGAATGCGACCGTGCCCGGCGACAGCAATTCGGCACCCGTCGACGTGGATGCGTGGAAGCAGTATGTCGACGCGGTGGTGCGCAAGTATTCGGCGCCGCCTTATAACCTGCGCTATTTCCAGATCTGGAACGAGGCGGCCGGCAGGTTGTCCGGCGGCTTGCCGCAGTCCGTGTTCTGGCACGGCCCGGAGTTCAGCAAGGACGAAAGACGCTCGAAACCGTATGAGCGCGCGATGCAGGATTACGTGGAGCGGATTCATATTCCGGCGGCCCGCATCATTCGCAGTTATCGCGCGTATGTGGTGTATGGCGGCTGGCCGGACCAGGGCGGCCTCGATAACTTCCACCGCTGGCTCGAATATCGCAGTCCGGTCTTGAAAGAGCGCATGCTCGATTGGGTCGACTACATCGACACGCACTACTTGCCGGTTGCCGATATGGAATCGCTGTACCAGCGATATGTGAAGAACGGTCCCGCGCGTGGCATCTGGCAAACGGAGATCGGCAACGAGTACATGAAAGACCCGCACTATTTGCCGCGTTATTTCTTCGACTTCGCGGTGTGGGCGCTCGGCAGGAATTGGGACGAACCGAACAAGTACCTGTCGATGATCTATCACTGGGACGGCTATGAACCTTTTCGTCTCACGCATCCCGGTCCGCCTGAACGAACCTACAACGTTTCCGGTCGAAGCTTGGTCGTGTTGCATCAAACAGCGGGTGGGCATCTGGCGAATTTTTCGAAGCCGCTGCAATGCGGTCCGGGTGTTGCTGCCAATGCCTTGCTTTCCGGCAACGACCTCGTGATGCAGGTGAGCAGCAGCGCGGGCTGGCAGAACATTTCCATCGGCGGGCTGCAGCCGCTGCGCTCGCACGCGGTGCAGGTCGATTTCATCGATGCGCTGAGCGGCGAGGCGAGCGCACCGGACAAGGTTGCACTGAGTTGGGACAACGATTTGATGAACGTGCGATTCAAGGTACCCGACCAGGTGAACGGCGCTGGCAATAATCCACCCAAACATCTGGCTTATCTCGTGGTGCGTCGTGTGACGCAGGCAGTGGCATAGCGATATTTCGCGAGCATGACGACCGCCGGGAGCCGGCGGATCGAACCTGACGGATAGCGTTGACACATCATGAAGCAGGTCACCATTGCGATTTGCAATTACAACTACGAGCACTATCTGGCCGCGGCGATCGACTCGGCGCTCGCGCAGGATTATCCGGCGACCACCGTCATGGTCGTCGACGATGGCTCGACCGACGGTTCGCGCGCGATCATCGAAAGCTATGGCGATCGCGTACTGACGTTGTGCAAGAAAAACGGCGGGCAAGTATCCGCCTACAACCATGCAATCGCGTCGCTCACCACGGAGTACGTGATCCTTCTCGATTCCGATGACGTGCTGTACCCATCCGCGGTTACCGAAGTCATGCGCTTTTTCGAGGGCGGCGAGTGGGCCAAGGTGCAATTCCGGCTCGACGTGATGGACAACGAAGGCGCATTGACGGGTGCCTACGTGCCGAATAGCGAGCCGCCACACGACTGCGGCAGGCTGCTGCGCGGCGGGTGGCTCTATCCGTCCCCGCCCGCGTCTGGCAATGCTTACCGGGTGAGCGCGCTCAAGCAGATCTTCCCGGTTCCCGAAGAGGGCGTGAATCGCTATGGCGCGGACTTTTATGCGATCTATGGCGTCGCGCTGGCCGGACCGATCGCTACCGTGTCGAAGTCGCTAGGCGGCTACCGGGTGCATAACGCGGGCAGTGATACGGTGTCGTTCGCGAACTCGGAACAACTGACGAAAGCACCGCGCGCGTTCAACATGCGCTGGGCCATTCTGCGCAATATCGCCAAAGATCGGCTCGACATAGAACTACCGGCAACATTTCTCGACTTCTCACACGAGAAAGCGACATTCTGCTCTTCCGTTTATCGCGCGACCCTGTTCCGGCGTTGGCATTGGATGATCCTCGATTCGCGTAACTATCTGCACACGATCATTGCAAATCCGTTCTGGAGCCTGAAGAAGAAGCTCGGCACGCTCGTACTGTCGAGCCTGTGTCTCGTGCCTTATTCGCCGCTGTCGGATTTCGCGGTGCGTTATATCGCGAACCCGCTCGCGCGCCGTCGCGTCGCAGGACGCTGAGGCGAAGGAGGACGGCATGGATAGACGAACGAGCGCCAACCTGATCGTATTTGTTTACGCCGGTTATTTCATGAGGTACGTGTACCTCCTGATCGTCGTGCCGTTCTATGGCCGGGTGCTCGGCGTGGCCGAATACGGCCGGGTACTCGCGTCGATGTCGCTGATGAACGTGATATGGATGCTCGTCGGCTTCGGCTTTACCTTTGTCGGCATGCGCGAGGTGGCGAAAGCGCAGTCGACCCAGGAATGCAATGCGATCTATTCGCTGCATGTCAGCGCGCGGCTGACACTCGCCGTGATCGGCGCGGGCATCGGCATCATTGCGACGTTCTGTTCACCGTTACTGTCGGAGCGGCCGCTGATCGGCCTGCTCGCGACCTTGCTAGGTATCGTGTCGGCATGCAATCTCGGCTGGCTGTTTCAGGGGCGGCAACACATTCGAACGCCGATCATGATCGAAGTGTTCGGCTTCGCGCTGAGTCTCGTGCTGGTGCTGACTCTCGTCAAAGGACCGAACGATGCCGTATGGGTGTTGGCGAGTCTGCTGATTGCGGGTATCGCGTCCTTGATCATTGCCTACGGTTTGACGACGTGGCAACTCGGCTGGCCGCGTCTGGCGTTTGCCGGCGTCCTGCCGCTCGTGCGCCGGTCGACGATGCTGTTCTGCTATTCGTCCGGCTCCGTCGTGCTGACGGCATCGTCGACGTATTTGCTAACCTTGTTCTCGACGCCGGCGGAGGTCGGCTATTTCGGCGCGGCCGAGCGTTTCGCGACGATCGGACTCAGCCTGATGGCCCCCGCGGCGCAAGTCTTTATTCCGACGATAACCCGGCAACTCGCGCAGGGCGACAAGGCGGGCGCGCATGTCACGACGCGGCGCGGCGCCATCTTGCTGCTCGGCTATGGCGTGCTCGTGCTGTGCGGCGCGTTGACGCTGTCGCCTTTCGTGTTGCCGCTGATTCTCGGCGCCGCGTTCGAGCCGAGCGTGCACGTGTTGCAGGTGTTTGCATGGATGTTCCCGTTCGCGGCTTTCAACGAGTTCGTCGCGCTCTATGTATTCGTGCCACGCAGGAGAGACCGGGTGCTCGCGATGGCCGGCGTCGCCTCGGCGCTGGTCAATCTCGCAGCGGCGCTCGTTCTCGCACCGCGTTTCGGCGCGATTGGCATGGCCTCTGCTCGGGTGATCGGCGAAGCGGCGCTGTCGGTGACGCTGCTCAGCGTGTTGATTCGCCTCGAGCTGGTCGGGCTGTTGCCCGGCGCCGAGCGCGCGCTCGAGCGGGTGCGGGTGGTGTGCGGACTTAGTACGCAGGCGGGCGGCGCAAAGGACGATTGAAGTGGCGCGTGGGTGTGTGGGAGTTTGGGTGGATTGTCACAGGAGGTCGAAGTGAAAGTCGCTATTGTTCACGATTGGCTCGTAGTGTCCGGCGGCGCCGAGAAAGTATTGAAGAACATCATCGAGTGCTTCCCGGATGCGGATGTCTTTTCGATTGTCGATTTTCTCGAAGACCGCGATTGCGTGAAGGGGAAGTCCGTCAACACGTCATTCATCCAGAAGATGCCGTTTGCGCGAAGACGATACCGCGCCTATCTACCGTTGATGCCGATTGCGATCGAGCAGGTGGATCTGTCAGGCTACGATCTCGTCATTTCGAGCTCGCACGCGGTCGCGAAAGGCGTGTTGACCGGGCCGAACCAGATGCATATCAGCTACATTCATTCGCCGATCCGCTATGCGTGGGATCTGCAACATCAGTACCTGCGTGAATCCCATCTCGACACAGGGCTGCGCTCCGCGTTGGCGCGCGTGCTGCTTCATTACATTCGAGGCTGGGATTCGCGCTCCGCGAACGGCGTCGATCATCTCGTCGCGAATTCTCAGTTCATTGCGCGGCGTATCAGAAAGGCCTATCAGCGCGAAGCGACCGTGATCTATCCGCCGGTCGATCTGGTGAACATGCCTATTGGTACGGAGAAAGAGGATTTCTACGTGACGGCGTCGCGGATGGTGCCTTATAAGCGTATCGATCTGATCGTTCAGGCCTTTTCGCAAACGCCTGAACGCAAGCTGGTCGTGATCGGCGACGGTCCCGAGATGAAGAAGATCAAAGCGGTGGCCGGCGACAACGTCCAGATTCTCGGGCATCAGCCGTCCGATGTGCTGGTCGATCATTTGCGGCGCGCGCGCGCGTTCGTGTTCGCGGCGGAAGAAGACTTCGGCATTTCGGTGGTCGAAGCGCAGGCATGCGGCACGCCGGTGATCGCCTTCGGCCGCGGTGGCGCGCTTGAATCGGTGGTGGGATTGCCGCTCGAGCGACCCACCGGGGTTTTCTTCGGTGAGCAAAGCACCGCGTCGTTGCTCGAAGCCGTTACCCGGTTCGAGAGCAACGCAGCCCTATTCGACGCACGCGTGTGCCGCAAGAATGCCGAGCGGTTTTCGTCGGAAAACTTCAAGAAGGCCCTGATGGGCTTCGTCGACGCGCGGCTCCCGTATGCGTGCGTCGAACAGTTTCTTCCCTATGCGCCGAGTCAGTCGCTGCCGGCCGAAGAACGTCATCTTGCCGACGTTACGCCCTGAGTCGGGCGCTGGGGCACGGGCTGTGCAGCTCGCGTGCCCACGTTGCCCGCCTTGCGCGCTCCGCGCGGGCCGGGGCTGAATGCGGTGGCCGCCAGCGGACGCGCGGCTAGCAGCAGCGAGATCACCAGAGAAAGAATCAATACATTCGACGGCGAAACGAGCCGATGCTCGGTTGCCGACATCACCAGCAGGCAAACCGACGAAATTTCGACGAAGCGGAACGCCGCGAACTGGCGGCCGCCCTCGACCAACGCGGCATACGCCGCCCCCTGCCTACTCCACTCGATCAGTCTCCAGAAGAACGCGAGGATCAGCGTCAAGCCCACTACGCCGAGCTCGGCGAGGATATTCAGGTACGAGTTGTGAGCGTGCGAGTCGCTGTGCTCGATCACTATGTCGGACGGCACCGCGAACAGATGGAAGTACGAGGTGAGGCTGCCGATGTGGTCGTCGAAGGAGCCGAAGCCGAGACCGACGAGCGGGCTTTGCACGAAATACGCGAGCGCTCGCGGCCACAACCACTCGTAGCGAATGTCGAGGTTGTTGACCTTGGCGTCATTGGCGTGAATCGCGAACGTATAGCCCATGTAGTCGACGTTCGGCTGGGTATGGTAGATCGCGACGGCGACCGAGGCTAGCAGCAGCACGGCTATCAGCGTGCCGAGAATCCAGCGCTTGCGGCCAAAGTACAGATAGGGCAGAACGGCCGCCGCGCCAAGCAGCGAGCCACGGCTGTAGGTCGAAAACAGCATCAGCACATTGCAGGCGAGCAGCGCGATCAGCAGCTTGCTGCGTTTTTGCAGGTAGCACGCTATGCCGAGACAGAACAGCATCGCCAGGAAGCCGCCGGCTGCGTTGCGCGCAATGAAGTAGCTGCCGAAACTGTCGGCCGGATTAACGAAGATGCTGAACAGCCCGTTCGTGGCGATGTAGTAGACGTACATCGGCAGATTGATGACGACCGCGAAAATGAACAGCGCACGCAGTACCTTGTGCAGATCCCAGCGGTGCGCATACACGAAACCGGCAAAAATGGGCGCATAGGAAATGAAAAAATTGCCGTCGCGCCGATAAAAGTCGAAGTCGAGGAACGACTGCGGATCATAGAGCAGCGTCGAGACGGTCGCGAGCACCGCGAAAGCGGTAAGCGGCGCGATGAACGCGGGATAACTGCGGCCGTAAAAGCGCCATGCCAGCAATAGCAACGGGACAAAGCCGATCGCACTGATGGGCACGAAATTCGTGACCGTCAGGAAAAGTGCGAGCAGCGAAATATAGGCCATTGCAACTCCAGAAAAACGAATGGCGCGCCGGTTGGGGTTGTGCCCATGCGCTGGATGATGGCGAGATTGGAACAGCGGAAAACTCACAGTGTGGGCCGCGCGGGGATCACACCGCTGTTTATCTTCGACATGAATGCCACAGGACGTTCATCAAACGGTAGCACGTGTCGCTGCTTATTTCCAATCGCGCGCCCTGCAATAGAAGTGCAAGCTCGTTCGCAAGCTTGTTAAATCAAGTCCGCGAGCACCGCCAAAACTTCCGCGCTTCGCGCCAGATGGGCTGCGTCGCAATGCGGTCTAACTATGATGAATTCATCGGGGCACGATGTCGACTAGATCCGATGCAGGTCGTTTGCCGCATTCGATCTTTCGTTTCAATCGTTTTCCGGTCGTCGTTGTCGAGCAGACCATTGCGATTCGGCCAGTCAGTTTCCGTACTTCCCGATCGAGCCGGATCGCTGTAGGCGCATGCATCTTTCACTGCGAACTGAACTACTGGTCTGGTCCGTTTGACGCGCACGCCCTGTCATGAATCACATCAGACGGTATTTGCGTGGATCGCGGCACACCGCGTTATGCGGTGTCCTCGAGGGAAACGCGTTCCCGAGCCGGTTTCAATGCGAAGGAGTGAGCGATGGGCAAGGTTACCGCGGCAGCAGCCGCAGCGGATGTCGAAACGATACGACAGGATTCTGCCGAGGCGGAGTTTCCGACGCTGGTGCAGGTGATTCTCGCCGGTGGTTCCGGCACCCGGTTGTGGCCGGTGTCGCGCGAACAGTTTCCAAAACAACTGATCGACGTGATCGGCAATCAGACTTTGCTGCAAGCAACCATGGGGCGCATGGCGGGTTTTGATGGTGCATGGAACGTCGCGGCCGATCCCGTGATCGTCTGCGGAACCGAGCATTATTTCGCCACTTACGAACAGGCGCGCGAGATCGGCGTGAACGCGCGGATCGTGGTCGAACCCGCGCGTCGCGATACGGCGCCGGCATTGACGCTTGCCGCGTTGACGGCATGCGCGGAAGACGAAGACGCCATTCTGGTCGCCATGCCCGCCGACCATGCGATCGCGAATCTCGGAGCGCTTCACCACGCGCTGGACATCGCCGCGAGGCATGCGCGCGACGGCGCGATCGTCACGCTAGGCGTACCGCCCGAACGGCCCGACACGGGCTTCGGTTATATCCGGCTCGGCGACGCGTTGCCAGACGGCGCGCGCCGCATCGAGCGCTTCGTCGAGAAGCCCGCGACGGAACTCGCGGCCCAGTACGTCGCGTCGGGCAATTACTGGTGGAATAGCGGCATCTTCGTCGTGCGAGCGTCGGTTTGGCTCTCCATCATCGAGCGGTTTCAGCCGGACATGCACGCGGCCTGCGTTCAGGCATACCGCGACGCGAAGAAGACTGAAGAATGCATCATCCCGGACGCCGAGGGGTTTCTGGGATCGCCGTCCGACTCGATCGACTATGCGGTGATGGAACAGCTTGGCAAACCGGAGTCGGCGTTTTCCGGCGTGGTGGTGCCGCTAGAAGCAGGCTGGTCCGATCTCGGCTCGTGGGATGCCGTATGGCAAGCGACGGAGAAGGACGACTGCGGTAACGCGGCCAGCGGCCGCGTGGTGTTCGAAGGGGCCACCGCGACCTACGCACGCTCGCAAGGAGGCAGGCTTCTCGCCTGCGTCGGCACCAGCAACATGATCGTGATCGAAACCGACGACGCGGTGCTCGTCGCGGATCGCTCGCATGTGCAGGACATCAAGGGACTCGTGTCGCGGATCAGGGCCGAGAAGTCGCCGGAGGCCGATGCGCACAGAAAAGTGCGCCGCCCGTGGGGCTTTTACGACTCGATCGATCATGGCGAGCGCTTTCAGGTGAAGCGCATCGTCGTGATGCCCGGCGGCCGTCTGTCGTTGCAGATGCATCATCATCGCGCCGAGCATTGGGTCGTGGTGTGTGGAACCGCACACGTCACGCGTGGGGAAGAGCAG
This sequence comes from Paraburkholderia sp. CI2, assembly GCF_014201055.1. Classification (NCBI taxonomy): domain Bacteria; kingdom Pseudomonadati; phylum Pseudomonadota; class Betaproteobacteria; order Burkholderiales; family Burkholderiaceae; genus Paraburkholderia; species Paraburkholderia sp. CI2. Next base: position 338,966 of record NZ_JACHDL010000003.1, read on the forward strand.
TTTCTTCTTGGCGAGAACGAATCGACCTATATCCCGTTGGGTGTTCGCCATCGGCTCGAAAATCCGGGCCGCGTGCCGCTGCAGATCATCGAGGTGCAGTCGGGTACTTATCTCGGCGAAGACGACATCGTTCGTTTCGACGACAAGTACGGGCGTTGCGGCTGATGCGACGGAGTCGACCTGCTACGTCCTATGAGGGGGCTGTGATGCGATTGCTGACTGGTCTACTGGCGAGAGCGTTCGACGTCGCGATGATCGTGGCTGGGGCATTTGCGGCCTCCCAGATCCGCTTCGACGGCGGCTCGCAGCGGAGCTTTTATTTCGCCTTCGTCGCTTTTGCCGCGGCGTTCGCTCTCGCGGTCTTTCCGGCGCTTGGCGTCTACGAATCGTGGCGTGGCCGCTCGAAAAGAGTGCTGGCGAGCCAGGTGGCGCTCGGCTGGCTCGTCGTGCAGGCCTGCGCGATGGTGCTGATGTTCTCGCTGCACCGGATCGATTTCGTGTCGCGACTCTGGTTCGTGTACTGGACCGGTATTTCGGGCGCGGCAATGATGGCCGGCCGACTGGTCACGCATGCGTTGCTTGGGCGCATGCGTCATGCGGGGATGAACTTGCAGCAGGTCGCGGTGGCGGCGTGCGGCGAACATTGCGACGAGATCATCCATAAGATCGAGACGTCGCCCGCGGCCGGCTTTCGCGCGAATGCGCTGTATAACCTGCACCCCGGCTGCTGCATTGCGCCGCGCTCGTCGGTGCAGGTCTTCGAAGAACAGGGTGCGTTCGCTCGCTACGTGCGCGAACAGCAGATCGGCGAAGTGTGGCTGGCGCTGCCGCTCACCGAGGAGCGCGCGATTCTCAAGCTGGTGGCGGAGTTTCGCAACGACCTGATCAATGTGCGCTTCATGCCCGACGTGCGCTCGCTTGCGCTGTTCGAAGGCAGCATGACCGAGTTGCTCGGCTTGCCGACGATCAATCTTGCCGCGTCGCCGCTGCCGCCGAAGGCGTTGGTGCAAAAAGACCTGTTCGATCGTCTGTTCGCGCTCGTCGCGTTGATCGCGATCTCGCCGATTCTGCTGAACTGCGCGATCGCCGTCAAACTGAGTTCGCGCGGGCCGGTGTTCTTCACGCAGCGTCGCAAAGGCGCCGACGGCCGCGTGTTTACGATCTACAAGTTCCGCACGATGCGCCTGCACGAGCAGAAGCCGGGCATTCTCGAACAGGCCACGCGCGACGATCCACGCATCACGACCGTCGGCGCGTTCCTGCGCCGCACGAGTCTCGACGAACTACCGCAGTTCTTCAACGTGCTGCGCGGCGATATGTCGGTGGTGGGGCCGCGCCCGCATGCGCTCGAACACGACGATCTCTATCAGAACATCGTATCGGGCTATATTCACCGTTATCGGATCAAACCCGGCATTACCGGCTGGGCGCAGATCAACGGCTATCGCGGCGAAACCGATCGCCTGGAAAAGATGGAGGGCCGCGTCGCACACGATCTGTACTACCTGCGCAACTGGTCGTTCTGGCTCGACATGAAGATCATTCTGGCCACGATTTTCAAGGGGCTTCATCATCCAAACGCGTACTGAGCATGATGCTATCCGGAGTTGAAAATATAGTAAGACGATCTGCGAAGCGGGTCTCGCTTTACCGCTTTCACCACGATCACGAATTGCAGGCGAGAAAAATATTGGAGCGACTCGAAAGCAGGTATGGCAAGACCGATCCGAACAAACTGCGGCTCGCGGACACCTATGCGCGAGACGTGTTCGGCGACCCGGTCTACGCACCCTGGCTGCGCGTTTATACCGCGTTTTGCGGCACCTTCAAGGAAGGCTGGATTCCGGACAACTACTACGGCATCGTCGTCGTGCCGCAAATGCAAGGCTGGTACGGCAAGATTTCGAGCCTCAAACCCATTTCACGGCTGATCTTCGACGGCGACGAATTGCCGGACATCGCGTACTTTGCCAATGGGCTGTTCTTTACCGACAAAGGCGTCGTGGTGCCCGAGCGCGATCTGACAGACGTCGTGTTCGAGCATACCGAACGCGTCGTATTCAAGCTCGACGGTTCCGGACAGGGCAACGGTGTCTACTTCTTCGACCGTGCCAACTTCGACCCCGCGGTCATCAGGTCGCTCGGCAATGGCGTGGTTCAGACGTTCATCAACCAGCACAGTCTGTTCGCTACGTTTGCTGCGAAGCCGGTGGCGACATTGCGCTTCACGACCGTGGTGGACGAGGCCGGTCGCATTTCCATTCGGGCCTGCTACTTGCGACTCGGCAGAGCGGACGATACGCATGTGCTGAGCGATCGCGAGATATGCGTGCCGGTCGAACTCGAAACGGGCGAACTGTGCGACAAGGGGTATATGAGCGACTGGGCCGCGGTGGACGCGCATCCAGACTCGGGCGCGCGCTTTGCGGGCCTGAAGATCCCCTGTTTCGAGAAATGCGTGGCCACCGTGCTACGCCTGCACAGGAAGATTCCGTTTGCGCGCTGCATCGGCTGGGATCTCACGGTCGACGCGAACGGCCAGGTCAAGGTGATGGAGTGGAACGGCAAGCACAACGACGTCAAATTCAGCGAGGCGACGCAAGGCCCGTGCTTCGCGGATCTGAACTGGGAACGGCTCAGGGCCGAACCTGAGTTTGCACGGCTGTCACTGGGCTGATCGGGCAGGCCAAAAAAACGTAGTAGGAGACGCGACGTGAGCGAACAGTTATGGTGCGTCCATATCGAAGGACTGAACGACTTCATTGCCGTGGATTCGGAGGAATCGGCGCGGTACGAGGCGTCGCAGATCAATGCGTATATCGATCGCGCCGACAGAAGCTCGCGCGCCGCCCGCTTGCGCGCGGTGGTGGTCGAATGGCCGTATGGCGCCGACGCTCACGCAAGAGCGCTCGATGACGACTGGCACGATCTGCAACGTATGCCACACAGACAGCAGGCCGTCGCGCGGTCCGGCGGCGCGTTGTCGAATCTCGCGCGGCGCGTTAGAGAACTGCTGAGCGTCGCGCGCACGGGGAAGGACGATGCGTGAAGCGCGGCTATGGCAAACCGCGTTATGCGGGCAGTGGCACGTCCTCGATCAGATCAGCATTTACCGCGCGAATCCTGCGATCGACAAAATAACCGCCGCCTTCGACATGGCGCATGTACAGTCGCCCGCAGGTCGAGCACTGCCATACGCCGCAGCGGTTGTACGGGAAAATAGCGCGGCGCGACCGGCGCATCGGCCGACCAGTAGCTCGTCTTATCTGGCAGATATTCGCTGAAGGTCGGCTCGGGATCATCCTCCGGCACCAGTGTGCCGGTCTTCTCGAACAGCGTTTCGTCGAGCGACAGCGGTTGCGATTGCCAGCCGTCGAGGGGAGTGCCCGTGCATTCGCAAGGCGCGGCAGCGCGTTGTTGCACCGGGTGCCGCTGCGCCGCCGCGCCGCCGCGCGCGCGAGATCGAGAAGGCTTGCAGCGTTCAGGTAGTGCGCCATGTGGCTGGTGGCAAGGCGCTCATAGCTGTTCATCATCCGGGTCGCGCTGCTCGTTGACCCAGCCGCGCTCGAACGTGCTGCTGGCAATCGACGCGAGCACCGCCGCTTTCTTGACCCGCTGACGCCGCGCGCCTTCGATGACCGCGTCGACATCGGCCGGCGCAATGGCGAGCAGACCGGCCGAGAGGCTTCCCAACCGACGACTGACACCGGCGGGCGCGGCACCTGCGAAAACACCAACGGGCTGCTGCGACAGTATCTGCCAAAAGGCACCGACCTTTCGGTCTACAGTCAGGATGAACTCGACGCCATCGCCGACAGCCTGAACAGCCGGCCTCGTGCAACTCACAACTTCCATTCACCATTCGAGGTCTTCGCCGCGACCCTCGCATCAGCAAGTCAACCTCAAAGCTCTAAACATTAATCCCGCCGTTGCGCTTCACTCTTGAAACCGCCCTTGCTAACTGGGTAGTCGATCAAAATATTACATATGCGAATCACAAAACCAAGGAAACAACGCTAGTAAGTGGGCATGCTGAGGAACGCGAACAGAACGCAACCCAATTGGCCCAAGCTCGCCTGATAGCGGGTAAAGCGGTGCTGGATCAATTTGGCTTCTTGCGTGGAACGGTAAAGACCAGTTCGCGCGTCTATTCAAAGAACGATGTCGAAAACGGCCGGCGTGTTGAAATATCGTTTGAGCCCGATTGTCCTAACAAGTGTTGTACGGGTCAATAGCGCTTACATCCAATGTGCGTTAAGTTGTGATTGAGTCGATCCGCCGCGTGCGGTCGACGCCGCCGCGTGCCGAGCAGTTCGTCGAGCGAGCGGATCTGCTGGCTCAGCGCGGGCTGCGCGGTATGCAGCCGCTTCGCGGCGCGGCTGAAGTTGAGTACCTCCGCGAGAATGACGAAGCACTGTAGAGCCCCGAGGTTCATGCTGGGTAAGAGCGAGCGCAACCAGTGCGGGGTGCGAGGCAACAGAGGAGGGACCCGCCGTGGTGGTGGCGGGTCCGGGATCATTGTTTCGGCGGGAGCGGCGCGAAATGATCCCCGTCACGATGATTGGTGACGACATAGCCATCTCGCTTGCGTATCTTCAGGAAGAACAGCACCGGTGCGGTAGCCGGATCGCCACCGCATTCGGGGGTGTGTTTCTCATGAACCCCGACGATGAAATAGCGCTTCTCATCGGATACGTCGAACATCAGGCATTGGGTGCGGTTGGAGGATAGATGGTGGCTCTGGGTAACTTCCGCTGCCCGGTCCGCTGCCTGATCCGCTGCCTGATCCGCTGTGGCGATCGTCTGCCCCGATGCCATTGCGTGCACGCTGGCGAGAAGCAGAGCGAAGGTCACCAATCGTGTCCTCAAGGTTTTGTCTGTTCTACCGGACGTCATATTGATCGAGATGGCGTGAGCGAATGATGCTGATCAGTTTTGCGCCGTACTGCGGGTCGGTCGCATGGAGCCCCAAATCTATACCTGACAGTCAACGCTCGGCTATGGGCGAAGGATGAAAGCGATAACCCCCAGTGATCGCTGTATCCAAACAATTCATTAGTCAACTATCACCCGGCTTCTGATAATGTGCGCACAAAACAAGCCATAGCGGACGCCACCGTCGGAGCATCGGCGCGGGCTCACGCGACAATCCGGAGGAGACGATGCTGCGACCCAAGGTCAGCCGGGCGGTTCTCGCACTCATGTGCGCGATGTCGTTCATCTTGTATCTCGATCGCGTCAACCTGTCGGCGGCGGCGGGGCTGATCCGCGACGATCTGCATCTGAGCAATACCAACGTCGGCCTCGTGTTCGCCGCGTTCGCATACACGTACGCGCTGTGCCAGGTGATCGGCGGCTGGGTCAGCGACCGCTTCGGCGCGAAGCTCACGCTCGTGACCTGCGCAAGCATCTGGATCGTCGCGACGGTCGCGACCGGTCTCGCGGGCGGGCTCGCGTCGCTGTTCGGCGCGCGGCTGCTGCTCGGCATCGGCGAAGGCGCGGCGCTGCCCGCGCAGGCGCGGGCGCTGACCAACTGGTTCCCGTCGAACCGACGCGGCTTCGTGCAAGGCCTCACGCATTCGTTCTCGCGGCTCGGCAATGCGATTACGCCGCCGCTGATCGCGCTGCTGGTCGGGTATTCGTCGTGGCGGGTGTCGTTTCTCGCGGTCGCCGCGCTGACGTTGGTGTGGGTCGTGGTCTACGCATGGTATTTCACCGACGACCCGCGCAAGCATCGCCATATGACCGCGGAGCAGGAAACGCAATTGCCGCCGGTCCGTCAATCCGCGGTCGAAGCGACGCGCGAGCCCACGCCGTGGCGGCGTCTGCTCAAACGCATCGCACCAACAATGCTCGTCTACTTCTGCTACGGCTGGACCGGCTGGCTGTTCTTCACCTGGCTGCCCACGTTCTTCATGCACGGTCGCGGCCTCGATCTGAAAAGCTCGGCGATGTTCTCCGCGGGCGTGTTTCTGTCCGGCGTGGTCGGCAATACCGCGGGCGGCGTGCTCAGCGACCGCGTGTTGAAGCGTACGCGCAACGTCGTCGCGGCGCGCCGCAACGTGATCATCTGCGCGTTTCTCGGCGCTTTGGTGTTCCTCGCGCCGGTGATGGTCGTGAAGTCGCTGCCGGTCATGGCAGCGTGCATGAGCCTGTCGTTCTTCTTCCTCGAAATGACGATCGGGCCGATCTGGGCCGTGCCGATGGACATCAGCCCGCGGCACGTCGGTGTCGCGAGCGGGCTCGTGAATGCGGGCTCGGCGGTTGCGGGGATTTTCACGCCGATCGTGTTCGGCCTGATCGTGGACCGCACGGGTAGCTGGACGCTGCCGTTCGCGGGCTCGCTCGGACTGCTCGCGCTCGGCATCGTCGCGACCTTCTTCATGCGGCCGGATATTCCGCTCGACGCGGCTCGCGCTCACCCGGATCTCGCGGACATCAATGCGGGCGGCGAATTGCGCTTCGCAGAAAACCTCACGCCGCGCGAATCGAATCGATGACCAGTTGCATCGCCGGCGTGACGCGCCGGTTTCTGCGCAGAATCAGCCCATACGGTGCGAGCCGGCCGCGCAGCGGCGTCGCGATCGCGGCGATCGCATCGAGCGCGACGTAGTACTGCGCGACCGAACTCGGCAGCACGGCGAGCATGTCCGAGTCGCGCAGCAACGACAGCGTGGTCAGAATCGACGAGGTCTCGACCGTGCTCACCGGCGGCGCAACGCGCGACTCGCGAAACGTTTGATCGATGACCTGGCGCATCGGGCTCGGATGCGGCTGGATGATCCACGGATAGCGCGCGAGGTCCGTGAGCTTCGGCCGCATGCCCGTTTGTTTGCCTGTTTTCACGGCCGGATGATCGGGCCGCACGACGATCGACAGCGCCTCTTCCGCCAACGTCTCGAAGCTCAGATCGAGCGCCGGAAAACCATCGGGAATCCGGCCAATCACGATATCGAGCTGATCCTGTTGCAGCGACTGCACGAGCACGTCGCTGGTGTCGATCGTGACCGCCATCTGCAGGCGCGGGTGCGCTTCCTTCAGCTTGACGATCGTGTGCGTCAGCAATTCGGGCGACGGCGCCATCACCGCGCCGATGCGCACCTTGCCGATGTCGCCGGCCTCGATGCCGGCCAACTCCTCGCGCAGCTCGTCGAGATCCTGGAACACGACGCGCGCATAGCGCATCACGGCCTCGCCGAAGATCGTCGGCTCCATGCCGCGCGCATGGCGTACGAACAGCGATACGCCGAGCGTGTCTTCGAGTTCCTGCAAGGCTTTGGTCGCGGCGGGCTGGGTCATCGCGAGATCGTCGGCGGCACGCCGCAGCGATTCCGTTTCCGACAGCGCGACCATCAGTTGCAGATGACGCAGGCGCAAGCGTTTGCGAATGGTGGAGGCGGGCGGGATCATGAGCGATAACTTTAGCGAATCGGCCGATTCGAATTATTCAGTGGTCAGTTATCGGATAGTTTCGCACACTGGCGGTTATCGCAGGACGGCAATCGCAACGCCGTTCGCGTTGACAAGACAAAACCGGAGACGACGCATGACGATGATCGCGAGCCCCGCGCTCGACAGCGCGATTACCAAAGCGCGCACGAGGCTGCTGCCTTTTCTGATCCTGATGTACGTACTGGCGTTCATCGACCGAGCGAACGTCGGCTTCGCGAAGAACGTGCTGCAGGCCGACACGGGCTTGAGCGACGCGGCGTTCGCGTTCGGCGCCGGCATTTTCTTCGTCGGCTATGCGGTGTTCGAAGTACCGAGCAACCTGCTGATGTACCGCTTCGGCGCGCGCATCTGGATGAGCCGCATCATGGTCACGTGGGGCATCGTGTCCGCGTGCACCGCCTTCGTCGACAGCGCCACGAGCTTCTATGTGCTGCGCACGCTGCTCGGCATCGCCGAAGCCGGTTTCTTTCCCGGCATCATCCTGTTCCTGTCGAACTGGTTTCCCGCGAAAACGCGCTCGCAGACGATGGGCATGTTCTATTTCGGCTTCCCGCTCGCGCTCCTGCTCGGCAGCCCGATCTCGGGTCTGCTGCTCGATGCGGGCAATCCGTTCGGCATGCATCCGTGGCAATGGCTGTTCGTCGTCGAGGGGCTCGCGGCGTCGGTGGTGGGCGTCGTCGCTTACTTCTATCTGACCGACCGGCCCGTGCAGGCGCACTGGCTCGATGCCGAAGAGCGTGACGCGCTCGATCACGCGTTGCGCCAGGAAGACCGCCAGAAGCTCGCGCATGGTCCGGCTTCGGTGCTCGCGGCGCTGCGCGATTCGCGCGTACTGTTCTGCGGCCTGATCTACTTCGCGGTGCAGATGAGCGTGTATGGCGTCGTGTTCTATCTGCCAACCCGCATCGCCGGGCTCGCAAGCGGCGGCCATGTCGGCGTCGAGGTCGGAATGCTGACAGCGATTCCGTGGATCGCCGCGATCATCGGCACGTTCTGGGTGACGCGCTACGCCGACCGCCACGGTCATCACCGTACCTGGGCCGCGGCGATGCTCGCGCTCGCGGCGGTCGGCATTGCCGCGTCGGCGATGACGTCGTCGGTCACGCTTGCGATTGCCGCCTTCTGTTTCGCCGCCATCGGTTTCGTCTGCGTGCAGCCATTGTTCTGGACGCTGCCCACCGGTTACCTGGGCGGCGCCGCGGCCGCGGGCGGCATCGCGTTGATCAATTCGATCGGCAATCTGGGCGGCTTCGTCGCGCCGAATCTGAAGGGGCTGGCCGAGCGCGCGATCGGCTCTTCGCAGGCGGGTATGTTCTCGCTCGCGGTGGTCGGACTGATCGGCGCATTGCTGCTGCTGACGTTCCGCTTCGCCCCTGCCGCCTCCCATTCCGTCTCTCATCGCAGCGGCCCGCTCGGCGAACGCCCGGGCCACTGACTCTCTGATTCTCTGAAGGAAATCGTCGAACATGAAAATCAAGCATATCCGAACGCGTGTTTTCGAGTGGAAAGGCAAAGTCGTGCCGCCGCAAGCGCATTTCTGCACGAACGCGGTCGATATTCTGTACGAGCGTGGCGATGCGATGGGGTCGTTCCGCTTTCACGGCTGGCTCGTCGTCGAAGTCGAATGCGACGACGGCACCGTGGGCATCGGCAATTGCGCGCTCGCGCCGCGCATCGCGAAGCAGATCATCGACGAATACCTCGCGTCGATCGCGATCGGCGAAGACCCGTTCGACAACGAATACATCTGGCAGAAGATGTATCGCCGCACGCTCGCGTGGGGCCGCAAAGGCATCGGCATGGCGGCGATCTCCGCGATCGATATCGCGCTGTGGGACATCATGGGCAAGGCCGTGAAAAAGCCGGTGTTCAAGCTGCTCGGCGGGCGCACGAAAGAAAAGATCTGGTGCTATGCATCGAAGCTTTACAACAACGATGATCGCGACGCTTTCCTCGGCGAAGCGGAAAGCTATCTGGACAGCGGCTTCACCGCGATGAAGATGCGCTTCGGCTACGGTCCGAAAGACGGCCCGAAAGGCATGGCGAAGAACATCGAACAGGTGCGTCTGTTGCGTGAACTGGTCGGCGACGAAGTCGACATCATGCTCGAATGCTATATGGGCTGGACGCTCGAATACGCGCGCAGAATGCTGCCGCGCCTCGCCGAATTCAATCCACGCTGGATCGAGGAGCCGGTGATCGGCGACGACGTCGAAGGCTATCAGGAGTTGAAGAAGATGAACCTGATGCCGGTGTCGGGTGGCGAGCATGAGTTCACGAGCTATGGCTTCAAGGATCTGCTCGAACGCCGCGCGATCGACGTGATCCAGTACGACACGAATCGCGTGGGCGGGATCACGGCGGCGCGCAAGATCAACGCGATGGCCGAAGCGTGGTCGGTGCCGGTGATTCCGCATGCGGGACAGATGCACAACTATCATCTGACGATGTCGAGCACCGCGAGCCCGATGTCGGAGTTCTTCCCGGTGTTCGATGTCGAAGTTGGCAACGAATTGTTCTACTACATCTTCGAAGGCGAGCCGCGGCCGGAAAATGGCTATCTGCAACTGTCGGACGACGTGCCGGGTCTTGGCATCAAGTTGAGCGACAAGTATCTTGCCGACTTCAACATCGTCGAATGAGTGGACCGATCCGAGGAAAGCACATGAAGCCACGCATCGCAGTCCTTCTCGGCGACCCCGCCGGTATCGGTCCCGAGCTGATCGCGCATCTGTTCGCGCAGCGGGCGAACCGCGCGCGCGCGGAGCTGCTGGTCATCGGCGACCGGCGCGAGCTCGAAACCGGCATGAAGATCGCGCAGCAGCGCTTCGATTACGACGTGGTCGAAGATGCGCATGCCGCGTTTCAACGCGAGGGCGTGCCGTCGCTGATCGATTTCCGTCTGCCCGGCGATCAAGCTTTCGAGCGTGCGGTGGCGACCGAACACGGCGGCCGCTATAGTCTCGCCGCGTTCAGGCACGCGCTCGCGCTGACGCAAAGCAACGTCACCCAAGGCATGCTGTTCGCGCCGGTCAACAAGACCTCGCTGCATCTGGCCGGCATGGAAACCGGCGACGAGATGGAGTGGTTCGCGAAGCAGCTCGGCTACACGGGCAGCTTCTGCGAGTTCAACGTGCTCGACGAGCTATGGACTTCGCGCGTGACCTCGCATATGGCGTTGAAGGACGTCAGCGCGAAGTTGTCGGAGGAGCGCATCGTCGGCGCGGTGCGGCTGATTCACGAAGGCCTGAAGCGAGCCGGCCATCCGCAGCCGCGTATCGCGGTATGCGGTTTCAATCCGCACAACGGCGACAACGGCGCGTTCGGCCGCGAGGAGATCGACGTGATCGCGCCGGCCGTCGAGGCCGCGCGCAAGCTCGGCTACGACGCGCAGGGACCGTTTCCCGCCGACACGATCTTCGTGCGCGCGCGCGACCAGAAGGCCTTCGACGGCGTCGTCACGATGTACCACGATCAAGGCCAGATCGCGATGAAGCTGATGGGTTTCTGGCGCGGCGTGACCGTGCACGGCGGCTTGCCGGTTCCGATCGCGACGCCCGCGCACGGCACCGCGTTCGACATCCACGGCCAGGGCAAGGCCGACGTCGGCGCGACGCAGAAGGCGTTCGACATCGTCACGCGGATGGCGACCGAGCGCGTGAACAGGCCCTAACGCGTCAGCGTTTCCTGCGCGGCCCGGTCGAGGCGCGCACCACGAGCTCGGGCGGTGGCCCGAGCACCATCGACGGCTGCCGCTCCGGCGTCTGGATCAAACGGATCAGGCTCTTGATGGAAAGCTCCGCGACGGCCGCGGTTTGAATCGCGACCGTGGTCAGCGCGGGATGCACCTGATGCGCGAGCTGAATGTCGGTGATGCCGACCACCGACACGTCGTCGGGCACCGAGCGGCCGAGCGTGATCAACGCCTGGATCGCGCCGATCGCGAGCAGGTCGTTGGTCGCGAAGATCGCGCTCAGTTGCGGGCGGTTCGCCATCAGTTCCATGCAGGCGGCGAAGCCGGCGTCGATAGAGTCGCGAATCTGCAGCACGGCGGCTGCATCGGCTTCGATGCCGGCCATGCGCATCGCGGCGCGAAAGCCGTTCGAGCGCGCGTCCTGCAAACCGCCGCAGCCGTCACCGATCAGCAAGCCGATCTCGCGATGGCCTAGTCCTAGCAGATGCCCCGCGGCCAGCTCGCCGGCACGCGCGAAGTCGACTGCGACGCACGGTAGCTCGGGCGGCGACTCGGGGTGCTCCCACATGGCGAGCAGAATCGGCGCGCTATGCGTCGCAGACGCGCACAGGTCGTTGATCGTGATGTCCGTGTTCATCACGAGCACGCCGTCGGCGAGCGTGCCGGCGATCTGGTTCAGATATGCGCGGCCGATTTCGGCATCGTCGTCGGTATTGCAGACCATCAGGAAGTGGCCGGTCTTGCGCGCCGCGCGCTCGGCGGCGAGCACGAACTCCGGGTAAAACGGGTTCGAGATGTTCGACAGCATGAGCGCGAGCGTCGACGAACGGCCTTCGGCGAGCGCGCGCGCATTCAGGTTCGGCCGGTAGCCGAGTTCGGCGATCGCCTGCAGCACGCGCTCAGCCGTTTCAGGGCGGACTTTCTCGCGATTGCGCAGAACGTTGGAGACCGTGGCGGCGGTAACCTGCGCGCGTTTCGCGACTTCGGACAACGTGACCATGTCGGGTTATCCCATATTTAGGGAGGTCAATTCAAATGTTGCAAACGGCCTGCGACATTGCTAACTTTCTCAAAAACGTAACGGAGACACCCACCATGACTTTATCCGTCGAACTCGAATTTAAGCGATTAAATGCCGCCGGCACAAGGCCGGGGCGTTTTATTTCGGCCAAAATTTAAGCGGTTAAATCAAGGCGGAGACAGCATGGCGACGATCCGTTTGAGCGATGTGCAAAAGGCCTACGGCGACCATCCGCCGGTGATCCGGCGCGTGAATCTCGAGATCGCGCAGCATGAATTCTGCGTTTTTCTCGGCCCCTCGGGCTGCGGCAAGTCGACCTTACTACGGATGATCGCCGGTCTCGAAGACCTCAGCGAAGGCGAGCTGCATATCGGCGGCCGCCTCGTCAACGACGTGCCGGCCGCCGAGCGCGGCGTCGCGATGGTGTTCCAAAGCTACGCGCTGTTTCCGCACATGACCGTGTTCGACAACATGCCGTTCGGATTGAAGCTCGCGAAGCAGCCGAAGGACGTGATCGAGCGCAAGGTGCGCGAAGCCGCGCGGATTCTGCAACTGGAAGGCTTGCTCGAACGACATCCGAAAGCGCTGTCGGGCGGCCAGCGGCAGCGCGTCGCGATCGGCCGCGCGATCGTGCGCGAGCCGGGCGTGTTTCTGTTCGACGAGCCGCTATCGAATCTCGATGCCGCGCTGCGCGGCCAGACGCGCGTCGAGATCGCGCGTCTGCTTCAACGGTTCGTCGGACTGAATTCCGCCATAGAGCGGGTTACATCGCCGGCCACGCTGCGTAGCCGGTCAACAAGGTAGACAAGGAGACATAGATGATTGCTCTTCGCCTTCGCCATTTCGCACAGGTGTCGATCGCCGCCGCCGTGATGGTCGGCGCGCTCGGCAGCGCCGCGGTCGACGCGGCCACGCTGAACGTCAACGTATCGGCGCGCGGTAATTAGCGCTCGACCTGGCAGGATGCGTTCGACCAGTTCAAGAAAGCCAATCCCGACATCGACCTGAAAATCACCTACGTGACCGAGGAAGCCTACAAGGTGCAGATGGGCGGCTGGCTCGCCACCGATCCACCCGACGTCGTCTCGTGGCACGACGGCGAGCGGATGGCCTATTACGCGCAACGTGGTCTGCTCGAAGATCTGAGCTCGGACTGGGCGAAGAACGGCTGGTCGCAGCAGTATGCGTCGGTCAAGGACGCGTCGACGTACAAGGGCAAGCAGTATGCGGCACCGCTCGGCTATGACGCGTACGGCTTCTTCTATCGCAAGGATCTGTTCGAGAAGGCCGGCATCAGGAGCGAGCCGAAAACGTGGGACGAACTGCTCGAAGCCAACAAGAAGCTGAAGGCGATCGGCGTCGCGCCGATCGCGGTGGCTGCACGCGACAGCTGGACGCTGGCCGCCTGGTTCGACTATCTCGATCTGCGCATCAACGGCAACGAGTTCCATCAGAAGCTGATGGCCGGCGAAATTCCGTACACCGATCCGCGCGTGAAGAAGGTCTACACGACGTGGAAGACGCTGCTCGACAATCACGACTTTATCGACAATGCGCTGTCGTACGACGTCGATTCGATCGGCCCGATCCTCAACAACGGCAAAGCCGCGATGATGCTGATGGGCACGTTCTTCTCGGCGAGCTTCCCGCCGTCGATCAAGGACCAGATCGGCTTCTTCCGCTTTCCGGTGCTCGACGCGAACGTGCCGATGGCCGAGGACGGCCCCGTCAACGTGCTGCTGATTCCGGCGAAGGCGAAGAACAAGGCCGACGCGCGCAAGCTGCTCGCGTTCATGGAGACGCCGAAGATCAACGCCGAACTCGCGAAGGGCTGGGGACAGTTGCCGTCGAACAGCCAGGCGGCGGCGCCTGAGGACGCGATCTCGAAGGTCGGCTTCCAGACGCTCGCGAACACGAAGGGCGGCATCGCGCAGTTCTACGATCGCGATATGCAGAAGGAAATGGCCGACGAAGGCATGAAGGCCATGCAGCAGTTCTACAGCGATCCGTCGCAACTCGACAGCGTGCTTGCTCATCTCGAAGCGACGCGCAAGCGCATCTACCAGAAGTAAGTCCCGCCGCGCCGGCCGCCTGAGCGCGGCCGGCTTGCGGGTCCCAATTCCGCCTTCGATTTCCGACGAGGCCGCTCCATGTCTCATACCGCAGCGCGCCGCCTGCCCGCGGCGCGGCACCGTCGCGTCTCGACGACGCGCCGTCATCAGCATCGCGCCGCGTTTTTCTTTCTGCTGCCGGGCTGCGCGTTGTTCGCGCTGTGCGTGATCTATCCGATCATCAGCAGCATTTCGCTGAGCTTCTACCACTGGGACGGCATGACGCCGAAGACCTTCGCCGGTCTCGCCAATTACGTCGAGCTGTTTCAGTCCGATACGTTCTATACGGCGCTGAAGAACAACCTGATCTGGCTCGCGCTGTTTCTGCTCGCGCCGCCTCTCGGTCTGCTGTTCGCGCTGTATCTGAACCAGCAGGTGCGCGGCATGCGCGTCGTGAAGTCGCTGTTTTTCGCGCCGTTCGTGCTGTCGGGCGTCGTGGTCGGCCTCGTATTCAGCTGGTTCTACGATCCGACGTTCGGGCTGCTGCGGCTGATCGTCGGCCGTGGCATCCCGGTGCTCGGCGATCCGCACACGGTCACGTTCGGCATCATCTTCGCCGCGCTGTGGCCGCAGGCGCCGTTCTGCATGATCCTGTATCTGACCGGGCTCACCGGCATCAATCCCGAGGTGGTCGAGGCCGCGCGCATGGAAGGCGCACAAGGGCTGCGACTGCTGTGGCACGTGATCCTGCCGCAATTGCGGCCGGCCACCTTCATGGCGGTGGTGCTGACCGTGATCGGCGCACTGCGCAGCTTCGATCTGATCGCGGTGATGAGTGGCGGCGGTCCGTTCGACAGTTCCACCGTGCTCGCCTATTTCATGTACGACCAGGCGATCAAGTACTACCGCGAAGGCTATTCCGCCGCGATTGCAGTCGTGCTGTTCGCGATCATGCTCGTCTATATCGTGTTCCATCTGCGCCGCATGTTGCGCGAGGAACGCTGATTCTCTGAACGTCAGGAGTACCCGGTCATGTATCCGCTTCCCGTCGAACGCTGGAAACCGCTGAATCGCACGCTTTACAAGGCCTCGCTGCCGCTGGCGCTGTTTATCTGGCTGCTGCCGATGCTCGCCGTGCTGCTGACCTCGATCCGCTCGACGGATGAATTGTCGCAAGGCGACTACTGGACGTGGCCGAAACACTTCGCGTTGCTGGAGAACTATGGCACCGCGCTCACGCAAACGCCGATGCTGCATTACTTCGCCAATAGCGTGCTGATCACGGTGCCGTCGGTGATCGGCGCGATCGTGCTCGCGTCGATGGCGGGCTTCGCGTTGGCGACGTATCGCTTTCCGGGCAACACGGCCGTGCTGTTCGCGTTCGTCGCCGGCAATTTCGTGCCGATCCAGATCCTGATGATTCCAGTGCGCGACATGGCGCTGAAGTTCGGCCTGTTCAACACCGTGTGGGCGCTGGTGATCTTTCATGTGTCGTTTCAGACCGGCTTCTGCACCTTGTTTCTGCGCAACTTCATCAAGCAACTGCCGTTCGAGATGATCGAGGCCGCGCGCGTCGAAGGCGCGGGCGAGTGGACGATCTATCTGCGCATCGTGCTGCCGCTGATTCGCCCCGCGCTCGCCGCGCTCGCGATCCTCGTGTTCACGTTCGTGTGGAACGACTACTTCTGGGCGCTGTGCCTCACGCAAGGCGACGCCGCCGCGCCGATCACGGTGGGCGTCGCCGCGCTGAAAGGGCAGTGGACGACTGCGTGGAACCTCGTCGCGGCGGGCTCGGTGCTGGCCGCGTTGCCTTCGGTGCTGATGTTCTTCGGCATGCAAAGGCACTTCGTCGCCGGACTGACCTTCGGGGCGAGCAAGGGATAAAGGGCGCTTGAAACACGATTGAAACGACGGCTCGACGTCAACTCACCACGAGACTTTCACATGCAACTTGGTGTCTGCTACTACCCGGAACAATGGCCGCGCGCGATGTGGGCCGACGACGCGCAACGTATGGTCGAACTCGGCATCACGCATGTGCGGATCGCTGAATTCGCGTGGAGCCGTATGGAGCCGCGCGCCGGCGAATTCGACTGGCAATGGCTCGACGAAGCGGTCGAAACGCTCGCGAAAGCGGGCCTGAAACTCGTGCTCGGCACGCCGACCGCGTCGCCGCCGAAGTGGCTCGTCGACGCGCATCCGGACGTGTTGCCGGTGCGCGCGGACGGCGCGCGCTGGAATTTCGGCTCGCGGCGTCACTACGATATTTCGAGCGACACGTACCGGCGCGAATGCGTGCGCATCGTCACCGCGATGGCGAAGCGCTATGGCCGGCATCCGTCGATCGTCGCATGGCAGACCGATAACGAACTCGGCTGCCACGACACGGTGCCGAGCTATTCGGCTGCGGCGTTGCAGCGCTTTCACGCGTGGCTGCAGCGGCGCTACGCAACGATCGGCGCGTTGAACGACGCGTGGGGCAACGTGTTCTGGAGCATGGAGTACCCGTCGTTCGACGCGATCGGGCTGCCGACGCTGACACCCACCGACGCCAATCCGATCCATCTGCTCGACTTCCGCCGCTTCATGTCCGACGAGGTGGCGAGCTTCCATCGCGAGCAGATCGAGGTGTTGCGCGAGCATGCGCCGAACGCGGATCTGCTGCACAACTTCATGGGCTTTTTCACGACCTTCGATCACTATCGCTTCGCCGCCGACAACGCGATCGACGTCGCCGCATGGGACAGCTATCCGATTGCGCGCACTGAGTCGATCGCGTTGCCGCAGGAGCAGAAGGCGCGCTTCGCGCGTACCGGACATCCCGACGTGTCCGCGTTCGATCACGACCGCTACCGGGGCATTGGCGGCGGGCGCTTCTGGGTGATGGAGCAGCAGGCCGGTCCGGTGAACTGGGCGTCGTGCAATCCGATTCCGGCGCCGGGCATGGTGCGGCTATGGGCGTACGAGGCGTTCGCGCATGGCGCGGAGCTGGTGTCGTATTTCCGTTGGCGTCAGTTCCCGTATGCGCAGGAGCAGATGCATTCCGGGCTCAATCTGCCGAACGACGAACTGTCGCCGGGCGGTCTCGAGGTGCAACGGGCCGCGCGTGAGATCGCGGGCAGTACGGTGCTGTCGACGCTCGCCGCGCCCGCGCGCGCGGCCACCGCGCTGGTATTCGACTACGAGACGCAGTGGATGTTCGAAATCCAGCGTCACGGCAAGGGCTTCGACTACCAGACGCTCGCGTTCGACTACTACGAGTCGCTGCGCGAACTCGGGCTCGATGTCGATATCGTGTCGAGCCGGGCAGATCTTTCGCGCTACCAGCTAGTCGTGGTGCCGAGCCTCGCGGTGATCGACGCCGCGCTCGTCGAGCAGATCGCGCGTTCGAACGCGCAATGGGTGTTCGGCCCACGCAGCGGCTCGAAAACCGACGCGTTCGCGATTCCCGGCAATCTGCCGCCCGGCGCGTTGCAGCGCGCGCTGCCGATCCAGGTGCTCGAAGTCGAAACGCTGCGCTCGACGCTCGCGCCCGCGCTGTCGATCGACGGCACCGAGGGTCGCGCGCTGCACTGGCGCGAGCATGTGCGCGCCAATGGCGAGACAGGCATTGCCGCGCGCTTCGACGATGCCTGGCCCGCGCTGCTGACGCACGGCAACGTGCGCTATGTGGCCGGCTGGCTGTCGCATGAACTGCATCGCACGCTGTTGCGGCAGGCGGCGCGCGATGCGGGCCTCGATACGCAGGTACTCGCCGACGGACTGAGGCTGCGCCGCCGCGGCGGCTTGACCTTCGCATTCAATTTCGGCGCGCAACCGGTGCAGGCGCCAGCACCGCGCAATGCGACGTTCGTGCTCGGCGAGCCGCGCCTGAATACCGGCGACGTCTGCGCGTGGAAAGACGCGTGACGTGGTGTGGTTGTCACGTCACGGCAGGAAGTCAACCGAGTGGGTGCAGATCGGCAATGAGATTACCGGTGGCATGCTGTGGCCGCTCGGCAAGTACGATCAGCTCGATAACCTCGCGGCGCTGCTGAAGGCCGGGCACGACGCGGTCAAATCCGTCGACGGGCGCATCAAGGTGATGCTGCATATCGACAGCGGCGGCAACAACGCGACGAGCCGCTGGTGGTTCGACAACATGACGCAGCGTGGCGTCACGTTCGACGTGATCGGGCAGGGCTCGTTCAGCGACCTGCAGGGCAATGTGAACGATCTTGCGACGCGCTACGACAAGGACGTGATCGTCGTCGAGACCGCGTATCCGTGGACGACCAGCGACGGCGATCCGGAACCGGACTCGATGACCAATGTCGGCACCTCGCCGTACCCGCAGACGCCCGCCGGCCAGGCGCAGTTTCTCGGCGCGGTGCGACCAGTGGGACAACAACACGCTGTTCGATTTCCGCGGCAACGCACTGTCGTCGCTGGATGCGTTCCGGCGGCGCTAGCGCGTCGCGGGTGACACGCCGGCATCACTGTGCCGGCGATGCCTGCCCCTTGTGCTGGTTCACACACTCCGACGTGATCGCCATGCTCGCCTGATCGGGCGTCATGTGTGGCGCGTCGGGGCTGTAGATCTTTTCGATGATCGCGTCGACGGCCGCGCGGTCGGACGGGTCTTTGTAGTAGTGGGCGGCCTGTTCGAGCGCCTGAGCTTTGGTCTTTTTGTGTGCGCGCCACGACGCGACCTGGCCGGCGATATCGCCGAGCGCGAAACATTGATCGCTGACGGTCTGCGCGACGGCCTGAGCGGCCGGCTGTGCGATGCACAGCGCGACGAGCGCGGATACGACTACGCGTTTCATTACCGGAGTCCTGACATGAGACGGCGGCGGCGCGGCAGCGGCGGTGATCGCCGCGCCTGGCCGCGCGCGGAAAAATTGTTGCGTAGTGTATCGGGAAGTAGGCCGGGGCGCTTTTCGCCGCCGTGGATCACAATGCCGCAGGCGAACGGGTGTGACGTCGATGCGTCACAGCGGCAGCGGCCGATCCTTTAGCCAGGTTTCAGGCGCGGCGATGGTTCTGATTGCCGTGCTGCTGTGTGTCGAGCAACAGCTCGCGTTCAGGTAAGCGAGAGATTCCAGGCGTTCAGCGAAACAAAAAGCCGCCCTGCGATTCGCGGGGCGGCTTCTGGGTCACCACTCGGTCGACCCGTTACCGGTCCGCTGGTGCGCACATTTCATTGCAGGCTCAATGGCCGAACGACTCCGTCTTCGACGCACCCGCTTCCGCCGCCTGCGGCCGTGCCGCCTGCTTGATCAGCAGCGCGACGCACGATAGCAGACCCGCCACCGCGATCGTTGCGAAGATGCCGCCGAACGAGAAGTGGCGGCGCGCCAGCTCCGCTACGAGGAACGAACCCGCAATGCCGCCGAAGCGGCCGACGCCAAGCATCCACGCGACGCCCGTGCCGCGGCCCACGGTCGGGTAGAACGCGGCAGCGAGCGCCGGCATCGACGATTGCGCGGTGTTCATCAGCACGCCGGCGATGAACACGATCAGCACGAGCGCGCCGACGTTGCCGGCCGCCTGACCGATGAAGTACACGCTGACGGCGGTCAGTGCATAGCACACCGCAATGACGCGGTTCGCGTTGAAGCGGTCCATCAGCACGCCGGCCAGTACCGCGCCGACGCCGCCGAGCGGGAACAGCGCGGAGATCAGCGTCGCGCGTTGCGGCGTGAGGCCGGCGTCCTTCAGCAGGATCGGCATCCAGTTGATCGATGCGTAGAAGATCACGAGGCCCATGAAGTACGCGACCCACAGCATCACCGAACCGACGATGTACGAGCGCGACAGCACGACGCCGAGCCCCTTGCCGCCGGTTTGCGGCGCGGTTTCGGTCATCGTGAAACCGACGGCCTGCACCGCGTCGCCGGAAATGCGCGCGAGAGCGGCGCGAATCCGCTCGGCCGGCTTGTTATTCGCGACCATGTAGCGGACCGACTCCGGCATCTTCGCGAGCAACAGCAGCAACAGCAGCAGCGGCGTGACGCCGCCGAGGATCAGCACGCTGCGCCAGCCCAGATGCGGAATCATCCACGCGGCGAGGAAGCCGCCGAACGCGGCGCCGAGCGGGAAGCCACAGAACATCAGGTTGATCATGGTGGCGCGGCGGTTGTCCGGGCAGTACTCGCCCATCATCGTGACCGCGTTCGGCATCGCGGCGCCGAGGCCGACGCCGGTGACGAAGCGCAGCACGGTCAGTTGGTCGATGCCGGTCGAAAACGCCGACGCGAGGCAGGCGACGCCGAACAGCAGCACCGAGCCGACCAGCATCGAGCGACGCCCGAGGCGGTCGGACAACGGACCCGAGCCGAGCGCGCCGCACGCGAGGCCGAACAGCGCGGCGCTCAGCACCGGCGCGAGCGCGGGCTTGTCGATACCCCATTCGGTGATCAGTGAAGGCGCGATGAAGCCGATCGCAGCAGTGTCAAAACCGTCCAGCAGGACGATGATGAAGCACATGAAAAAGATCAGCCATTGGAACGGCGAAAACGGATGCTCGTTGATGAAGGTTTGAACGTTCACAGCGGGGCTGCGGTTCATGATGGTCTCCTGGCAGCGAAAGGCCCGACACGACGAGCTATTCTTCTCTAAGACTGTACGCCGTCTGGCAACGGCGTACGATGCCTGCGGCGGGCCAACTGGCCGTTCATCGGCAATGAATCATCCCGGACGGATCGGTTTGACGGAATCGCGCCGGGCGAGGGAATTTGTTCGAATAAAGAACTGTGATTCTCTATGCGAACGCGCGCCACTGTAAGGAATGAAATCGATGCGGTCAACGGGGGAATACCCGAGCTTCGCAGTGGCTGACGTGCCCGCCGATGCGTGGGAGGCGGCGCGCTGCAATAGGGCCGCAGAAAGGACGAGGCGCGCCAAGCTCAACGCGCCAAAGCAACCGGCGAACGGCGTCGAGACATCTGACCGTCAGGCCGTCACCCCGGGATTGGCCACCGTCCGCTCGATTCGCCCCAGCCGGACCACCGTCACACCGGGGCGTAACTGCCGCAGCGACGGCATCACGAGCATGCAGTTGTCGTAGGGGGTGCGCACCTCTTCGCCGTTCGACCAGCCGATCACGGCGCCCGCTTCGGCGAAAACCTCGAGGCCGGTGTACGCCGCGGCGAAGCTGAAGTCCATGCTGGTTGCGACGACCGGCTGTGTCACGCGCACGATGTTCTGCTCGGGCGGCAATGGCGCGAGCCATCCAGGCGGCAGATCCGCTTCGTCGATCACGCCGGCCAGCAGCAGGAAGCGCGCGGTCGTATCGCGCGCGACGGCCACCGCACGGCGCTCCCAATGCTGGCCGCATTCGATCAGCAGCGCGTTCTTCGGGCTCGCGGCATCGCCGAACCCTTCGTAGTCGCGCATGCGGCGGCCTTCGGGATGCCCTTCGTCGCAGATCACCGTGGCGGGCGTACCGAGCCGCACCGCGAGGTCGATGCCTTTTTGCAGCGGTCCCGCGACGATCAGCGGCTTGCACCGCTCGTGCATCGAATGCAGGTCGAGCAGCGCGTCGACCGTATCGATCACCGGGCGCATCGCACGCGCGCGCTGCAGCTCGCTCGACCTGCGCGACGTGTCGTCGAGCACCGCCGCCGTCCATACGCGATTGAAGTCCTGATCGACGAAGCGCGCGGCGTCCGGATTCGCCGGATCGAAGCGCCGGTACGCGGCGACGTTCGCGAACGACAGCGTGAGCTGCCCGCGTCGCGGCCGCAGCGCGCGGCGCAGCAGTTCGTCGACGACGATCGCGCCGCACACTTCGTTGCCGTGCGTGAGCGCGTTGATCATCACGTGCGGGCCGGGCACGCCCGAATCGAACGTATGGACGTATGCAACGCCCGACGACGATGGCTCGTGCGGCGCGATATCGGGGAATTCGACTTCGATCGGATAGGCTTCTCGACTCATGGCGGCGTCCTCGGTGAATGGCATTGATAATCTTTTCGTAAGACGTTGTTATTCCTGGCGCCTTCCGCAAAAGATAGTAAATGTTCTTCAGACATGTGCTTACCGTATCCCGCCACGTCGACAAAATCGTGAACGGATATCAATGACGTGCGGATACGAGGCGCATCGTCAGCGTGCGCGCCCGCGCATCGCCCAATACCGGTTGCCGAGAAAGCCCACGATCACGTAGACGGGAATGCCGCACAGTTGCGCGAGATAGGGCGCGTGCGTGAGATGCAACACCGAAACCATCGTCGCGAGATTGGCCAGGTACGAGATCAGCACGACGATCAGAAAGCGGATGGCGGTGTGCCGCGTGGCCTCCGTCCTGAACGTGAACCTGCTGTTGAGCGCGAAGCTCAGTCCCACACCCATCGCGTAGCCGACTATGTTGGCAACTACAGGAATCGCGCCCGCCGCTTGCACGATAAAGATGATGGCGGCCGAGATCACCGTATTGAGGCCGCCAACCAGAAGATATTTGATGAACTGGCGAAGAGGTTCGGTACGCGATGCTGTCGTGCGTAGACTGTTCATCGAATGGCCGCCTTCATGCGGCGCTCGCGTAGACGGCGTATTGGGCGCCGAGCGGAACATGGGTCAGATATTTTTCGAGTGGACGCAGTTTGGCCAGCATGTGAGGAAAGAAAATCCGGAAGCGCACGACAACGTCGGAAAAGCCCGCATCGAGGCACGCCCGCTTCATGTTGCGCGCGGTGATCAGTTTGGCGTTCACATCGAACTCGCAGGTGTTGACCGCCCTGACGGTCAGCGGGTTCAGCGGATTATGCTCGAAGATGACGACCGTGCCCCGCGGACCCACGACGCGCTTCAGTTCGCCCAACAAATGAACATGCTCGGCGTGATCGATATGATGGAACACGCACATCGCATAGGCGAGATTGAATTCGCCCTGCTCGAAAGGCAGCGTGTGACCGTCGAAGTGGACGAAGCGCGAGGAATCGGGAAAGCGGCTTTGCGCGACTTCCAGTGAACGCTCCGATACATCCGCGCACGTGAGCTGTGCGTCCGGCAAATAGCGCTTCACCCATGGAATCGACGTGCCCACGCCCGATCCGAAATCGAGCATGCGCGCGGGCAGCGCATCGCGTCGCGTCATCTCCTCGGCGATGTCGCGGATCTTGTACTCGGCGAAAAACTCCGGACCTTCTCCCGATGCCGCGATGTTACGGGCGTGCAGCGAAAGATACTCGTCAGCAAAGCTGTCGAACTCGGCCTTGTCCATGCTATTCATCCTTTCCGTGAACATCGGTTCCAAAGGCAATTGGAAAGCGATCTGGCGTGACGGTTCATGCATTCTCCATTGTCTCCACGACCCAATCATACGGGACCACGCGAACAATCGCATGGCCTTGCGCGTATCGGCATGCTGATGCAGACCAGTGCCAGTAAAAAGTGGTTGTTCGCATTCCGATGTGGTAATTCCGTTGCGGCTCTAATTCGACGTTTTTTCCGATGCATTAGCACATTTCGGACAAAGAGGTCCTTATGCTTGCCTGTGGTCGGCGATGCGTACTAATGTCCAACTAGGTTAAACGCCGGACTCTGTGCCTGACTCTGGGTCGAGCCAGCTTCAGAATGGGGAGTTGCCTATGACGACGATGAATCTCGTCGTACCGTGCTACAACGAAGAAGAGGTTATCACCGAGACAGGCAAGCGGCTGCTCGCACTTCTGGAGCGATTGATCGAAGCCGGCGAGGTGAGCAACGAAAGCCGCATCACTTTCATTGACGATGGTTCCCGCGACCGTACCTGGTCGATCATCGAAGTGCTGCACGCGCAGAATGCCCGCTGCGGCGGCATCAAACTCTCGCGCAATCGCGGCCATCAGAATGCGCTGCTCGCCGGTCTGATGACGGCTCAAGGCGATGTACTCGTGAGTCTCGACGCGGATCTTCAGGACGATATCGAAGCCATTCCACGCATGCTCGCGGAATATCAGTCGGGTGCGGAAATCGTCTTCGGCGTGCGTCACAAACGTACGTCGGACACATTCTTCAAGCGCTTCACCGCTCGCAACTACTACAAGCTGCTCCGGACGTTCGGCGTCGATATCCTGCCGGGCCACGCGGATTTTCGCCTGATGAGCCGCAAGACAGTGGAAGCGTTGCGTCAGTTTCAGGAGGTCAATCTTTTCCTGCGCGGCATCATTCCGCTGCTCGGGTTCAAGACTGCGATCGTCGAATACGAGCGCGCCGCGCGCTTTGCGGGCGAGAGCAAATACCCGCTCAGCAAAATGATCGTCCTCGCGCTGGACGGCATCACGTCGTTCTCCGCCGTTCCCTTGCAATGGAGTACGCGCATCGGCGCATTGCTGGCGATCGGCTCGCTGTGCTTCGGCGCATGGGCCGCCTATGCGCGCATCTTCACCAACCTCACGGTGCCCGGCTGGGCTTCGACGGTAATCCCGATGTACTTTCTCGGCGGTATCCAGTTGCTCTTTCTCGGTGTGATCGGCGGCTACATCTCGAAGACGTACGCCGAAACCAAGCAGCGTCCTCGTTTCATCATTGAGCAAACGTTATGAATTCTCCCGTCGATCGTTCGGCGCCGGCGACCCCGGGCGCCGACGCGGTGTCCGCAGACGCGCTGTTTTCGCGCTCCGGCCGGCTCGCCACCATTCTTCCGCGCGTGCTTTTCATCGTCACCGTGCTGTATGGCGGAGCGTTGTTCTGGATCGCGCCGCGTCCGCCCCTGGTGGACCTGCCGCAACACGCGGGACAGGTGATGTTGCTGCGCGATCTGCTCGAGCATACGTCGCCGTGGCAAAACCTCGTGCAGCTCAATCTGCTGACGCCGTACCTCGTCGGCTACGGCCTCGCGCTGCCGCTCACGTATCTGATGCCGATCGGCGCCGCGCTCAATTGCGTGCTGATGCTCGCGTATTTCGCGTTCGTGGCGTCATGCGTGGGCTTTCGCAGGTATCTGGGCGGCGATCCACGGCTCGACTGGCTGTTCGTGCCGGGATTTTTCGGCTTCGCCTTCATGTGGGGCTTCTATACGTTTCTGGTCGCGACCCCGTTGGGCATTCTGTTCATGTGGCTCTCGCACGACTATGCGAAGGCGACTTCGGTCAGGAAGGGGGTATGGATGTTCGTTGCGGGCACGGCGCTGTTCTTCTGTCACGGGCTCGTGTTTCTGCTTGCGATGGCGGTAGGCGTCGGCTTCGTGCTGTTCAAACAGAAGACGTTGGTCCGCAAGATCCTCGCGCTCGCGCCGTTCGTGCCGCTCGGTGTGCTGTGCATCGCGTATATGTTGTGGAGCCGCGCGACCGATCCGCTGCTGGGGCAGACGGTGCCCGGCGTAGACGTATTCAAATGGGGCTTCGACTTGCAGCGGGTGCTTTCGCTGCCCGTCTACGTGTGGGGCATGAACAAAAGCGCGGCCGTGTATTTGCCGCTCGTCGCGCTGATGTTCGCCGCGCCGTGGCTGTGGCGCAACAGGATCAATCCCGATCGCTCGGTCATCGTGCCGATGCTCGCCGTGGCGTTCGTGTGGTTCGTCGTACCCGGCACGGCGCTGAAGACGGCGTACCTGTATCACCGTTTCGCGCTGTTTCTGTTGCCCGCGTATGCGTTGATGTTCTGCGCGCCGCAAACGTCGGCGAACGGCGCTCGCCGTGCGTCGTCCGGTTCGAACCGGGGTGCGCTGCCCGGCGTCGCCGTACAAGCGTTGATCATCGCCGGATGCTGGATCTTCTTTGCGGACCAGACGGTTCGTCTGCATCGTTTCGCCGTCGAGAACGCGCCGCTGGACGCGCTGCTGTCGCGGACCGAACCGGATCAACGCGCGCTAAGTCTGATATTCGATCGCGCGAGTCCCGCGTACAGGAGCCCGGCCGCGTACGAGCACCAGTCGCTGTGGTATCAGGCGGAGAAACACGGTTTCGTCGATCCGAACTTCGCGACTTACGTGCCGCAGATCGCGCGCTTCAGGCCGGGCATGATGCCTATGGCCCCGCTGACGCTCGAACACGATCCGGCGGGTTTCGAATGGAATAAGGACAATGGCCGTCTGTACCGCTATTTCTTCGTTCGCAAGGAGGGGCCGTTGCCGAAAGATTTCTTCGCCAATAGCGAATGCGATGTCGCCCTGGTGACGCACGAGGGCGAATGGTCGCTCTACGAGCGGCGCAACTGTCGATGACGGCGCATCCGGCGTTGCGCCGTCATCCCTTCATGTCGAACGATCGGCGGCCAGGCATTCGCAGCGCGCTTTGATGGGCCTGGCGCGCCGTTCATATCAGGCGAGTTTTGCCGCGATCGCCTCGCCGACTTCGCTCGTGCTTGCTTTGCCGCCAAGGTCGCCGGTGTGCGGACCCTCGCTCAGCGTCGCCTCGATCGCCTTCAGGATCGCGTCGTGCGCTGCGCGCTCCTTGCCGCTCGAATGACCGAGGAAGTCGAGCATCATCGCGGCCGACCAGATCATCGCGATCGGATTCGCGATGTGCTTGCCGGCGATATCGGGTGCCGAGCCGTGCACCGGCTCGAACAGCGACGGAAACTTGCGGTCCGGATTCAGGTTGCCCGACGGCGCGAGGCCGATCGTGCCCGTGCACGCGGGGCCGAGATCGGACAGGATGTCGCCGAACAGATTGGTCGCGACGACCACGTCGAAACGGTCCGGGTTCAGGACGAAACGCGCGCACAGGATGTCGATGTGCTGCTTGTCCCACGTGACGTCCGGATACTGCGCGGCGATGCCGGCCGCGCATTTGTCCCACCACGGCATGCTGATCGCGATGCCATTGCTCTTCGTTGCGACGGTGATTTTCTTGCGCGCGCGGCGCTGCGCGAGATCGAACGCGAACTTCAGCACGCGCTCGCTGCCATGCCGCGTAAACACCGACTCCTGCAGCACGAACTCGCGCTCGGTGCCTTCGAACATCACGCCGCCCACCGACGAATACTCGCCCTCGGTGTTCTCGCGCACGATCCAGAAGTCGATGTCGCCGGCCTTGCGTCCCGCGAGCGGCGAGGGAACGCCCGCAAAGAGCCGTGCGGGCCGCAGATTCACATACTGGTCGAACTCGCGGCGAAACTTCAGCAGCGACCCCCACAGCGAGATGTGATCGGGCACGGTGTCGGGCCAGCCGACCGCGCCGAAAAGGATCGCATCGGCCGATTGCAGTTGCGCTTTCCAGTCGTCCGGCATCATCTTGCCGTGCTTCGCGTAGTAGTCGCAGCTTGCCCATTCGATGTGCCGATATTCGAGCTCGATGCCGAAGCGTTGCGTCGCGACTTCGAGTACGCGCAGCGCTTCGGGCATCACCTCGACGCCGATGCCGTCGCCGGGGATGACGGCAATCCGGTATTTGTTCGACATGCTGGGCTTCTCCTTTGAAGAATTGGGTTGGGGATGTGGTGGCGGTCATTTTATTCGTGGTGCATTCGTTCATGCCGTGCCAGGCGCGGCGTGCCCCTCCTGCAAGGCTTAACCAGGGGTTTTTTGGGATGGTACCTTGATGCACAATTGGCCTCCTTTATTGACTGTGAGGCACGATGACTTCACTTTCCCTGGGTTCTCATCATGAGGTCCGTGAAAGGCGGCACGGACATTTCTTCTCGGTCAGCCTTTACAGATCGTTCAACCTTCACATCAGGTCTCGCTGGTTGTTTGACGTGGATCGGTGGTTCCATTTTGCATTGCCGGCGAGCACAGCCCGCGAAGCGCACGATGACATTGTGCAGGGCATGGAGGAAGCGCGCGCGGCGTGGCTGCAACATAGCCCATCCGTGCTGCTGTCGCACCAGCCATACGAGTTACGCGATATGCTCGGCCGGAGTGACAACCGCTTTCATATGTACAGGATGAAAGACGATGAGGTTGCTAAAGCCCTCTACAACGAAGTGAAGGACGGTAGCCTGATCTTCGTCCCTGAGCGGGACGAGATGCGCAAGTGCGTGCAGGCGATACGGGAGCAGCGGGAAAAGGCGTCCCGGACAGCGTCCGCGCGCGCGCAACAACCGGCCGACGCGGACATGCTAAGTTCGCTCTATGGCAACAGCCCCCGGGTGCCGCAGAATGCCGGTACGCCGTCGTATTCTCCCCGTGTTGGTTCGTTAGGCGAAGCTCAGCCGTTCGAGTACAGCGAGGACATTCCCACGGGCGGTGAAATGCAAACGGCATGGCTTCCCTCAGAAGGAGGGTCACCTAACCAATGGGTCGAAAACACATCGGGCAAGAAACAATGGCGCTTATATGACGGAGACGGTAACGCGGCCGTCGATATTGATTTCGGTCACGATCACGGGTTTGGCGTTCCACACTCCCATAATTGGGAAAATGGCGTTAGAGATAAGGGAAATGCATTTTCGCTGCTACCTTGGTAAAGGATTTGTTTGATGGACAAACTCAAGGAATTTGGTTACTTCCACGACTGGTATATCAACGCTCTCGTGGTTCGGGATAAGCATAAACTTATTGTCATGTTGGAGGATGAAGGGAAGCGAGCAACGGCAACTTTTAGCGGAACCAGTCGCTGCACCGTTGAACATTTCAGCGTGTCCAATAACATCGTCTTTGAGATGAAGATCCTCACGCCGGGGGACACGAATTACGATCTCGCCCGCGCCATGCTCTCTAAAAGCGAGCGGTTTTCGAAGACGCCGGGGTCTCAAGTAGCGCTAGTCCTCGCAACGGCCGGCGCGGAGCTAGCTGTGGAATTTGAGACGCTCGACATCGACGCTGAGTAGGCGATTCGACTCGTGAATCTCCGACTACGGGAATCGGCGCCTTTCGGGAAGCAGTGGCCGTGATGCTAAAAGACACTGTACCCAGTGTTAAGTTCGCTCTATGGCAACAGCCCGCGCGCGCCGCAGAACCTCGGCAATGCTCAGGCGTTCAACTATCAGCCAGATGCCGTGAGTGACGATGTGCAGGACATTGCGGCGCGCGGAGTGAGCGATTTTCACGAGACCGAATGCTTCGCGCAGTACGAACGGGACCTAGACCTGTGCAACGCACTGGCTGGCCCAATGGGCGGTACACGCGGCATCGTGCTATGCAAAACGCAGGCATTCCAGAACTATCAACAGTGCAGAGGATATTGATGGCTACTCATCCGCCGTATTCCGTGGTTCTAACCTATACAGAGGACCGTCAACGGCTCACGGTGCAAACCGTTGACCCAACCAGGCTTGCCCCGTTGCTGGCTGGGAAAATCGAAATGCCGATCCTTCTCGATGAGTACGATTTCAAACTCGACGACGAATTTGCGCGGAGGCTCGGCGTCGCAATACTCAACGTGATTGCGCTCGGTCAGCCTGACATCAAGCAGTACATGTCGGTTACGCAAGAGCCGATCGACAAGCCTTCACAGACGTAGCCCGCCGCCCGCGCACTTATGCGCTGTGCGTGCAACGGGCATTCGGGAGTTATCAAACCTACTGTTGCGCGTCCGGCGCGCGCAGGGCCGCGAGCGCTTCAGGAAGTCGCGCGAGCGCTTCCGCTAGCGAACGTGCGCCGAGTGGGAGAAAGCCGGCAAAGCTGTCGTCGTCGTCCACCAGCAGCCCCTCGAACTACCCAGTGCTGTCGCGATAGACGATCACGTCTGCCCGCTGCCCGCCCATCCTTGCGAGTACCGCCGCCACGACTGCTCCGGCTGCGGTGGTGTCGCTGCGGCAACGGGGCGCGCGTGCAAGGACAACGCTTTCCGGTTGTATAACCAATGTCGAGGATACTGAACTATGGTCCCGTCAAAATCATTCGTCGTCTCGTATAACGAAGAGCTGCAACAGTTTGAAATGTATTCACTCAAGGATTCCGACTTGGCCGCTCTACGCGAAAACGCCGTTGTCGCGCCTTGGCGTCTTTCAGCGATTCCGGGCGGCAAATTAGGTGAAAACATCGCGAAGCGTCTCGGCGCTATGGCGCTTGGCGTTCTCTCGATATATCACCCTGAAGTGCAGCAACGTTTGCGCGTGGAGCCGGATCAGTTTCCGTTTCCGTAGGCCGTACCGCGTCAGCGAAGTCGGATCCACCAGTCAAGGGTCCGTATGATGATCGGGTCGCCAGCAGCAGAGTCGATGGTTGCCTGTTTCCCCTGGTACCCCTGTTGCATTACTGTTACTGCCTCTATTGAGGCGGTTTTTATGGGCGCTATTACAAAAGCCCCGCGTGCCACAGAATCTCAGCAATCCGCAGCCGTTCGACTATCAGCGCGGCATGCCGGATGACGACGGTATGCGGTTTGTTTGGGCGACGGCCCAAAATTTACTGCATAGCGCTTCAAGCAGGGCAAGCGATGGTAAATTTCCGCTCGCGTTACGGGCAGTGAGCAAGTTGTCCGTAGCGCTCGCCTATGCAATTGTCTTCGAGGAGATGACATGGCGGCAAATACGCCGGGTGCAAACGACGCAATGAGGATGAGCGCGGAAGGTTACGCTGCACTCAGGTTCAATGAGGGCGTGGTCATGCGCTATTACAACGATGCGCCCATCAACGGAAACTGTACGTGGGGAGTCGGAACACTGGCGCACCTCGGACCCTGTACACACGCGGAGTTGCAGCGCGCGGTCTGACCTGAGCAGGTGAACGCTGTCTTAACGGCGCGCGTTCACGACGCCGAGCGGCTCGTTAGGGCCACGGTCATCGGGCACGCACTGACACAAGCGCAGTTCGACGCGGCAGTCTCTTTCGCATACAACTCGACGGATCGGAATACACGAGAAGCGCTGGACCCTGCAAATCGGGGGGATATGGAAGGAGTCGCGCAGCACATGTCGCTCAATAGGTGACCCCACGCGATCGGCGGGGGCGCCCGATTGGCTCGCCCCGCAGAAGCCGGGGACTGGCGAATCGGCGGGTACGGGAATCGGCGCCTTTCAGGAAGCAGCGACCGTGATGCTCAAACCACTGTGCCCGGCGCTGATCATTTACCTGATTGCGACCACCTGCTCTGCCACCGGGGTCACGGCCACCCCGTCATCATTCAACGGAAAATGGACCGTCACCGATGTGGTCGCATACAGCGATGTCTCGGGCGGAATACCTGAGGCAAAACGACTGCTCGGCAAGGTGCTGAGCATATCGACTGGGCAGATCGAATTCGCAGGCGACCGCTGTCGTCCGCACGGCGGTTTCAACGTCCGCACCGTCGAGACCGCGCCAAAGCTCAAAGACTATTACGGCATCAACCTCGAAGATACGGGCTTGCCCCCGAAGGCCCTACTGCTGGACAGCGACAATTGCGCGGCCGTATTCCGCATGGATGCGCATCGCGTCGTATTCGGTTGGAACGGCGTGATCGTGCGGGCAGTGAAACCGTAACCCTCTCTACCGCCCCGCATTCAACTTGCGCCACAGCGTCGTCTTGCTGATGCCCAACGCGGCGCAAGCCGCATCGCGATCACCGTCGTGAACCGCGAGCACCGCGCGGATTTCATCGGCCTCGACATGACGGCTGCGCTCGCGCAGCGTCAGCGCCGCCGGCTTCGCGCGCGCGATGGGCTCGACGACTTCCGGCGCGATCGCGCGCAGCATGTCGCGCGTGACGAGCGCCGCACTCGCATCCGTGTCCGCATCGCCATCGGCGAGTTCAACCGCGATCCGCTCGATCACGTTCTGCAACTCGCGCACATTGCCCGGCCACGCATAGCGCCGCAACGCCGCGCCCAAACCCTCCAGCATGCGAGCGGCGGTCTGCGCGTCGGGCACGCGCGCCGCCAGCCTCGGCTCGCGCGCGGCCGCCTGGCGCAACAGTTCGGCGGCGAGCGGCAGCAGGTCGTTCGGCCGCTCGCGCAGCGGCGGTAGCGCGATGCTGAGGATGTTGAGCCGGTAGTACAGATCGGCACGGAAACTGCCCTCTGCAACGGCGTCGGTCAGCGCGCGATGCGTCGCTGCGACGATGCGGATATCGACGCGCATCGGCTCGGTCGACCCGAGCCGCACCACCTCGCGCTCCTGCAACACGCGCAACAGGCGGCTCTGCAACGGCAACGGCATCTCGCCGATCTCGTCGAGAAACAGCGTGCCGCGATGCGCGACTTCGATCAGCCCCGCCTTGCCGCCCTTGCGCGCGCCGGTGAACGCGCCTTCCTCGTAGCCGAACAGCTCGCTTTCGAGCAGCGCCTCCGGAAACGCGCCGCAATTGATCGCGACGAACGCGAAGTCGCGTCGCGCGCTCAGTTGATGCATGCTCTGCGCGACCATTTCCTTGCCGGTGCCGCTTTCGCCGAGAATCAGCACGGTCGCGTCCGACCTCGCATAACGCACGACGAGCGCGCGCACCCGTTCGATCGATTCCGACGCGCCGACGATATCGTCGAGCCGGTAGCGCGCGGTGAACTGCTGCACGCGTTGACGCGCGCGCAGCGTCCGATCGAGCCGTTCGACCGCGCGCGATTCCTGAAACGTCAGCACGGTGCCCGGCGCCGCGCCGCTGCTTGCGAGCGGCCCGCGATGCACGACATAGCTGGCGCCGCGCACCGTGCAGAAGCTGTCGCCCTCCGCGTCCGGCAGACTGCCCGCGAGGTCGGGTGCGAGTTCGAGCAGCGCGCGGCCGACGGCCTTTGCCGCATCGATACCGAGCACGCCCGCGAGCCGCTGGTTCATCAGTTCGACGCGGCCTTGCGCATCGAGCGCGACCACGCCGTCGCGCAGGTGCTGCAGCAGCGTGTCGAGCCGCTGACGTCGCACGGTTTCGCGGCGCGTGGCCTGCGCGACTTCGAGCGCGGTGTCGAAGCCGGCCCGCACCGACGCGCGCGAGTACAGAAACACCGCGCCCATGCCGGCATTCGCGGCGAGGTCGGTGACCATGCCTGGGCCGACCACGACGTCGATGCCACGATCGCTGAGATCGAGCACGACGCTCTCCGCGTCCTGCGCCGACTGGTACGACGCGAACGTGACATCGAGCGCGTACGCGGCGGCGAACCGCCGCACTTCGTCGGGGGTGTCGCCGTGCGTGACGAGCGCGACGCGCGCGCCTTCCCGACGCGCGCGGGCGAGCGCATGCATGACGTCGTAGCCGGTCGGACTGATCCGCACGACCGGCACCGACACGCGCGTCTTCAGATACGCGCCGTTCGAGCCGCCCGCGAGCACGACGTCGGGCCGCGCGGCGCCCGCGGCCTCGATTTCGCGCACCGCGTCTTCGAAGGCGTGCGACACGATGCGAACATCCGCGCGTTCCACGTATTCGCCGGCGATGTCGAAGAACAGATCGCGCAGGCGGCTAATGCTGAGCGCCCAGACGCGCGGACGCTGCGGCGGTTCATAAAGAGGCGTGCTCAAGGCGGACGGCTCGCAACGGGATGGTTCGGGACCTCCATTATGCGAGCATTCATTGCCGATTTGAAATCCGGAGTTTCATTAATGAAATCGAGCGTCGGACGGGGTCGCGTCATTGCTTCGCCGGACTCCCGCCAAATCAGGCACTTAGCTGGCGGTGAGCGGCCTGGCCCGTTCTTTGCGTACAAGGCAGCCCAGTCGAAGCAATGGCCAAATTCCAACCCTTTCTGGAGACAATCGATGAGCGAAGCAGACAACAGCACGCCGAACGCAGGCGCTTTCAAACCGAAAAAATCCGTCGCGCTGTCGGGCGTGACCGCGGGTAATACCGCGCTGTGCACGGTCGGCAAGACCGGCAACGATTTGCACTATCGCGGCTATGACATTCTCGACATCGCCGAGGCGTGCGAATTCGAGGAGATCGCTTATCTGCTGGTCCACGGCAAGCTACCGACCCAGGCCGAACTGACCGCGTACAAGACGAAGCTGAAGTCGATGCGCGGCCTGCCCGCCAACGTGAAGGCCGCGCTCGAATGGATTCCGGCCGCCGCGCATCCGATGGACGTGATGCGCACCGGCGTGTCGGTGCTGGGCACCGTGCTGCCCGAGAAAGACGATCACAACCTGCCCGGCGCGCGCGATATCGCCGACAAGCTGATGGCCTCGCTCGGCTCGATGCTGCTGTACTGGTACCACTACTCGCACAACGGCAAGCGCATCGAGGTCGAAACCGACGACGATTCGATCGGCGGTCATTTCCTGCATCTGCTGCATGGCGTCGAGCCGTCGAAGGCGTGGGTCGATGCGATGCACGTCTCGCTGAACCTGTACGCGGAGCACGAGTTCAACGCGTCGACGTTCACCGGCCGCGTGATCGCGGGCACGGGCTCGGACATGTACTCGGCGGTCACCGGCGCGATCGGCGCGCTGCGCGGCCCGAAACACGGCGGCGCCAATGAAGCCGCGTTCGAAATCCAGTCGCGCTACCAGACGCCTGACGAAGCCGAAGCCGACATCCGCCGCCGCGTCGAGAACAAGGAAGTCGTGATCGGCTTTGGCCATCCGGTCTACACGATCTCGGACCCGCGCAACAAGATCATCAAGGAAGTCGCGAAGAAGCTGTCGAAGGAAGCGGGCAACACGAAACTGTTCTCGATCGCCGAACGCCTCGAATCGGTGATGTGGGACGCGAAGAAGATGTTCCCGAACCTCGACTGGTTCAGCGCGGTGTCGTATCACATGATGGGCGTGCCGACCGCGATGTTCACGCCGCTGTTCGTGATCTCGCGTACGGCAGGATGGAGCGCGCACATCATCGAGCAGCGCGTCGACAACAAGATCATCCGCCCGAGCGCGAATTACACCGGTCCGGACGATCTGCCGTTCGTGCCGCTGGCGAAGCGCGTTTGAGCTGAGGCCGCGAGCTAAACTACCCGCACTGTCCGGCCGGCGCGCGAGCGAAGCGCCGCCCGACGCCGCCGGCATACCGTCCGGCGGCCGATAACCGTCCTGTCCCTACGTCATGAATACTGCCAACCGCAAACGCCTTCCGGGCACCGAGCTCGACTTCTTCGATACGCGTGCCGCGGTCGACAAGATCGAGCCCGGCGCTTACGACAAGCTGCCGTACACGTCACGCGTGCTCGCCGAAAACCTGGTGCGCCGCTGCGACCCGGTGACGCTGACCGCTTCGCTGAAACAGATCATCGAGCGCAAGCGCGAGCTCGATTTTCCGTGGTTCCCGGCGCGCGTCGTGTGCCACGACATTCTCGGCCAGACCGCTCTCGTCGATCTGGCGGGTCTGCGCGATGCGATCGCCGCGCAAGGCGGCGATCCGGCGCTCGTGAACCCGGTGGTGCCGACGCAACTGGTCGTCGATCACTCGCTGGCCGTTGAGTGCGGCGGTTTCGATCCGGATGCGTTCGCGAAGAATCGCGCGATCGAAGATCGCCGCAACGAAGACCGCTTCGATTTCATCAACTGGACCAAGCGCGCGTTCCGCAACGTCGACGTGATTCCGCCGGGCAACGGCATCCTGCATCAGATCAACCTCGAACGCATGAGCCCGGTCGTGCAGGTGAAGGACGGTGTCGCGTTTCCCGACACGCTGGTCGGCACCGACTCGCATACGCCGATGGTCGATGCGCTCGGCGTGATCGCGATCGGCGTCGGCGGCCTCGAAGCGGAGAGCGTGATGCTCGGCCGCGCGTCGTACATGCGGCTGCCCGATATCGTCGGCGTGGAGCTGAGCGGCAAGCCGGGCGAGGGCATTACCGCGACCGACGTGGTTCTGTCGTTGACCGAGTTCTTGCGCAAAGAGAAGGTGGTCGGCGCGTACCTCGAGTTTTACGGCGAGGGCGCCGCGAATTTGACCTTGGGCGATCGCGCGACGATCGCGAACATGGCGCCCGAGTTCGGCGCGACTGCCGCGATGTTCTACATCGACGAGCAGACGATCCGCTATCTGAAGCTGACCGGCCGCGACGACGAACTCGTCAAACTCGTGGAAACGTATGCGAAGCAAACCGGCTTGTGGGCCGATACGCTGAAGCACGCCGACTACGAGCGCGTGCTCGAGTTCGATCTGTCGAGCGTGGTGCGCACGCTCGCGGGGCCGTCGAATCCGCATCGCCGCTTGCCGGTGTCGGAGCTGGCCGCGCGCGGCGTCAGCGGCAAGGTCGAGAACGAGCCCGGTCTGATGCCGGACGGCGCGGTGATCATCGCCGCGATCACGAGCTGCACCAACACGAACAATCCGCGCAACATGATCGCGGCGGGCCTGGTCGCACGCAACGCGAACCGGCGTGGACTCGTGCGCAAGCCGTGGGTCAAGAGCTCGCTCGCGCCGGGCTCGAAGGCGGTCACGCTGTATCTGGAAGAGGCAGGGCTCTTGCCTGAACTCGAACAGCTCGGCTTCGGCGTGGTCGCGTATGCGTGCACGTCGTGCAACGGCATGTCCGGCGCGTTGGACCCGGTGATCCAGAAGGAAGTGATCGAGCGCGATCTGTATGCGACCGCCGTGCTGTCGGGCAACCGCAACTTCGACGGCCGCATCCATCCGTATGCGAAGCAGGCTTTTCTCGCGTCGCCGCCGCTGGTCGTCGCCTATGCGATCGCGGGCACGATCCGCTTCGACATCGAGAAGGACGTGCTCGGCGTCGATGCGTACGGTCATGCGGTCACGCTGAAAGATCTGTGGCCGTCGGATGCGGAGATCGATGCGATCGTCGCCGCGAGCGTGAAGCCCGAGCAATTCCGCAAAGTGTATGAACCGATGTTCGCGGTCTCCCCCGACACCGGCGCGAAGGCCGACCCGCTGTACGACTGGCGCGAAGAAAGCACCTATATTCGCCGTCCGCCGTACTGGGAAGGCGCGCTCGCCGGCGAGCGCACGCTGAAGGGCATGCGCGCGTTGGCCGTGCTCGGCGACAACATCACGACGGACCACCTGTCGCCGTCGAACGCGATTCTGCCCGACAGCGCGGCCGGCGAATACCTGACGAAAATGGGCCTGCCCGAAGAGGACTTCAATTCGTACGCGACGCACCGCGGCGATCATTTGACCGCGCAGCGTGCGACCTTCGCGAACCCGACGCTGAAGAACGAGATGGTGCTGGAGAATGGCCAGGTGAAGGCCGGTTCGCTCGCGCGCATCGAGCCCGAGGGCAAGGTCACGCGCATGTGGGAAGCGATCGAAACGTATATGGAGCGCAAGCAGCCGCTGATCGTGATCGCGGGCGCCGACTATGGCCAGGGTTCGTCACGCGACTGGGCCGCGAAGGGCGTGCGGCTGGCCGGCACCGAAGCGATCGTCGCGGAAGGCTTCGAGCGGATTCACCGCACGAACCTCGTCGGCATGGGCGTGCTCCCGCTCGAATTCAAGCCCGGCGTGAATCGCCTGACGCTCGGCATCGACGGCACGGAGACGTTCGACGTGATCGGCGAGCGCAAGCCGCGCGCCGATCTGACGCTGGTGATTCATCGCCGCAACGGCGAGCGCGTCGAAGTGCCGGTGACGTGCCGGCTCGATACGGCCGAAGAGCTGTCGATCTACGAGGCCGGTGGCGTGCTGCAGCGTTTCGCGCAGGACTTTCTCGAGTCGACCAGAGCAGCGGCTTGACGGGTAGACGCGCGTTTGCAGTGAACGTCGCAACAGACCAGGGCGATGCGGCTTGACGAGCCGCATCGCCCTTCATCAAAGAACATGTCACCTCAGGACACCTTCATGGCCCACCTTCCCCAGATCAAGATTCCGGCCACTTATATGCGCGGCGGCACCAGCAAGGGCGTGTTTTTCCGTCTGCAGGATCTGCCCGAGGCCGCGCAGCGACCGGGCGCCGCGCGCGACGCGCTGCTGATGCGCGTGATCGGCAGTCCCGATCCGTACGGCAAGCAGATCGACGGCATGGGCGGCGCGACGTCGAGCACCAGCAAGACCGTGATCATTTCGCGCAGCGGCCGGCCCGATCACGACGTCGATTATCTGTTCGGTCAGGTGTCGATCGACAAGGCGTTCGTCGACTGGAGCGGCAATTGCGGCAACCTGTCGGCCGCGGTGGGGCCGTTCGCGATCAGCGCGGGCCTCGTCGAGGCGAGCCGCGTGCCGCGCGACGGCGTCGCGATCGTGCGCATCTGGCAGGCCAATATCGGCAAGACGATCATCGCGCACGTGCCGATGAGCGATGGCGCGGTGCAGGAAACCGGCGACTTCGAACTCGACGGCGTGACCTTTCCGGCCGCCGAAGTGCCGCTCGAATTCATGGACCCGGCCGCCGACGAAGAAGGCGCGGGCGGCGCGATGTTCCCGACCGGCAACCTCGTCGACGACCTGGAAGTGCCAGGCGTCGGCACGTTGAAGGCGACGATGATCAACGCGGGCATCCCGACGATCTTCGTCGACGCCGAGGCGATCGGCTACAAGGGCACGGAGTTGCAGGACGCGATCAACAGCGACGCGAAGGCGCTCGCGATGTTCGAGACGATTCGCGCGCATGGCGCGCTGCGCATGGGGCTCATCAAGCATCTCGACGAGATCGCGACGCGGCAGCACACGCCGAAGGTCGCATTCGTCGCGAAGCCGGTTGATTACGTGGCGTCGAGCGGCAAGCCGGTGCGCGCGGGCGACGTCGACCTGTTGGTGCGCGCGATGTCGATGGGCAAGCTGCATCACGCGATGATGGGCACGGCGGCGGTCGCGATCGGCACCGCGGCGGCGATCGCGGGCACGCTCGTCAATCAGGCGGCGGGCGGCGGCGAGCGTGAGTCGGTGCGCTTCGGGCATCCGTCGGGCACGTTGCGCGTCGGCGCGCAGGCGAGTCAGAAGGACGGCGAGTGGGTTGTCACGAAGGCGATCATGAGCCGCAGCGCGCGCGTGTTGATGGAGGGGTGGGTCAGGGTGCCGCAGCAGGGCTGAGGCGGCGCCGATGTCGGCCAACGTCAGCGGCACGGAAGGCTACGTAGAGCAGGCCGCCGCGCTGATCGAGCGATGGCGCACGCTGTCGTTCGGCGATCGGCATCGGCCGATTCTCGACTGGATACCGCAGGCGCCGTCGCGCATCGTCGATATCGGCGCGGGCATCGGCACGGACGCGGCCGCGCTCGCGGCGATGGGGCATACGGTGCTCGCGGTCGAACCGGTCGACGCATTGCGCAACGCGGCGCGCGAGCTGCATGCGTCGACGCGCATCGAGTGGCTCGACGATAGCCTGCCTGATCTCGCTGTCGTGCTAGCGAAGTCGAAGCGCATCACTTTCGACGTAGTCATGCTCACCGCGGTCTGGATGCATCTCGATGCGCGGCAGCGCGAACGCGCGATGCCGCGCGTTGCGTCGTTGCTGCGCGACGGCGGCGTGTTGATCATGTCGCTGCGGCACGGACCGGTTCCCGCCGGCCGTCGCATGTTCGACGTTACCCCCGATGAGACGATCCGGCTGGCGAGCGAGCAAGGCCTGCGACTCGTACGCGAGTTGCGCACGCCATCGGTTCAGAAGGCCAACCGCGACAGCGGCGTGACGTGGACGCGACTCGTGTTCCGTTGACCCCCCGATCCAGGCGCGCCACCGCCGCCGCCTTCGCCGATGCAAACCTTCGCGTCGTCTACAATGGCCGCTCCGGCCGCGCACTCATAACCACTCCCCAGCGGCCGACTCAGTCCCGACGCAGAGGAGCCACGATGCAGAACAGGCTGGACGCCGACGCAACGAAGTCCGGCGACGCGGCGCACGACATCGCGCGCGCGAGACGCGCGGTGCTCGTGATCGCGATTGCGCAATTGCTCGGTACGTCGTTGTGGTTCAGCGCGAACGGCGCGATGCGCGATCTGCAGATCGCCTGGCATCTGAGCGCGTCCGGTATCGGCTGGCTGACGAATGCAGTGCAGGCTGGCTTTATCGTCGGGACCTTGCTGTCGGCGACCACCGGACTCGCGGATCGCGTGTCGGCAAGCAAGGTGTTCGCCGTCTGCGGCGTGCTCGGCGCGACCTTGAATGCGCTGTTCGCGCTGTGCAGCAGCGGGCTCGCGTCGGCGCTCGTGTTTCGCTTCGGCGTGGGCGTCGCGCTTGCCGGCATCTATCCGCTCGGCATGAAGCTGCTCGTTACGTGGGACCCGCGCCGCGCCGCGCAGACGCTCGCGTTGCTCGTTGCGATGCTGACGCTCGGCACGGCGTCGGTGCATGCGATTCGTGCGTTGCTGTCGAGCGTGCCGTGGCAAACCGTGGTGCTCACTTCGTCCGGACTCGCGGTGATCGGCGCGCTGCTGGTGTTCGTGCTCGGCGAAGGGCCGCACGCGCGGCGCTCGGGCAGCCGACGCTTCGGTTTGTCGGCGGGCGTCGGGCAGGTCGTGCGCATCAGCGAGTTTCGCTCGGCCGCGCTCGGCTATTTCGGTCACATGTGGGAGTTGTACGCGTTCTGGACGCTGACGCCGCTGCTCGTGCAGCGCGCGTTCGCGAGCGGGGCGCCGGCGACGCCGGGCACCGTCGCGTTGTGGTCGTTCCTGATCATCGCGATCGGTGCGCTCGGCTGCCTGCTCGGCGGCAGACTCAGCCAGGTGGTCGGCAGCGCGCGCACCGCCGCTCTCGCGCTGACGATCTCGGGCACGCTGTGCGCGATTTATCCGCTGACCACCGGGCTCGGCACCGCCGCGCAGCTCGGGTTACTTCTCGTGTGGGGCATCAGCGTGATCGCGGATTCGCCGCAGTTTTCGGCGCTGTCCGTGAAGGCCTGTCCCGCCGACAAGATCGGCGGCGCGCTGACGCTGCAGAACAGCTTCGGCTTTTTCCTGTCCGCATGCTCGATCCTGTGGTCGACCAGCGTATTTCACGCGCTTGACGTGCGCGTCGCATGGCTGCTGCTGCCTGGGCCGATCATCGGTCTGATCGCGATGTCGCCGCTGTTGCGCAAGCAGCCACGCTGGTGATGCTCGCGCTGCGTCACTTGCCGCCGTGCTTTTCCTGCCAGCGCCGCATGAACGCGATCTCGTCATGCTGCGCCTTGATGATGTTGCGCGCGAGCCGCTTGATCTCCGGGTCCTTGCCGTATTTCAACTCCGCCTGCGCCATCTCGATCGCGCCCTGGTGATGCGGGATCATGTGCGCGACGAAATCCCGGTCGGCGTCGCCGGTGTATTCGGGGGCGCTCATCTCATGCATCATGCGCTCGTCGGCGGCCTTGAAGGCTTGCGTCGATGCGCCCGAGCCGGTATGCGCCGAATCCGGCATGTCCATGCCGGGCATGCCCTGATGTTGCGCGTGAGCGGGCAGAGCCGCCGCCGCGAATGCCAAACCGCCGAACACACAGAGAGCGCGCAACGCGCGAAGGTTTTTCATATTGGTTTTCCGTTGTTGAAGAGAGTGGCGACGTGATCCGCGCGATTCTAACGGTCACGTCGGACATCGTGGAGCTTCCTGCCGTGGTAAGGTCAAGCGGAGGCAAAGCAACGCACGCCTATAATGAAACGCGACCGGATGACCAAGCCAGCATCATTGGCAGCATCACTCACTCAACGAGGCTGACAGCATGTACATCGCGATGAACCGCTTCAAGGTGGCGCCCGGCTCCGAGGACGCCTTCGAACATCTGTGGACCACGCGCGACACCCATCTGAAAGAGGTGCCGGGCTTCGTCGAATTTCATTTGCTGAAGGGACCGCGCAAGGACGATCACGTGCTCTATTCGAGCCATACGATCTGGCGCGACTATGGATCGTTCGAGACATGGACGAAGTCCGACGCGTTTCGTGCCGCGCATCGCAGTGCCGGTAACGAAAACCGCGTGCTGTATCTCGGCCACCCGGAATTCGAAGGCTTCGAAGTCATCCAGACCGTCAAATAGCGCGGTGCTCGCGCGGCGCCTGCATGCCGGTTCGCATTCGCGCCGGCATGGCGCATGCACATCCGACGCGCATCGTGCGTGGACATCGAGCTGCTCACGGCAGCGCACCACTCACCAAGGATCGAAAACATGAAAGCCGTCAGAATCGGTTCTCCCGCCACAGTCGATAGCCTGCAGGTCGTCGATCTCGCCGATCCCGGTCAGCCCGAGGCCGGGCAGATTCGCGTGCGCATTCGCGCTAGTTCGTTGAACTACCACGACTACGGCGTCGTCTGCGGCAATCTGCCGGCCGAAGCGGGCCGCATCCCGATGGCCGATGGCGCGGGCGTCGTCGAAGCGGTCGGCGCAGGCGTGCGCGAATTCAAGGCCGGCGATCACGTCGTGTCCTGCTTCTTCCCACACTGGGAAAACGGTTCGCCCGCGATCGGCGATTTTTCGACCACCCCCGGCGACGGCGTCGACGGCTACGCGCGCGAAGTCGTCGTGCTGCCGAGCCACTACTTCACGCGCGCGCCGGCCGGCTACAGCCACGCCGAAGCGGCGACGCTGACCACGGCGGGGCTGACCGCGTGG
The DNA here is from genome assembly GCF_014201055.1 of Paraburkholderia sp. CI2. Taxonomy (NCBI): domain Bacteria; kingdom Pseudomonadati; phylum Pseudomonadota; class Betaproteobacteria; order Burkholderiales; family Burkholderiaceae; genus Paraburkholderia; species Paraburkholderia sp. CI2. The sequence goes on from NZ_JACHDL010000003.1 coordinate 381,301, forward strand.
CGCGCGCTGGTCGTCGATGGTCAGTTGAAGGCAGGCAGCAGCGTGCTCGTGCTCGGCACCGGCGGCGTGTCGATCTTCGGCTTGCAGATGGCGAGGGCGATGGGGGCGTCGGTGATCGCGACGTCGTCGTCGAATGCGAAGCTCGCGAAGCTGCGTGAACTGGGTGCCGACCATACGATCAACTATCGCGACAATCCCGAGTGGGGCAAAGAAGTGCGTCACATCACCAACGGGCGCGGCGTCGATCACGTGATCGAGGTGGGTGGTCCCGGCACGTTGCCGCAGTCGATCACCGCATGCCGCATCGGCGGGCACATCGCGCTGATCGGCGTGCTGACCGGCCGCGCGGGTCAGGTGCCGACCGCGCATCTGATGGCGCGGCAACAGCGTCTGCAAGGGCTGATCGTCGGCAGCCGGCAGGATCAGATCGACATGGTGCGCGCGCTCGAGACCACGGGCATCAAGCCGGTGATCGACAGCACGTTCGCGCTGGACAAGCTCGCCGACGCGTTCCGGCACGAGGCATCGGGTGCGCACTTCGGCAAGATTTGTGTGGCGATCTGAGGATTCAACGCTCGCGCCCGGCCCGCATGACCCGCGGGATCGCTCCAGGGCCTGTTCACGCTAATAACGGGCTTGCGAACGTGCCTTTGCGCGCGTAGTGCAAGGAGAGAGGAGCGCCGTTTGGCCGAGCCAAACAAGCGACGACCGACGCCGCAATACGGGCGCAAAGGCACGTTCCCCTGTTTTAAAAAAACCTTCAAGGGGCTGGCCGCCAGAAGGGCCGATCGCCGCGTCATGCTCCTTGCGAATACGTCGAGTATTCGTTGCGTCGCAATCCTTGCGCTCGGCCCTTCTGGCGGCCAGCGCAAGCCCGTTATTAGCGTGAACAGGCCCTAGCTCAAATGCCCCTCGCGAGGTCCGCGAAACTGACACCCGTCGCTTCGCAGGCCTGCGTGAACCCTTCGTCGTAACTCGTGAAAAACACCGTGCGCGTCGTGCCGAGCGTTCTGAACAGCTCGGCGAGCACCGCGCGCGCTGACGCGTCGAGTCCGCCGGCCGGTTCGTCGGCGATCAGCACGCGGGTTTCGCCGAGCGCGGCCGCCGTCAGAAACACCTTTTTGCGGCTGCCATACGACATCTGCTCGAAACGTTTGTCCAGATGCGGCGCGAGGCCGAAGCGTTCGGCGAGCGCGAGCACGTCGTCGGTCAGCGCGGTGTGCCGCGCCGCCGCAACCTGCCGCAGATAATCGCGGCCGGTCTGATCGGGCCAGCTCATGCTGTCTTCCGGCACATACGTGAGCAGCGCTTGCGCGGCATGCGGCGCGGCGCGCAGCGAATGACCGCCGAGCCATACGTCGCCGGTGTCGGGTTCGAGCGCGCCGGCGAGGATGGCGAGCAACGTCGATTTGCCGCTGCCGGATTCATCGTTCAACGCGACGCAGCCGGACGTCGCGTCGAAGTGCAGTCCTTCGAACAGGACGCGGTCGCTATAGCGCTTGCTGAGGTTGTCGAATCGAAGCATGGGTTGGCGCGCAGAGGGCGATGTGAACGCGGCGCAGGATTGCGCCACGCCTCGTGCATGCCGTGCGGGATCTTCGGCACGGCAATTTCGCGCCAGTGTAGCAGCGCGCGCCTGGTTGCTTCGCGCCGTTACGTAGACGTCGGCGTCTCCAGCAAGAATTCCACCATTCGATCACACACGCGTTCGAACATCTGCGTGCCCGTCACGGTCGGGCAACCGCGCGCGCGTGCCGCTTCGATCAGCGGCGTAAGTGGCGGTTTCGTTACGACATCGCCGACAAAAGTCTTGGCCGGCAAGCGCGCGACGTCGATCGGCAACGAATCGCCCGCGCGCATGCCGAGCGGCGATGCGTTGACGACCACGTCATACGGACTCGGGTCGAGGTCGGCCGCCGCACCGCGCGCCTTGCCTCGGCCGAGCGCATTGAGCCGTGCGGTCAGCGAACCGGTGCGTTCGACGTCGTTGTCGCGCACGTCGAGCGAGCCGACGCCGCGCTGAATCAGCGCATGGCCGATCGCCGAACCCGCGCCGCCCGCGCCGACCAGCAGCGCGCGCTTGCCCTGTAGTTCGCAGCCCGCCGCGACGAGCGCCGCAACGAAGCCGGTGCCGTCGAACATGCCGCCATGCCAGCCGCCATCGGCGTTGCGGCGCAGCGTGTTGACCGCGCCAAGGAACGCGGCTTCTTCGGCGAGCGTCGCGCAATAGCTCGCCGCGGTGAATTTGTGCGGCACCGTGATGATCACGCCGTCGACGTTGCGCATCGGCGCGATGCCCGCGAAAAAAGCCGGCAGATCGGCTGGCGCGACGTGCGCGGGCACCACCAGCGCATCGCGGCCGGCCGAACGCAACGCGGCGGTCACGCCGGACGGCGAGCGCACCTGCGCAATCGGATCGCCGACGATGAAATACACGCGCGTCGCGCCGCTCAGACCCGCGTCGAGCGACGCCGCGAAGGAAGGGGTTTCAGCCGGCTGCATGGTCGAATCTCCTGAAATGGGTGCCCCTATGCATCGTGCCCGATGGCGGGCGCCATGTGTTGCCTATTGTCGGCTCGATGCGTTGCGCACGAATGCAAGCGGCGCGATCGACGGCATCACGCTGAGTCAGAACGGGCAGCAGAACGAAAAATCGGTGATGGGTGGTGTCTACCTTGGGCCCGGCATCGCGCCTGGTCGCCGCGATGCGAGTGCGGCAATCCCGCGCGACGAGCTGTTTCAGCACGCAAAGACGGGCCATACCAGTCGGCATTTCTCACGCCCGCGCCCTATTTTGAGACGCACGGTCAAGCCGCATCCAAAAACTGCGCTATGGTCAAACGGTCAGATTGCAGATCGCTTTCGACTTTAGCGATCGATGCGGCGAAGTCATCAGGCCAACAGGCAGGACGCGGGGGAGCGAAGATGAGCCTCACCAACAGGCAAGCAGCCGCGCAATGCGGCGGGCGGCTTCCGGCCAGATTCGCGGATGGCCACTTGCAGCATCTCGAGAGTGTGCTTGCCTTCGTGGCGCGCAAGGGCGCCGCGCAATCCGGTGAACTCGACCACGTCTATTGGGAGCGGCGTATTCGCGCGCTCGAGGACACGCATCATCTGATCCAGAATCAGCGCGCGCGCATCGCGAAGCTGCGCGACATGTTGCGCTTGCAGGCTCGGGCCAGCGGCGCACGGCGGCCTGAGATGTCGGAGTCGTCCGCGAAGACCGAAAGAAGTGCAGCGTAGAAAGAACCGTCGATGCCGCTCGGCGCCGGCGCCCAAGAAGCAGAACCTGAGAGAAAAGTGGCGATGACGCGAACGGGTCCACAGAGACCCGTCGCTCATCCGCCGGTATTGCCAGCCGATTCCAAAATCCTGACTTAATCGTGGCCTATTTTCAGATCATTTAGGTCTGTCTAAATTGCGCTTTGTCAGTAATTCTGACTGATTTTAATTGGGGTGCGGTTAGATATAGACATTTAAAAACACGCGCCGCTTTTTACGCTGATAAACTGTGCGCCGGAGCCAAGGCGGCGACGCCCTACGCGCGCTTCCCGCGTCCCCTTCCGGCGTGTCGATGGCCGGATAGACGGTACAAAGGCCTTTTCCGCGACTTTGACGGAAGCGTACCGCCGGCATACTGCCTTCGGCTAACGCGGCTCACCGGAACGCAAAGATCGTCGTCCTTCTGAATTGTCCTTTGAGCCTCGCCGTGTGGCGCTTCGCCCCCAGCCGATTTTCCGCAGACTCCGCCTTCCGATTTCGACAGGTAAGTTTGACAGACAGCTTGATTAAGTAAGGGCTTGTTCAAGTCCGCATTTTGGAAATGACTCATGAAGCCGGGAAATAATTCGCTTGGGAAAAAGCGCGCACGCAAAATTGCGGTGGCGGCTATGGCGGTGCTGATCGCGGTGTTGGTCGGTTGGGGCGTCTGGTATATCCAGCATCGCGCCGAGCCGCAGGCGCCGGCGCTGAGCGGCATTGCGAGCCAGATGCGTCACGATGCATCCGCGTGGACGCATGCGGAGAAGGATGCGTCGACGATGCTGCGCGACATTCACGACACCAACGTCGCGGCGATCGGCGTGAGTCCCAACGCGATTCTGGTGTCGCTGCGTGACGGCTCGAAGTACTTCGTCACCGATCACAACGCAACCTTCTCGCACGCGCTGCTGCTGGGCGAGCGCTCCGACGCCGCCGCGTATCAGCTCGTATGGCTGCCCGACGTCGATATCCACGGCGACGGCGCACGCTGGACCCAGCTGTTCGACCAGTTCCGCGACGCGCTGAGCGTGCTGCTGCCGCTCGCGCTGATCGGCGGCATGGCGTGGTTTATGCGACGCGAGATGAAGGGCGGCGCGAAGCTGCTCAGCGAAACACCGACGCTGCGTTTCGACGACGTGATCGGCGCGAACGAAGCGAAGGCCGCGCTCGCCGACATTCGCGGTTACCTGTCCGATCCGAAGCAGTTCTCGTCGCTGGGCGTGCGCGCGCCGTGCGGCATCCTGATGGTCGGCGCGCCCGGCGTCGGCAAGACGCGGCTCGCTCAGGCGCTGGCCGGCGAATGCGGCGCGAACTTCATTTCGATCACGGGCAGCTATTTCAGCGCGAAGTACTACGGTGTCGGTATCCAGAAGGTGCGGCACCTGTTCGAACTCGCGCGCAAGAACGCGCCGACGGTCATCTTCATCGACGAAGCGGACGGTCTCGCGAAACGAACCGACACCGGCGGTGGTCCGGTCGAAGCCGAAAGCAACCGGATCATCAACCAGCTGCTCGCGGAGATGGACGGCTTCGAGTCGAACGAGGGCGTGATCGTCGTGGCCGCGACCAACCATCCCGACAATCTCGACGAGGCATTGCGCCGTCCCGGCCGTTTCGATCGCACGGTGCAGGTACGTCTGCCGGATCGCGAAGACCGCGCCAAGATTTTCCGTTTCTACGCGCAGCGGCTGAAGTCGAAAGCGGCGGATATCGACTACGACCAGCTCGCGCGTTTGACGACCGGACTGTCGCCGGCCACCGTCGCGATGGTCGTGAATCAGGCGGGGCTGATCGCGCGCAAGGCGGGCGATAACGAAATCGCCGCGAAGCACTTCATGGAAGCGATCAAGATCGCGCGCATCGGCGACGTGAGCGGCGCCGAGCGCGCGCTCACCGAGGACGAGCGCAGGCGCATCGCGGTGCATGAGGCGGGTCATGGTCTGGTCGCGGCGCTGCTTGGCACCGGCGTGCTCGAGGAAGTGACGATTCTGCCGCGCGGCGGCGCGCTTGGCGTCGCGCTGATCACGAAGGCGCAGGACAAGCACCTGTACCGCGAAACGGAAATCCGCAACGAGATCCAGGTGCTGCTCGGCGGACGCAACGCGGAGATTCTGATGTTCTCCGAAGCATCGAGCGGCGCCGCGTCGGACTTGCAGGAGGCCTCGCGTATCAGCCTCGACATGGTGTCGAAGTTCGGCTTCAACAGCGACGGCGATCTGTTCAGTCTCGCGGCGCTGCCGTCGCAGTATGCGGGCCTGCAAATGAAGAGCGCAATCGAGCATGCGAACGTGCTGCTCAAGGAACTCAACGAACTTTGCTACGGGCTACTGCACGCGTACGAGCCGGTACTGCGCGACATTTCGGACCAGTTGCTCGAGCACGAGACCGTACCCGGGGACACCGTTTATCGGTTCATCGCCGAGCACAAGAGCACGCTGAAGATCGTGCACGAGCCTGCGGCGGCTTGACGGGCCTGATGATGCGCTACGCGAAGTCCGACGATCCCGGGTCGGTCGGCATCGCGGGAAAGCGCCTCGCGCATCGACCTGGTTCGATCTTTCAGGCTACGTCGGAAGCGACGTTCTCCGCTGCTTTCAATACCGATTCGCCGCGCGCCTTCACTCGCAAAATCGGCGCCTCGATCAACCGCCACGACAGCACCGCAATGCCAAGCGAAATCGCAAACGACGCGACGATGCCAAGCATATGTGCCCACATCGGCACGGTGCCGCCAAACAACGCCTCGGCGTGACGGTTACGCGTCAGATCGGGGATCAGGTTGTGATACAGATAGAAGCCGTAACTGATACGCCCAAGACCGGCGAGCCAACGCGTCTGTAGCAGACCCATCACGGCAGCATTGCGGCAACACGCGATCGAAGCCACCAGCGCCGCGATACCGATCCCGTACGTTGCGCTGATCGCGGTAAACAGCAAGGGATCGTCGAGCATGTTCCACCTCGGCTCGGCCGCGCACAAACCGATCACGACCAGACTCAGCGCGAACAGCGTCAGGCCATGACCGAGCCAGGCACGCACGCGGCCGCGATCGTCCTCGATCACCAGACCACCGATGCCGCCCAACGCGAGCAACCAGACATTGCTCAACGGGTGCGTATAGATCGTGATCTCATCCCAATGCGCGGCGCGCATCGCGAACAGCGCGGCAAGGCCGAGCGCCACGATCGCCCAACATGCCGCTCGATGTCGCCGCGTCGCGAGCAGCAGCAAAAACGGCGCAACGACGAGATAGAACTGCTCCTCGATCGCGAGGCTCCACAAGTGCGAATAGCGGCCCGGCCAGTAACGCAGCACCGAGCCGATCCAGAAGTTGGACAGATACGCGAAGTGAAACGGCATGCCGCTCGCCAGTTCCGGATTCGCGAGGCCGAATGCCATCAGCACGCACATCACGACGAGCATCAGGTAATAGATCGGAAAGATGCGCACCGTGCGACGAAACAGAAAGCGCCCGAGTTCGGTGCGGAAACAGCTGTCGCCCTCTTCGATGCGCGCGCGCCGCGACGACAGGATGCCGATGATCAGAAAGCCGCTCAGCGCAAAGAAAATCCACACGCCGAGATGCCCGATTTCGCCGATGTCGCCGAAGAGTCGATGCTGCAGAAACACCATCAGCACAGCGATCGCGCGCAATCCATCGAATCCGGCAATTCTGTTTTTCATAAACCTCTATTCGCAAAGCGGCAGAAAAGCACGAAAACATCGTACGGGGAAAAAATGCGAAAAAAATCGCAGCGCGCGTTCGATGATTTATTTTCGAGGCTCGCGTCCATCCATGAAGACGGGTGTCCCTGTTTCGTGCATGAAAAGCCGCAATACTTTCCGCGTGTTCGCTAAAGACGCGCCGAGTATTACCAGTCGCCAACGACTCCATTTCAGATAGCCGTTGTGAAAGCGAACATTAGAGGCGGATCGTCAGCGCCTTCGCCTGCGTCATAGGTGATGCATTGAACGCTTGCCTCGTGTGCTGAAGCACCGCGCAAGATCGTGACCGACCAGCTGCGCAGCTATCCGGCGGCGAAAGCCGAGATTCCCGAGCTCGCTCATGTGAAGCACGTTTTCGTCAAAGCCAGCGCGCGAATCAATAACCGAGCTGAAAACAGTCATCAGCCGACGCGCGAACGTGAGCGACGCATGCGTGGCTTCCGCGATCCTGAACGCACGCAGGCTTTCTTATCGAGCTTCGGTCCGATCCGTCAGCACTTCGCGCTCAAGCGACACCTGCTACGCGCCTCACTCTACCGCAAACAGCTCGCCACACGCTTCGCCGCCTGGCATTGTTTCACTGAGGCCACCCAAACTCCGTCCGTTTTCTGAGCAGGCGTCTGTCCTCTCCGCTATTGCGTCGCGAACAATTTAACGTGACAGCACCCCTGCTTGGACTACGACTCACGCAACGATGGCACTCTTCCTGTACGGCAATAGACTGTGCAACTAATTATGTGACACGGTAAGACTAGAAGGGCAGTTCAACTGCCACTTTGTTCCCACGAAAGAAGTCTGGGGATCGTGAAAAAGCGGGAGAGGGCACACGCACCCTTTCCCGCCGACCGCTTACCACTGATACGAGGCACCAATCCCGGCAGTCGTGCCACCCGCGGACATCCCAACACCCGCTTTCACCTTGATGTTGTCCTTGATACGAGCCGTACCGCCCAGTGCGATCGCCTGATAACCGTTGTAAGTCGCTGCCGCGATACCGAACGACAGTTTCTTGCCTTGATCGACTTCTGGAATCATCGTCAGCGCGGTAGCGGCGGCGATTCCCGAGTAGGCGTTCCTGGCGAGATTGTTGACCGCCTGGTTGGTCGCGTTGATACGCTGATCGGTGTAGTTGTTGGCCTGCTGAACGCCTTGTGCGACCGAGCTGTTCATCTGACCGACATTGACTGCATCCGTGTCCGCCGTACCCGCTGCGACGTTGGTGATCTGGCGTTCGTGACCCGCTGAACCCACCGATACCGAGTTATCGCGATCCGTCACCGAGCCCTGACCCAACGCCACCGAGTTCGCATTGCCAGCCTGCGAGCCCGTGCCGATCGCCGTCGAGTTGACGCCGGTCGCCGCCGCATTGGTGCCCACTGCCACCGCGTTCTCCGCTGCGGCGCTGGCGTTTGCCCCAACCACCGTGCTGCCCGCACCGGTACCCGGCATCGCCGCGTTAGCCACTGCTTCACTGTTGCGGTCCGACGACGAAACATCCGGGGTGACCGGCTGGATGTTCGACACCTGGGAACCGAGATCCATCACCTGGCCGTTGAGATCCGTCACCTGGTCCTGCAACGCCGACAGCTGGCCGTAGTTCACCGCGTCATACTGGCTCGTGCCGTTCGCCACATTGGTCAGGATCACCGGACCTGCGCTCTGGCCACCACCCAGCGTCACGGAACCGAAGTTCACCGAACCGTCAACGTTACGGTCGTACTGCACCGCGCCCGACAGTTGTGTTCCGACGTCGCCCACCTGGGTCTGCAGCTTCGTGATGTCCGTGGTGTTCTGCGTGACCCGGTCATCCAGGTTGGTGACGGCATCGCCTACGCTATGCACGGTCGTACCGCCCACGCTGTAGCTCGGTGCGCTGATCGTGCCGTCCGCGTTCACGGTCGAGCCGCCACCCAGACCAGCGGCCACGCTCGCCGAGTTCGCATACAACTGGCTGCCGTTGACGGCTTCCTTGCTGCCCGCTGCAATCGCACCGTCGGCAACGCCGCTCAGCGTGCGCGCGCCATCGGTGCCACCGAAGTCCACCGTCGTGCCGTCCAGGTCCCTGGCCACCGTGATGGCCTTGCTGGTCGCGTCCTGCTGCACCAGGCCGACGCTGCCGCCGTCCAGTTGCTGCGTCAGATTCGTGACCGAACCTTCCACATTGGTCACGCGGCCGTCGATGCTGGTGATCGCCGTCTTGTTGGCCGCAACGTCCGTCGCGTTGGCGGCGATGTTCGTCGTGTTGGCCGCGATGTTCGTCGTGTTGGCCGCGATGTTCGTCGCGTTGGCCGCGATGCCGGCCGTGTTGGTCGTCACGTTCTGGTTGGTCGCGTGCAGCTGCGAGCCGTTCACCGCTTCGTTGCTGGTGTCGCTCAGCGCACCGGCCTTCACGCCGCCCAGCGTGCGCGCGCCATCGGTGCCACCGAAGTCCACTGTCGTGCCGTCCAGGTCCCTGGCCACCGTGATGG